>JAPDJF010000020.1 GCA_029259185.1 Hadesarchaea archaeon
CAAACCTATCTTCAACTGTGATGGTGTATTTCGTCATCACAATAGGTTACTACAAACTACTATATATGCGCTCCACCTCTCATCTCCTCCCTTGCGGAAGGGGACTTCCCGGCGGTGGAGTTAAATTCTTTCGTCCGGCTTATTTCCACATGCCGAGCAACATACCCACGATGAAGCTCACCGAGCTGTATGGAATGATGTCTTTCAAGGCCTCCCCCGTGTCCAAGATGTTTGGGAGAAAATCCATCGCTTTCTCGTACAGGTCGCTGAAAGAAATGCTCAGAGAACCTGTGACCGTGAGTAAGACCACAAGCATCATCAAGAGGAGGGTCAACTTGGCCGTACGTTTCACTATCGCACCAAAGACCAAGCCTATCAGGAATGGAAGAACAATGGGGGCCAACCAAGCCACTTCAGGCGGAGGAGACATCATCTAACTCGGAGCGAAGTTTTAAAAATGTGAAAGGTCACGTATTTGAGTGTATCTTTGGAGGAAACAATCAAGAATTTGGTCAAGGCCTTCATAGACGAAAGCCAAGCCAGAAACCGTTACACCCTCTACGCGAAGGTGGCCAAGAAGGAGGGTTACGAGCAGATAGCGGAGATCTTCTCCATGACGGCAGAGAACGAGAGGGAGCATGCTAGCACGCTGTTCAAACTCATAAACGAGCTCACGAAAGGAAAGGTGAACGCGGTGAAGGTTGAAGCGGAAGCTCTGTTGACACTCTCCACTACGGCCGAAAACTTGAAGGCCGCGATAGCCGGAGAAAATCACGAGCACACCCAGTTGTATCCCCGGTTTGCGGACGTAGCCGAGAGAGAGGGTCTAAAAGAGATCGCGGACAGGTTGAGAGCCATAGCCAGAGCTGAGGAGCACCATGAGGAAAGATACAAGAAATTGTTGAAGGAGATCGAGGCTGGAACAGTTTTCAGAAAGGAGAAGGAAGTATGGTGGGTGTGCAGGGAATGTGGGTATGTCCACTTCGGGAGAGAGCCACCCGAGAGATGTCCTTCCTGTGATCATCCCAAGAGTTATTTTCAGCCCAGGTTCGAGCAATATTAGGAGGATGTGGAGGGAAAGGGTTGACGAAGAAGTGGCAAGTCTACAGGTGTAACGTGTGTGGAAACATCGTAATGGTCATGAGAGCGGGGAATGGGGAACTCGTCTGTTGTGGACAACCCATGGAACTCCTGGAGGAGAAAACGGGAGATCTAGCTCTTGAAAAGCATGTTCCGGTGATCGAGAAAACAGATACAGGTGTGAGGGTCAAAGTCGGTTCGATCCCCCATCCGATGGAGGAGAAGCATTACATCGAGTGGATCGAGTTGAGCGCTGATGGAAAAATTTACATGAAGTTCCTAAAGCCGGGTGAGGTGCCGGAGGCAGGGTTCGATATAAAAGCGGAGAAATTTTTGGCGAGAGAGTATTGTAGCGTTCACGGGCTATGGAAGTCTGGTTAGAGGATTTGCGAATCTTCACTCGGATCGTTCCAATGGATGGAGTCTGGCGTGAAACTGATCCCAGTCCCGAAGACGGACGTCTGAGTATGGAGAGCTGGCTCGATTCTCGAGTTATCGGCGTGCGTTGGTAGGAGGTGGAAAAAGATTTTGTTCCTCGTTGGGGTGAGGGATAGAACGAGGTCGGGTAAAGATGTCGTGGAATCCAGGGTTGAGACGTTGTTGAGATCCCTCAGAGGGTTGATGAAGGGAGAGGTGAAAAGAGCCGTGGATTCCCGCTTGAAAGAGTTCAAGAGACTCAGAAGGGGGAGTAATGAAGAAATTTTCAAGGAGCTCTGTTTCTGCATCTTGACAGCGAACTTCAGCGCTGAAAGGAGCGCAGAAATCCAGCGGGAGGTGGGTCAAGGATTTTTGACCCTAGGGGTAGCGGAACTCGCTGAGAAGTTGAAAAAACTCGGCCACCGATATCCCAATGTCAGAGCCGAATATATCGTTGAGGCTAGGAAATACGTGGATTCGCTGGGAAAGACGCTCGGCGACCTGAGGGGTGAGGAGCGGAGGGAATGGTTGGTCAAAAACGTGAGGGGACTCGGGTACAAAGAGGCGAGTCACTTCTTGAGAAACATGGGGTTTACAGACTTTGCGATTTTGGATTTTCACGTGCTTGACTTGCTAAGGGAGTATGGCGTCATCGATAGATGTGGCCCCTTGAGGAAACGAAGGTACCTCGAGATCGAGAACTCGTTGAGGAAGATCGGGGAAAAGCTGGGGCTGAATTTAGCCGAATTGGACTTATACCTCTGGTACATGAAAACCGGGAGGATCGTGAAGTGAGGTGGACTACCCAACCCGCATAAAAAGGGTAAAAAGATAAAAGGATTCCAAGCAATAAATTAAAGGCCGAGGTTTCATGGGGGAAAAGAGCGAAGATAGGACTAAGGTCAAGAAAGTAGTTCTAGACATCCTGAAACTCCTGGACATGCCACTGGTGGAATTCGCCAGAGAACTGAACGGACTCGACAACATCCGAAGGGTAGATCTCCTAGTCCAAGAGATGGATCGAAAAACCGAGACGGTGAAGGCCACAGTGGAGGGTGCGAACATAAACCTCGAACTCCTGAGGAAGAAAATAGAGGGAATGGGAGGAACCATCCACTCCGTCGATCAGGTAGTGACTGAAAAGGATTGAAATGTTCGAGAAGATCAGGAGTTACCTCTCGCTCTTGCGGGCGGAGCAGATCCTCCGGAGGTATTGGGTGGTGAACAGTTTCGATGGGATTCTCATCGTGCTTGGTGTACTATTCGGGTCCCGTGCGGCGGGTGTACTGGATGCCTCCTCGATCATCCACATCACGATGGCGGGAGCGGTGGCCATGTTCATCTCGGGTTTCTTCGGATGTTATCTCGCGGAGAAGGCTGAGCGTGAGAGAGAGGTCAGGGAGTTCGAGGGCGCGATACTGAAGAAACTTGACAAGTCTATGATCCACGATGCTTCCACTAAGGTGCCATTGTTCATCGCATTGGTGGATGGGCTCTCCCCTTTGGTCTCGGTGATCATAATCATCTCCCCGTTTTTCTTCTCATCGATCATAGGTGCCACGCTGGCGTTTTACATCTCGGTGATCTTGGCAGTCTCCCTCCTATTCGTGCTCGGATGTTTTTTGGGGAAGCTTTCGGGTACGAGGATTTTGGTCGGCGGGTTGAAGATGGTTCTGGTGGCATTGTTCGTGATAGCGTTGATGCTCCTGTTCGGTCTGATGTGATCGAAGATTCTCCAAAATTGGGAAGATAATTCGGATGGTGACGGTGGGGTGTTAGTACCGTTTCCTGTGACGTTCCCAACACTCTCTACAGTACACAGGCCTGCCTTCGGTCGGCCTGAAGGGGACTTCGCACTCTTTCCCGCAGTCGGAACATATAGCCTTGTGCATTTGCCTCGGCCTGAAGCCCCGGTAGGAACCTCTGCTTCTCATTCTCGCTAACCTCCTTCTCTCTTTTTGGATATACCAGAAGAAACGTTTCGTTTCTCCAATGGGTCACTGGCTCGAGGCTCAGAAACCCAGTATATCCTATCTCTCTTTCATCGCATCGTATAAAAACCCTTCATGTGGAGGGGCTTTACACCGCAAAAGTTAAATTGACTCGTGACCTCCTCCCCTCGCTTTCGCAGGGGGCTTCCGGTTGTCCTCTGCACGCCATTGCCGGCAGGACTTTCGGGCGCGGTCACTCCACCGTGGGTGCTCACGGTAGCGCCCCCGGCGGTTCGGATATACCGAGCCGCCTCAGTCAGGTTCCGACCAGCCTTGCGGCTTTCGCCCGATGCACTTCTATTTCGGAGAGTTGACCGCCAAGCGAGTTTGACGCCTGCTGGGTGGCGTTCTCCGAAGCCCACGCCCCGTGCGAGAGGGGCATGTTGATCTCCTTCGGAACCTAACCGGCCATTGGTTTGTTGTTTCTCCGTAAATATATCCGCCTCGCTAACCCCTCCATTTCGGAAAGGGACTGCGCTCTGCATTGAGTTCAAACCGAGTGGGATCACGCTTAAGTCCTCGAAAGGGATTACCGGACAAAAAAGCACAATGTTATGAAAGACGTTTCGGCCCTTTATGATTGAATTTCTCTATGCGCAGATTTCTTAAATTCATCAAAGCTCAATAATCTTGAGGAGAATCCGGTTAAGGAAAAATTTAAATATTTCAAAAATTTTTTAAATACTAGAATGAGAAAAGGGCTTTTAACATTTGGTCTGATGTTTTTTGGACTCATCACCATCGTGTACCCCAAGGTCACGGGTTCCCCCCTAACACCTGTCTTTGCGTATGGAAAGTTGGACGGGTACCCTGTGTGGGAGATCCCTTTCGTTTACATCTTCAGCTACGCAACTCGTGCGTGGGGCGCATTGCTTTTTGCTTTCATGCTCGGAGGATTCTTCTCGGCCTTCATCCCAAGGGAGAGAATGATGCGGTATTTCTCAAGCAAAAGGATAGAGAACTATTTTTTTGCCGCCGTTTTGGCACCCGTATTCACCGTTTGTTCGTGTGCTATGATACCAATCTTTGGAGGGATAATGATGGCGGGAGCGGGTGTGGGTCCTGCAATATCTTTCTTACTGATGGCACCCGCTGCGAACGTTATGGCGTTGGTCTTCACCTCCGAAATAATATCCGCCAAGCTCGCACTCGCGAGATTCATGTTTTCATTCATTGGTGCAATTATCATCGGGGCGGCGGTGGCCCGAACCTCATGGGGTCGGAGTGTGGAGGAAAAGTTCGGGAGGACGGCCTCTGAGCGGGCGGTGGAAATCGAACGGATGGGGTTCGACGAGAAATGCTGGGAAGCGGGGAGGGTGGCTTGGGATCTCGTCAAGCGGGTCGTTCCCTACTTGCTGGTTGGAGTATTCTTCGTCTCTTACATCGAGGCTTACCTTCCCGAGGATGTGGTGGCGAAGTGGTTGACTGGGATCAAGGGTGTGGTGTTGGGGGGAGTCTTAGGAGTTCCCACCTACACACCGACGCTAGTAGAGGTATTTTTCACCAAGTCCCTCTTAAACTTGGGGATGGCTCCCGCTGCCGCTTTGGCTTTCCTGATAGGCGCTCCCATGGCCTCCGTTCCTTCCATGCTGGGGGTTTCACGTATCGTGGGGTGGAGAGTCGTCGGTACGTATGCGTCTCTTGCAATAATCATGGCGATAATGTCTGGTTTGTGTTACTTAGCACTGGGGGTGGGATTGTAGGTGGTGAGGCTGAAAAGGAGATTCGTGATTCCCGAAGAGATCCGAGTGGAAGTCGAAGAAAAAGGAGGGTTCGAGCAGATCGTCCAGGGGCTTCCTCGGGATGAGATGAGGGTGGTGACCAAGGTCATAGACACCCTCTCGGATCCCCAACGGGTGAAGATCCTTTATGCACTGGCACGCCAGCGGATGTGCGTTTGTATGTTGAGGAGGGTAATTGGGAGCTCCTACCCTAGATGCTCGTACCATCTCTCCAAACTCAAGAGAGGTGGGCTCGTGCGTTCCGAGCGTTTGGGGAATTACTTCATATATTCTCTCACCCCTTTTGGGAAGAGCATAGTCAAGCACTTTAGGAAGTACAGACCGGAGGTGAGAACATGAAAATAGAGGTGTTAGGAATGGGCTGTCCCAAGTGCAGGAAAGTGGAGGAAAACGCTAGGAAAGCTGTGAAAGAGCTGGGGATAAAGGCGGAAGTCTCCCACGTATACGATGCTGTCGAGATAGCGAGGAGGGGAATAGTTTCAACACCTGCACTGGTGGTGAATGGGAAGGTTAAAGTGGCGGGAAGGGTTCCGACCGTGGATGAGATAAAGCGATTTTTGAAATAGGATCTGAAGTCGGTTTCCCCTTGTGAACCGATGGATTTTGTGAACTACCCTCCCTCACGGAAGGGACTCCTCCGACCGCACCTTCACAGCTTGGGGAACTCCAGCACGGGATCCCTTTACGGAGACCTCTGTCCCAGAGGCGTCCCCGACAAAGATTGCGGGCTCTCATCCCCTCCCTTTCGGAAGGGAACCTCCCGCCCGCATCAGTTAAATTTTAGGGATTACCTAAATTTTAAGATGGGGGAATTGACTGTAACCGAGAATGAGGCTAGGTACCTCAAGCTTATCTACAGACAGCAGCATGAGGAGTCCAGGAGAGTGAAGACAACCTCTTTAGCCAAGTTCTTCGGGATCCAGCCAGCCAGCGTAACAGAGGCTCTCCAGAACCTCTCTAGGAAAAAGCTCGTTGTTTACCACCGGTATCGGGGGGTTGAACTCACTCCCGAAGGTGTTACGCTAGCTCAGAGGCTCTTGAGGAACCACCGAATCCTTGAAGTCTTCCTGACGAAATTCTTGGGGCATGATAAGGAGAGAGCCTGCCAAGAGGCCTCTAGGCTGGATTACCACGTCTCCGAGGAACTCATCAACTCCATATGTCGAGTCTACGGACACCCCCGCCTCTGCCCTTGTAACAAAACGATCTTTCCAAATCCCAAGTGTGAGAGGTGAAGTGAGTGATAGCCGAAGCCCTGTGCGAAACCGTTCAGATCCTAGCCATGGTGTTTGTTCTGATGACGGTGATCGAGTACTTCGAACTCCGGACTCAGAGGCGCGTGAGCAGATGGATGACCCGGGAGCCGCTGAGGCAGTATCTCCTCGCCTCTTTCCTAGGGGCTACTCCAGGTTGTGTTGGGGCTTTTGCCTGCGTTTCGCTCTACGTGCATGGATTCCTGAGCATGGGGGCGATAACAGCTTGTATGATCTCCACCTCGGGAGACGAAGCGTTCGTGATGTTAGCGAAGTTTCCTCTGGTTGCGCTGGTACTATTTATCCTGTTGTTTGTGCTCGGGGTCTTGGGTGGTTTCTTGATGGACTCGATCGTTCGGAGATTCGGGATAACCAAAGACAAAGAGTGCGTGATCGAAGTCCATCGTCTCGAACGCGCGCGCGCCAGACATCGCCACTTCATGAAAGAGCACGTTTTCGAACACATCATCAAGCAACACCTCCCTAAACTCTTCGCTTGGGTTTTCGGGGCTCTGCTCGTGATCCATCTCATCCCGAACTTGGAGTCCACCATCTCGCATCTCCCTACACCTATGCTGATTTTCTCAGCCGCTGTGGTTGGGTTGGTGCCTGGCTCCGGGCCCCACATCCCGTTCGTGCTTCTCTTCGCAGATGGAACTATTCCATTCTCCGTGTTGTTGACGAGCTCAGTGGTCCAAGACGGACATGGCATGCTCCCGCTGCTTTCTTACACTATGCGAGACTCGGCGATAGTGAAAGCGTTCAATCTGGTCTACGGCTTACTCGTTGGAACGGTGGCAGCCCTAGTGTTCGGTTGACTCTGGATGGAATCCCGTTCTCCCCGTCCCCCTGCTCAAAAATTTTAAATCTAGCCGAAAACAATTAATCTATTGGAAACTTCTCTAGAGCCGCCTCTGGACTAGGAGGTGGTTCCATGCGGGTTGCTTTGGTGGTTCCCCCGTGGGTGAGGGTACCTCCGGTGAGATATGGTGGCATCGAGTACGAGGTCGCATTGCTCGCTGATGGGCTAGTGGAGAGGGGGCATGACGTCACCGTGTACACTGTGCGGAGTTCAAGGAGCAAAGGTAAAGTAAGGGGAATATTCGAGGAAGGGAGGCTCTCGACCCTAGACGGTTCGAGAATAGACATATTCAGAGAAGGTGTGCTTCACTCGATCGCCGCATACAAGGAGATATCGCTTGAAGGATTTGACGTAGTGCATGATCACACATGGGGGGAAGGCTTGGCCTGTGCAGCTTTCACACGGATCCCTACCGTCCATACCATCCATGGTGTGGTGGACGAGCGGAACGAGGCATTTTACCGTACGCTCTCCAAGCTCGCGAACATATTTCTCGTCACCATAAGCAACTGGCAGCGAGCACTTCTCGTAGGTCTGCCGAACTGTGTGGGGACAGTCCACAACGCCGTTGATGTTCGCGAGTTTCCGTATCGAGAGGAGAAAGAGGATTTCTTCCTCTATCTGGGGAGGTTCTGTCCTGAGAAGGGAGCACACCTAGCATGTGAGGCGGTGAGGAGGATCGATGGCAGGTTAGTGCTCGTTGGGAAGCTGAATGAAAGGGCCGAGTGGGAATACTTTGAGAGAGAAATTAAACCGTATGTGGATGGAAAACAAATAATCTTTGAAGGTGAGGTAAGTAACCAGCGGAAGAAAGAACTGCTCGCTCATGCCTCAGCTTTGTTAGTCCCCCTTCAGTGGGATGAGCCGTTCGGGATAGTGATGGTCGAGGCCCTCGCTTGTGGAACACCAGTAGTAGCATTCAACCGCGGGGCGGCCCCTGAGATAGTGAAGAATGGGGAGGTGGGGTTCGTCGTTAACGGTTTTGAGGAGTTCGTGAAACGGATGAAGGATGTCCATGACATCGACTCGAGGAAATGCAGAGAGCGGGTGGTGGAGGAGTTCAGCAAGGAGGTAATGGTTAAAAAGTATGAGGAGGTATATCATCGAATCGTCGGAGAGGAGCCATGGAGCACTCGACGTGGTTCATCGGTGAGAACCGCTTCGATCCAGCAAGACAAAAAGTCTACGAAACTCTTTTCGCGTTAGGAAATGGGTTCTTAGGAAGCAGGGGGGTACTTGAAGAGATCCCCCCAGGTTGCCATCCCGGAACCTACCTAGCAGGAGTTTACGATAGATCCGAAGCAGAGACCTTTGAGCTGGTGAACCTTCCCAATCCGGTCCACTTTCGGGTGTACGTAGATGGGGCTCCCTTGGAGATTCAGCGTGCGCTGCGACATGAGCGTCAGTTGGACATGCGTAGGGCCGTCCTCAAACGAAGAACCATTTTCTGCGATCGGAAGGGAAAGAGGTACCTGTATTCCTCCGAGAGGTTCATCAGCCTAGCAGATGAGAGCTTGGGCGTGATGAGGGTGGGAATAAAGCCGCTGGATGGGGAAGCAACCGTGCGGGTCGAAAGCGCGCTGGATACCGGCGTAGCTAACGCCTCCCGAACTGGTAGAGATCCTGTGAGGCATTACAGGGTGATACGCGTGGAAACGAAGAGAGACGGGCTCGGGCGCGTGATCGTGAGGACACTAGATCGCGGGGTGAAGATCGTGCACACGTCTAGGATGTATCCGGGGAACGTTGAGGATAGGAGGAGTTCGGTCGTCCACCGCTGGGAGGGAAAAGTTGGAAGAGGGATAACCCTAACCTTCCGTAAGGTGTTTCGTGTTTCCAAGGGTGGGGATGGGACCCTCCCCCGTCCCACAGAGCGATTTTTCGATTCGGCTTTCGAAGAGCACGCGGAAAAGTGGGGGAAACGTTGGTTGGAGGCCGACGTGAGGCTCTCCGGGAATCCCGAGGACCAAAGGGCTCTGAGATTCTGTATTTTTCACTTGCTTATCGCCGGGAGCGAGAGGTATGAGTGGAGCATTCCCGCTAAGACCCTGAGTGGGGAAGGTTACGGGGGGCATATCTTCTGGGATGCGGAGATATACATGCTGCCTTTCTTCGCCCACACATTGCCCCGGATAGCCCGAAACATGCTGATGTACAGATACAGGAGGCTTCAACCTGCACGGGAGAAAGCGAGAGCCCTAGGTTATCGCGGGGCCCTCTTTCCTTGGGAGTCCGCTGATACGGGGGAAGAAGTTACCCCGAGATATCTCATGGATCGAAGAGGCAAACGGGTCAGGGTCTATACCCACGAGAGGGAGCATCACATCGCAGGTGATGTGGCATACGCGGTGGGGAGGTATTACACGATCACCGGTGATGACGATTTCATGCTGAAGTATGGGGCGGAAATGGTTTTTGAAGTCGCACGCTTCTGGGAGAGCAGAGTTGTATTTGATTCGGAAACGGGTCTTTTCGAGATAAAGAACGTGATCGGACCGAATGAATTCCAGACCGGTGTTGACAACAACTCCTACACGAACCATCTAGCGAGATGGTGCCTACTCTACGCGCGGGAACTCCGGCAGAGACTGTCTCAGGAGTATCCGAGAGAGATGAAGAGGTTGGAAAAACGAATGGGTATTGGGGATAGAGAATTCGAGAGATTCGAGGAGATAGCTTCCAGGATGAAGTTCCTCCAGCGAGAGGATGGACTTATCGAGCAATTCGAGGGCTACTTCGGACTCGAAGATGCGATGGTCGGTGATGTGGACGGTAAGGTATCTCTCCCCCGCCCCGAGGAACTTGAGGAATCCCATACCCAACTGACTAAGCAGGCGGATGTTGCGTTGCTTTTGACCCTCTTTCCTGAGGACTTCTCAGAAGAGGTCAAGATAAAGAATTTTGAGTATTATGAGAGAAGGTGTACCCATAGGTCATCACTGAGCCCGCCCGTCTTCGGTCTCCTCGCCGCCCGGATTGGACGTACGGAAAAAGCGTACCGTTATTTTAGGCTGGCTTCGAATGCCGACTTGGAGGATTACTACGGCAATACGGGGGACGGAATCCACGGGGCTATGATAGGAGGAGTTTGGATGCTTGTGGTCAACGGTTTCATGGGAGTTCACGTCCGAGGGGATCACATGGTCTTGGATCCATCTCTCCCAAAGGCGTGGAGGAGCGTGAGGCTCGGCCTGAGATGGAAAGGGAATCACTTGAAGCTCTGGGTTTCCAAGAAATATACGCGCGTGTTCAACTCGGGCCCTAGAAGGGTACAGGTGGAGGTGTGGGGAACGGTCAAGACGGTTCCTCCGGGCCACACTGTTCGGGTGGTGAATCCCTCTAAGAGTTGAGGATTTTCGGGCGAGTATACACGGCTGGCTATCGGTACCACTCCAAGCTCTGGGTGATGTAGTCTGTGAAGTCTTCGAAGAATTTTTTGCTTTTCTCCTTCATCTTCGTCTTCGCGATGAAGTCCTTTGCTTTCCTCGCGTGCTTTATCGACTCCGCCTTCGCAGCATCCAGCGCACCACTCCTCCTCAGCATTTCCTTAAGGATTTCAAGTTCTTCTCCATTCAGCACACCTTTTCCTGAGAGCTTCCGGAAGATCTTCAGGTCCTCATCTCCCCCTAGCTCTAACATCAGCACCACGTGGAGCGGTTTTTTGCCCTTACGTAGATCACCGCCCGGGCACCTTCCATACTGCTGTTCCGTGGCGAAGGTGTCTATAATATCGTCTTGAATGTCGAACGCGTAACCGATGTGTGTAGCGGCACTCCTCAAAACCTCTATGTCTTCCTCCGGTGCACCCCCGAGGATAGCACCCGTTACCATAGTTGTCGTAAATAGGGAGGTGGCTCTTTTCGAAGCCATGGTGTACCATTCCTCGACACTCGGTTCCTCTCGCTCGAAGAGTAAATCGAGAATTTGGCTCTCGTTGACCCTCCGGTAGCTTTCTGTGAAAAGGTTCACAACACGGAGCAATCTTTCTTTCTCGAAACCGGAGGTGAGCACGGCCTCCAGCGAGAGGGCGTAGGCTATATCGCCGATGAACATAGACAGACCCTCTCCGAGCCTCACTCCGTGGACCTCAGAGAACATCACGTGAAGCGATTTGCCCCCTCTCCGAGTTTCATCCTTATCAGCCAAGTCGTCGTGGATGAGGATGGAGTGTCTGTATATCTCCACTCCGACGGCTACCCGGAGGATCTTCTCGTCGATCTTCCCCCCATACCCCTCGTAGGTGAGGAGGGTGCTACAAGAGGCCAGCCTCTTTCCCTTCCTCCGTACGTATTCCTCGAGTCTCTTATAACTCTCCAAGATCGATGGATGGTAGCCTCCAGCCTCGAGCCTCAGGGATTCAAAATATTTTCCCAATTCGTTCTCCACGATGGAGGAATACCGCTCAAGCGTGTCCTCCAAGTTCATCCAGTCCCTCCTGCAGGCTCTCCGGTTCGTGCCCACTGGTCTGGTTCCTCCCCATCCCGGGGACATCCTCCAGTTTTCTGGTCCTCATTTCCTTCCCCATTTATCCACGCTCAATAAATGTTTCCTTGTATCAATTTCTTTTCTCACCCCAGGGTTGTATCCTTTTTAACCGCTTAAGAGAACATCCGAACGTGCACACCGCCGTGAAGGTTGCTCTGGTACTCCTCATCTGTGTCGTAGCCGTAGTTGGGGGGATGTTCCTCCGGGGTCGGGAAGAGCGGGAAAGGCGTGTTGAGGAAGGAGGGAGGATGGAGGGAGGGGTAGTGGATGTGAGCTTTAGTGTGCGAGTGCCCGAGAACACACCCGGATCGAGCGTGTATTTGGTGGTGATTTCGTTTAGGGGTGATGAAGTGAAGCGCGTGAAGATGGTAGAAGCGAGACCGAACGAGTGGACGACTACCCTAACCCTTACCGAGGGCGCGCTGATCCGTTATTTCTATGACAGGGGAAACCCGTCGACGAAGGAGAGATTCGATGAGGATGTGAGAATCTCCTTCAGGTATTTGCTAGTCTCCCGCGAGGATCCAGAGGTGGAGGATGTTGTGGCGATGTGGGAGGATGTTCCGTGCGTGCGGGAAGTCGCAACGCTTCGCGGTACGGTCACCGGTGGAGGGTCTCCTCTCGTAGGCGCGACGGTCTCCGTGAATGGGTTCCACGCGGCCACGAACTACGATGGGAGCTTTGAAATCGAGGGAGTCCCAGTTGGGAAGCAGAGGATCACGGTCTTCACTACACTGGGGGAGTACAAGCCACTCTCTAAGGAAATCTACCTCACCTCGGCCGGGGAAAACGTGAACTTCGACTTGGAACCGGCGAAGGGTGTTATGGTTACTCTCACCGTGAAGCCTCCAGCCGAAACTCCAAAGAACGCGATCATCAAAATAAGCGGGAACCTATACCAGCTTGGTTCGGTGAGATGGCAACTTAACGGACTCACCCCAGACCCAACGAGATGGGTTCGTATGGAAAAGCTCCCGGATGGTAGGCTCACCACGACCCTTGAGTTACACGAGGGGACGTATGTGGAGTATGTGTACACACTGGGGTTGAATGACGAAGTCGCCTCTCAAAGGCGGGTAATACGAAGCTTCGTGGTGGACGGCGTCGATGAGGTTAGGAATGAGATCATCGAAAGTTGGAGCCTTGAGGGTGAGGTACCCGTAACTTTGAATGTCACCATCCCCACGAACACACCCCCTGAAGATGAGATCTTCATAGATGTGGGTGGTCCGATCCTCCCAATGGACAGGATGTCGGAAAACATGTGGACTTTCACCTATTTTACCCACCCTGGGTGGACTTGGAAGTACAGATACGTGCGCGGTGGCGTGGGCGGCGTGGGAAACGAGGCCTTCCAGCCTGATAACCTCCAAGCTTATAGATCCGTGTTCATCCCGGACAATGGGGTGGTGGTTGAGGATGTGGTTGAAAGGTGGAGGTGGTTCCCGAGGGGAAATTATCCACCCGTGTATGACTTCGAGCTCACGCACGTGAAACCTAGAGACTTCTTCATCACAGGAGTGCTTTTTCCAGACTATTGGACACCTTCCTTCTTTTCTTTGTTTAAGAGTAGCCTCGATCGCTTGGATGCGAACAACTGCGATTGGGTCGCACTGGCTTCCGTATGGGATTGGGGGCGGATGAGTCCACTGCCTAAGCTCCAGAACCGAAGCATATGGTCTCCGTCGGTGATGATGCCTACTGAAGATCTAAGGGAAGTGACGAGGCTGGCGACCGCGAAGGGAAAGCGGGTGTATCTCATGCTCACCATGAATGATGAAATGACCCCCGGCATTCCGTACTGGGATTTCCACTCACGGGAGTGGTATGATGGGTGGTACCGGGAAGCGAGGAAATTCTTCCTTTATCACGCCAAAATAGCTGAGGAGCTTGGAGTGAGCGTCCTCCAGCTCCACGGTGTGACTCTCTTCCAGTATAAGGATCCCTCGCTGAAGGAGGTGGTCGATAATTACATGCGGAGCATCATCACCGAGATGCGCGAACTGTTTAGCGGATATCTCGTGATCGACGGCCCTCCCTCGGGCTACAGGCACTACGAACTCTTGGACTTCATAGGGGTTTCGGTTTGGCAGGACTTGGAGGTTAGGAAGGACGCAACAGTGGACGAGCTGAAGGCTGCGTTTGACGCCTACTTCGATGGGGAGGTTAAAGAGATCTACGAGACTTACGGGAAGCCCGTGGTGATCACCCAGTTCGCGTATCCGAGTATCGACGGTGGGGCGAACCAGCTTCCATATATTTCAGCCCATGATGAGGACGATCCCTCGATAACCCTTGATCTGGAGGAGCAAGCTAGGATATACGAGGCAGCTTTTCGCTCGATAGCTGAAAGGGAGTGGATCGTGGGGTTCATCCCATTCGGTTACAGCTACTTGGATCTCCCGGAAAGTAAGGATGAGTCGATCCGTGGGAAGCCAGCGGAGAACGTGCTTGCAGCGTATTACCTCGCGTTCGGTGAGGTTTCGGGTGAGCTCTCCTGAGCACTTCTTTCGTACCCTGATCTCAATCTCGCACCTGGTCACCGAAACCTAACATATCTCCACCTGAAGACATGGTAGGTCGGTTTTCAAGCTCCGCAGGAAGCGAAGCTCCCGGATACCAGGGATTTCCGGGTAGCCTCCGTTGCAGCTAACCGCAACTTCATCGTGCACCAAGCTTTCGGCCTGATGCAGGGCGGTAAGCCCGCTTCCCGCGCTTAGCCAGCGCCTCGGACTTCCATCGGCGGTCATGCTCTCTTTTGCCCCGCGTAAGAGACTCCGAGAGCTGGAGTTCAGGCTTGCGCGGATCGACCGGAGCATGTCCGGACTTTTGGAAGAAGAATACGTGTTCCTCTGTCCACACATGGTCGAGAAACTTAGACGAGCTGGGGGGACACCTCTCTGGCCTACGAACCGAGTAAAATATCGAGGAACTAAATAAATTCGATGGTGGGAGCAGTGATAGAATCCTACGGCTTCGGGAGAATAGTGGTAAACGGACGGACCTATACCTCGGATGTCTTGATTTTCCCCGATCACGTTGAGGATGGGTGGTGGAGAGAAGAAGGGCATCGCCTTTCGGTCAGGGATTTGAAAAGGGTTCTTGAGGCTAGGCCTGAGGTACTGATCGTGGGTACGGGTGAGTTGGGGATGATGCGAGTTCCGGAGGAAACGGCGGAGTTCGTTCGTTCGGAGGGTATCG
This sequence comes from Hadesarchaea archaeon, assembly GCA_029259185.1. Taxonomy (GTDB): domain Archaea; phylum Hadarchaeota; class Hadarchaeia; order Hadarchaeales; family WYZ-LMO6; genus JAPDJF01. The sequence continues at coordinate 15,032 of JAPDJF010000020.1, forward strand.
AGCTCGTGGTCAAGCCAACCGGAAAAGCGGTCGAACTCTACAATGAGTTTTCGAAGACAAGGCGGGTGGTGGCCGCTATGCACCTCACGTGTTGAACCGAGGTTACGAGATGGGGAGGAAAAGGATGAAAGAGGGTAGACCAAAGGGAGAAGTGGAAAAAGCCTTAAGAGCGATCTTCCGGGATCGGTATGCGGGGCGTCCGAGTCCTCCATACCCTCCAGCACACTCGCCTCTGAGTTACATGGGGAAAGGGCGCACGGCTACCCGCTTAGCCCTTAGACTCTCGCTTTTGACACTTTTGGTGCTCCTCACGGGTTTGGTTTTAGCGGAGGGCACTAGAGCCCAAGAGAATTTCGTTTACCTCATCAGGGTCAAGGGTGATATCAACGCGGGCATCGCGGATTTCATCGGGAAATCCGTCGAGCGGGCTGAAGGGGATAACGTCCCGTTGTTGATAAGGATCGATACCCCAGGAGGATTGCTTTCGGCGACCGAACGGATCGTCAAGCGGATTCAGGGATCTGAGGTGCGGGTGGTGGTCTGGGTCTCTCCCGCCGGTGCATGGGCCTACTCAGCGGGGACCTTCATCCTACTCGCCTCGGATGTTGCAGTGATGGACAACAACACGGTGATAGGAGCAGCCCAACCGAGACCGGAAGATCCGAAGATTACCCAGGCGATGGCGGAGTGGATAGAATCGATCGCCAAAAGCAAGGGGCGTCCAGCAGAGATCGTGAGGAGTTTCGTCGAGAACAATCGCACGATGGACGAAGAAGAGGCAATGAGGGAGGGAGTGATAGACCTCGTGACGGGGAACGTGAATGAGATCCTCACCTATCTTGGTCTCGGTGGGGCAGAGGTCAGGGAGATGAAAATGAGCTGGATCAGTGAATTTTTGCGTATCATCAGTAATCCACAAGTTGTCTTCATCCTCTTCATCCTCGGGCTCTTCGGCTTGATAGCGGAGATCACCACCCCTGGCGTAGGGGTTCCGGGGGTGGGTGGAGCGATATGTCTATTACTCTCCCTGTGGGGAATGGGGGTGCTCCGAATAAGCTACACAGGGGTGGCGCTCATAGGTTTGGGAATAATCCTGCTCGCGTACGAACTCCTCACTTCCGGGTTCGGAGTCTTCGGGAGTGGGGGGGTGGTGGCCCTCCTGATAGGGTTGATGATGGTCGATAAGGAGCCTTGGATGGAGATCGTTGGTACGGTGATGAAAGGTGTGATCCTGGGCATGGTCTTGATCTTGGCTGTCCTCCTTTTCTTAATCAGACGATCGGTGAGGAGGCCCACGGTTACGGGCAAAGAGGGGCTGGTCGGGAAAGTGGGCAAAACCGTCACGGAGCTGGCTCCCGAAGGCCTCGTCAGCCTCGATGGTGAACTCTGGACAGCGATTTGTGGAGAGCACCTCCGAAAGGATGAAGAAGTAATCGTGAAAGAGGTGCGGGGGATAAAACTGATCGTCGAGAAATATCGGAAGGAATGACTTTCAGCTCTTGGACCTCTTTCTCACCGTGGAGGATAGTGCCACGACTTCACCAAGTTGGGTACCGAGCTGGGTGGGACTAACCACGATCATATTCTTCTCTCTCGCGATTTCGGTAAGAGTCTGAAGTTCCCGGAGCCTCAGCGCGGCGGGGTTCAGTTGGTATTCCTTCGCAGCCTCCGCCATGCGCTTTGCTGCTTCGAATTCGCCTTGGGCCATTATAACTCTCGACCTTCGCTCCCTCTCAGCTTCCGCCTGCTTGGCTATCGCCCTAAGCATCTCTTCAGGCAGGCTGACATCTCGAATGGTGACGGCACTAACCTTTATCCCCCATGGGTCGGTCGCTCTATCGATGAGGTGTTGAAGTTTAGCGTTCAGCTCGTCGCGCTTGCTCAGGAGTTCGTCGAGTTCAGATTGCCCCAAGATGTCGCGAAGCGTCGTCTGTGCGAGAAGGCCTGTGGCCATGATGTAGTCTTCCACTTTCATCACCGAGTCCGCTGGGTTCACCACCCGCATGTAAACGACCGCATCAACGTCAACGCTCACGTTATCTTTGGTGATCACCCGTTGCTTCGGTACATCCAAGGTTATAGTACGGAGGTCTATTTTGACGAACTTCTCCAGACCTGGGATGATCAAGAATATTCCCGGACCTTTCACCCCAACGAACCTGCCGAGTCTGAATTTGACCGCACGCTCGTATTCCCGGACTATCCTCAAACATGAGGTGAGGAACAGCCCTACTACGAAGATCATTCCAGCGATTACGTCGATCATCGAGTCCTCAAGAGTTCCAAAGGTCACGCGTGTATATAGCTTTTCGGTTAGAGGGATCAGACCTTCAGCTTCCAGAGTTCCGGAAGGGGCAGACATCCCACTTCCACGCTTATCCCCACCGCTTTCAGTTCGTCAATGTTTGTCATCTCACGCAACACGGGGGAGAGGAGTTCCTCTCTGGGTATCAGGTTCACTTCACTTCCCCCTGCTAGGGTGGAGAAGGCGGGGAGAACCAAGAGCCTTTTGTCTTTCATCCTCCCGTAAAGGAAGCAGTCTACCTTCTCCTTCGTTCCTACCTCGTCGAAAAGTGCGATCGAAGGATGCTCATGTCCCATGACCACATACCCGCTCCTACTCTTGGACAAGCTTGGGGGTGCACGATGCCCGTGCAGGAAATAAAAGTCATCCATCTCCAGCTCGTCGAAGAGCTTCGCCCCGTGCTTCCGGGTGATCCTGATCAGATAGTTATCGTGGTTTCCTTTGAGTACGAGGACTTCGTCGAACCTCTCTCCGAGGAATCCGAGGAAATCTGAGACCTCGACAAACTCGTGGTAGCTGGTCTCCGAGAATTCATGCTTTACATCACCACACACGATGATCGTGCTTGCATCCTTCTGCTCAAGGATCGACTTCAGAGTCCTCATTTCCTGCTCGAACTGAACCTTTGGGACGAAGATTCCCTGCTCGGCCATGATCCCCTCATACCCGAGGTGCAGGTCTGCGATCACTATTGCGTCCAGCTCTCGGATGTAGGCCGCGGGGTAAGGGGTAATGATCTCGATCTTCTCCCAAAGCTTCATGCTTCACCTCAAGAGTACCACCGTCAGGATCGCCAGCCCCGCGGCGGTTTCTTCCTCAGGCAATCGTCTGAGTCTCTTCAGAAAGCTTTTGCTGCTGGTGACCCGCTGCACGGGGTCTACGTAGAGGAGGAAAGGAGAGGGCGATGTGTCCCCTCTTTGCAGCCTCCAGTACCTCCGCTTGTCCCCCGCTATTCGTTCCCTCCTCTCCCTCACCAGCTCATGTGGATCCCTCACATGCCACAATCTCCGTGCCCCCTCGACGCTCCATTGGTAGAGGTCAAGGACACTGTAGTCGGCTATACGCATGTGGAGCTTCAAGTCTCGCGGCTTGAGTTCGACCCTTGATTCGACGCGATCCACCTCCAGTGGTTCTAGGAGGTCGATTACATTCTTCCCCACGCCGAGGATAGGACTCACGTGGACAGAGGCGAGTACCACCCCTTCCGCCACGATGCGTTCGACACCGAATTCGGACTCTATCAGACGAGTGAGTTTTATGAGCCCCTTCACCGGGTACGCGAGTTCGACGAAAGGCTTGCCTCCCAGATGTTCCTCGAAGCAGTCCATCCTCCGGTCGAGCATTGAGGGAGAAACCCCGACGTTTCTGTACTTGAACCTCCGCACGACTGAGTCCAGAAGCCCTTTCACCCCTTTTTCGTCCGCGTCGAACAGTAGGATCCCTCGCAGATTCTTGACCACCGCAGCGTATCTGGAGAACATTTTATTCCCCAGTCCTCTTACCGATGCGTTTCATAACGGCCTCGTAGAGCTGGAGCAGACGCTTTTTCCTGTCTTCCATCAAGATCACGTCGGCATCACCCAAGAGGATTAGGTTGTGTGCAAAGGGGCTGGGAACTTCCGTTGAGATGACTTTAGGCCTGAGCCTCCCTTCCCTCAACCACCTGAGCACGAGTTCAGCACGTTCGACGTCCATGGTGTCCCGCAGGATCTCCCGATAGGTCTCCTTAATTATCGGGAAATCCGGGTCTATCCCCTCGACCACGTTCAAAAGGGTCTGCGAGCTGAGCTGTTGTTTGCTTACGCTTATCTTGTATCCTTTGTAGTTCCGGAGCACGAGGAAGCTGCGCGCAGCACAGTGTCGGAAACGACGCTTCATGAGTTCCGTGCGGCGGATGTTTTTCCTCAGGAGTCGGTTGAGGTCGCAGTCCGAGAGTTTTCCGACGAGTTCGGCGACGTTCAGCTCCTTTCTTCCGGGCAGGAGCATTGCGAAGCCGTTGTCGCTTAGGATGACAGCGACATTCGCTCCGAGCATGTCGGAGGCTATGATCCCTGCGGCCCTCGAGAGGGCCTCGTTCACGCGCCTTCCGAAGAGAGAGTGAAACACGTAGTACTTCCTCCCCTTGAGGTCGGAGGTATGCTCGATGAGTAGCTCCCGGCTCGAAGGGATTCCACCCGTGAATTCGTACTGCTCACGGAAGTATTCATAGAGAGAATTGGCGGCCTTCTCGTCCACGGGATAGTTCTTGAGCAACCACTCCACGATTTTTCGTTTGTTCTTCCCACGTTTGAGCATTCGCCCCACTCGATCTCGGAACTTCTGAACCTCGAGCGCGAGATCGAAACTGAGCGGGAGCATCTCTGAGAACCACGCGGGAATGGTGGGAACGGCATCCGCTGGAGCCTCGTCAACGAAACACCTCATCCCACGAGCAAATCTGAAGCGGTACATCTTCCCCCCGAGTACGAAGATGTCACCTGGGCGGAGGCGCTCCAAGAACCCCTCTTCGATTCCCCCTATGTAATGGCGGTCGCGGTGGCGGTAGACATCTATTTTCACCTCGTCAGGGATTGCACCTAAGTTGAGGTAGTAGATTATCCGTGTGTATCTTCCCCTCCTTCCAAATGTTTCCTCTCTCTCGTCGTACCAGATCTTCCCGTAGACCGCACGATCCTCTAGTGAGGTGTAGTGTCCTGCGAGGTAGCGGAGCAGGGAGCGGAAGTCTTCCTCGCTGAGGTCGCGGTAGGGATAAGCGCGTCTTATCACCTTGAGAGCCTCTTCCACCCTCCACCTCCGCGTGAGCGCCATCCCTACAACGTGTTGAGCTAGGATGTCGAGACAATTTGATGGCATGTCTATCTCATCGAGTTGTCTGCGCATGGCGGAACGCAGCATGACCGTGCACTCCACGAGATCATCCCTATCGAGCACGATCACCCTCCCCTTCGCCACATCTCGAAACCTGTGGCCACTCCTCCCTATGCGTTGCACCGCACGTGTCACGCTTTTTGGTGAGCCTATCTGAACCACGAGATCCACATGGCCTATGTCTATGCCCAGCTCTAAACTCGTGCTGGAGATCACGGCCTTCAGCGTTCCATCCTTCAGACGTTTCTCGACATCTAGGCGGATATCACGGGAGAGCGAGCCGTGGTGGGCACCTATGGTATGCTCGTTGTACTTGTGGGGCCAAGTTTCCTTGAGATGGTACACCACTCGTTCGGTGCCACTGCGCGTGTTCGTGAAGACTAGGGTCGTGCGGTGGGAGCTTATCAACCCATCAAGGGTTCGATAGAGAGCGGCGTTACACCTTGCGGCACTCGTCTGCACGAGGTTTCTGACGGGGCTCATCACCTGCAGGTCGAATGGTTTGTACCAGCTGACGTCAACGATCGAGCAGCTACGTGGTCTCCCTCCGTCGTACCCCACGAGGTAGCGTGCTGCGCGCTCGAGGGGGTGTAAGGTCGCCCCAAGTCCCACGCGCTGGAACTCTGTACCAACCTCCTCGCGCAGGCGCTCGAGCGAGAGGGCGAGGTGAACTCCACGTTTGTCGTTCGCAAGTTCGTGGATTTCGTCTACCACCACCCAGCGCACCGTCCTCAAGTGTCGGACGAACTTTGGGGCATTGAGGAGTACCGCTATGCTCTCGGGAGTTGTGACCAAGATGTGGGGAGGTGACTTGAGCTGCTTCTGCTTTTCGTGGGGGGAGACATCTCCGGTTCGGACAGCTATCCTTACCTCAGGGAGTTCGACTCCCCGCTCTCGTGCTATCTCCCTGATTTCCTTTAGAGGGACGAGGAGGTTCCTCTTTATGTCGTTGTCGAGGGCTTTAAGGGGGGAGACGTAGATGCAATAGACACCCTCCGCGAGTTCCCCTATCTCACCGAGTCCGAAGAGGTCGCTCAGGATCGACATGAATGCACTCAAGGTTTTCCCCGAACCCGTGGGGGCGGTGATTATCACGTTCTTCCCCTCGGAGATGAGCTTGAAAGAGTACTGCTGGGGAGGGGTGAGTTCTCGGAAGTTCCGTTCGAACCACTCTCGCACGTACGGGCGAAGGCATCCCAGACTCACTTCGTCGGGGAAAGGTTTTTCCACACGCTCCAGCCCCAGCCACTCGTCTAGCTGTGCATGCATCAACTCCCCCTACAGCGTTCAGGATCCAAAAACTTAACCCAACACGGTCTCGCTACCACTAGATTCCCGAAAGGGATGTGAACTACCCCCAGCTCTCGCAGGGGGCTTCCTGCCTCAGCGACGGAACATGTCCTGCGACCACAGCCGAAGCCGGAACGCGGGGTAGAGGCCCAATCTCCGCAGGCGTTCGCTCGGGCCGTCCCAGCTCCCTATCGAATCCCTCAGGGATCTGCGAAGTTCCCCTCGGGTTCACCTCCACAAACCGCCTACCAGCGCTCGCAGCCTTGTAGGCGAGCGCGTGGAAGAACTTTCCCCAAGAGGCGTGTCTGATCCCGACGTCGATCCCGACCGCCTTGCCCGTCTTCGGCAGGGGTTCCAATTCCCCCTCCACCTGAAATATCGCGTACCACTTGCCCGAGCGTTCGCGCTTGACTATAACCCCCTTCACCTTTCCCTCGATCACCTCGTTAAGCTCCGGGAGCTCGCGCTGCTTCAAATCGACGATGAGGGCCTGAGTATCCGTTCGCTTCAGCCTTATCCCCTTCTCATGCGCAAAATTGAGTTCGGAGGCAGGCGGTTGTAGAGCCACCTGCAAAGTGCCATGTGTCGATCCAGAGCGCGCTCGGCTGTCTTTGAAGGATACAGGCGGAACCTATGGCTAAGCACGGGCTTGCCTCACTTCTTTCTTTATCAGCTCCACTATTGCTTCATTGATGGTCTTGTCCTTCGTTATGATCCGCTTGAATTCCTCCCCCCCAACCTATCTTCAACTATGATGGTGTATTTCGTCATCACAATAGGTTACTAACTACTGTATATCGTTCCGCCTCTCATCCCTTCCCTTGCGGAAGGGGACTTCCCGGCGGTAGAGTTTAAAAGTGTTCGCCGAAATTCGATGATGACGTTCTCAATCGTGGCCCGGGATCCTAGGAGGAATCTCTTGGGCGTTGCGGTGGCTTCTGGCTCTGTGGGTATTGGGAACCGGGTCCCCTGGGTGGAGGAGAGAGTTGGAGCGATAGCCACTCAGGGTTACACTGATCCCTCGTACGGATCCCGTGGTTTGAATCTCTTGAAGGAAGGGATGACTCCACGGGAGGCCTTGAGGCTGATGCTGATGGGAGATCGGGAAAGGGAGTTGAGGCAAGTCGTGATAATCGATGCGAAGGGAAACCGCGTCGCCCACACGGGATCCGAATGTCCGGCTTGGTGCGGACACCTCATTGGAAGGGATTTCGTGTGTGCGGGAAACATGATCTCAGGAGAAGCCACGCTTGAGGCTATGGCCAAAGCTTTTGTGGGAGGCTCTAGCTTCGAGGAGAAACTGGTTGGAGCACTTGAGGCCGGGGCAAGGGCGGGGGGAGACCTACGAGGAGAGAAATCGGCAGCGCTCCTGATCGCCGGTGAGAGATCCGTGTGGATCCGCGTCGACATGAGTTCGAACCCCATCCTCCAGCTCAGGAGGAGCCTTGAGAGACGAAATTAGCGGTTCGAGTTTTTCTTCGACCTCACAGATCGCGGACGATCTCTAGGATGTGCTCGTGGATCCTCCCGTTTGAGAAGACGATGTCCGACCGTTCCGCTCTCCATGTGTTGCCCTTGAAGTCCGTGACCTTCCCTCCTGCCTCTTCCACGATCAGCACACTCGCCGCGATGTCCCAGGGTTCGATCTTGGTGGTGGCGTAGGCGTCTCCCCTCCCACATGCCACCCAAGCCGCCTCCAAGCCGGCGGATCCTAGCTTCCTGAGATCCTTCACCCTGGGGTAGATCGCGCAATTCACCCTCCTTGTTCTCACCCTGTTCCTATCTCCCCCCTCGCAGAAGTACACGTAGCATTCCTCCAACCTTTCGGTGGTGGAGACGGAAATACGCTCCCCGTTGAGGAATGCTCCTTTTCCCTTCTCGGCCGTGTAGAGCTCCCCGATCGCGGGAGCATAGGTCACCCCTAGCACGGGCTCTTTTTTCTTGAGGAGGGCTATGGTTACACAGAAGAGCGGATTGCCCGAGGCGAAGTTTGTCGTTCCATCGAGGGGATCCGCTATCCACGTGTACTCAGAACCTTTGTCGACGATTCCCGTCTCCTCGGTCCAGATGTTGTGAGAGGGGTACTCCTCCGAGATAGCGTTGACTATCAGTTCGTCCGATGCTTCATCATAGCGGGTGGTGATCCCCTTGGCGGTTCTTCGGAGGTTAAGCAATTCAGGGTCTCTTCGAAAATTCGAAGCAAGCACTTTTCCAGCTCGAGTAGCGAGTTCAGCCGCGAACTCCAGATCCGGTTTCATCTGACGAAATTTTGATATCCAGCTGATTAATGTGACGGAAAAGATCAATAAAGAGATTTTCCTAGGTGAGCGCTTGGACTCGAGTGTTTTCCTCAAGATCAGGCTGTTTCGGGTTCCAAATCTTTAAACCCTGAAACTTCTCCGCTCCCCTCCGCCGGGTTCACCTCATCGCTTATGCTCGAACACCCCGGCCTCACAGGATGCATCGCGGAGCTATCGGGGTAGCCTGGGATCCCCTCATCCTTGGCTCTTCTCAGCAGATTTATGCAGGCGTTCACATCTCGATCCAACCCGCACCTAGGGCACTCCTTCAGGGAACCTATCTCGCCCCCGCATCTGGAGCACCACTTTGATGTGTCGTGCGGACTGACGTACTCGGGCACCAGCCCGTTGAGCCTGAACTTGTAATCGAGCAGGAACTGAAGGCGCCTGAAGGGCCAAGAGTTCAGCCTCCGCTTCAAGCGCTTGGATCTTTCCGAAACAGGCTGAACCTTTCCGGTGCGGCTGTTGAAGCGTTTGGACTTCCGGTTGACCGATTTCCTCACGTGCTTCAGGTTTTCGAGCACGGGCTTTAGTTTCTGATCTCCGCAGAGTGAAGCTATTTTCTTACTCGATTTATGGAGTACGTCGTCCACCCTGCGCTTCTCCCTCCTGCCGTACTTCGCCATAAGCCGTTTGAACGATTTCGACTCCCTCGGCAGTTTCGCTTGGATGCGCTCCCTTTTCCCGGCGTAGGTCTCCCGTCTCAAGATAGTATAACCACTTAGCATAAGAGCCTATCTAGACTTGAAACAACCTACTCAAGATGTTAACTGCCTCTTTTCCCCCAACCGTATCCCCTCATCCTAATGTATTGTGCATATGCACAATACATTAGGATTGTTTCCCATTCATTTTCCCATAGATCCTCAAGCCCTCTCACACGCTTCACCTTACCACCACCAAGGAGGCCCCGTCCGAGAGGGCGGGGAGGAATTGGTGAAAACTTTTTATGTATTGAAGGAAATAATCCCTACCGTGAAGCAGACGCTCTTGGTCAGGCTGAACCCCAC
>JAPDJF010000049.1 GCA_029259185.1 Hadesarchaea archaeon
CGACCACGTTGCGGCGCTCAACATCGCCGCTAGGGCCGCCGTCAACCGGCCTATTGTTCCGGGGTTTTTGGGACATTTCGGTTCCACCTCGGGGACAAGCCCCTTCCTTTAGGGAGGGGTAGTTGACACCCTAGGATAGGGCACGGACCAAAGCTTCCTATGGGGTAAATTGTGGAAGAAAACGAAAGCCCGAAGAGCTCGTCGAGGATCTTCTTTTTCCGCAAGGCTCTACGGGAAGCGTGGGGCAAAAAAATTTTAACCGGGTCAGCCGATTCGTTCAAGGTCTGTAGACGTATCCGTCAGGTTTTCCGTTGCCGTCCGCGTCGTAAAGCTCCGCTTTCTTACCGAGCTCCTCGCTCAATATTTTTCCCTGCTCGCTCGAAATCTCCTTCCCCCCACCACAATATCGCATGATATTGTTCGGCTCACGCCCACCCTGAGCTTGAGAGGCGTTATCGGGGGAATCCTTGATTCTCGAATTGCTAAATACGTGCATGAATTCATGCGCGATGTTGCGGTCGTGGATGTCTTTGCTCTTGTCAGTCCACACTCCAGATTTGCCATCGGTTTTCCAGCGGATACGAACACCGATCAGGTTCTTGCCGCTTTTGGGGGATACCAAACAACATGGAAATACGTTGAATACGTTCACCCACTTGTCGTGTGGCCAGCCATCATCCAGCATCCGCCTGTACTCGCCATAAGCGTTGAGCTTTCCATCGTCTCCCACGTATTCATCCCATTTTTCTTTTGGAAGCTCGTTTACCTCATCGAGAAAGATTATCCAATAATCGAGCTTGCACGCTTTCGCAGCTTTGTGGTAAACCTTCTCCGCTTTTTCGAATTCGCGATGCGCATCCGATGGACTGATCCCAGACTCCTTGAAGACCCACTTCTTTACCGGGACGATTATCCGCTTAAGTGGCTTAAGCACGGTTATGTGAGGAACGAAGGGGGCGGGGATATCTATCGGCACTAAGACCGTTTCGTAATCAACGAGGTGATCCTTCACATAGACCGGTTCTTTCTCCTCCTCATACAGCACCAGTTCCTTAACGACGACTTCGGGGGAGCTCTCTCCACGGGTGTTGTAAACATCGAATTCGTACTCGAACAAAACGTTGAAGACCGAGATCCTGCCCGGTTCCTCAGAGCCAGAGCCGACGAGCTTTATAGAATTGTCGCTTAAAGCTAGAATGCTCGGTTCATCAAACCCATCGAGCGGATTCCCATCCATAACGTCAATCATCTCCAACAGGGACTCATCGTATTCGAGCGTGGCCTCATATTTTACAAATTTCCCCTCCGGCCACAAGATACTGAACTTGAGCAAACATGCATTGTCATTTTCCGGCCAAATCGCGTGGATCCAACCATTTTCCTCCACATATTCTATCGACAGGGGGGAGAGTTCTCGCTCGATTTCCACATCCAACGGTCCGAATTCTACTTCGAAATTCTCCGAAATCCCACTCAAGTTGTCCACTATGGTTACATTCTCCACACCCCAACTTATCGGGGCGAGCCTCGCCGTCCAAGAGCCGTTGGGATTTCGCTCAAGATTCTCCAGCTTAGCCATATCACTCAGAACCCTCGGAGTGAAATTTTCAACAGCATTTCCGTATCGATCACTCAAATAAAATTCGAACTCTAAAACATCTGAATCCCACTCCGAACGAATGAGGTCGATTCGCTCGGGTGCACCTGTTTTGAATTCAATGCTACCAGAAGCTGACGTATCCCCACACTCAGCAGAAAGATAATAAACCCCCGCCCAAGTAGAAACAAAACTCGCCGTGTACCTCCCACCTCCCAGATCCTCTAAGGGTAACTCGAACTCACAGTCCCCGCCATACCCGTTCTCCAGAGCTAACACGAAGAGTGAAATCTCCAGCCCGCTTACGGGACGGTTTTCCGAATCATACGCGAGCACTGTTATTTCGCTCGATTCTCCAACAATCGCTGTGGGCTCTACCGAAAGAACGAGCAAGTGCACCGCCCTTTCCGGCCCCCTGAGAAGGATCACCGCTCCCGCCGAGCTCATGATAACGAGGACTATGATCAATCCAACGACCGCTGAAATACCTCTTTTCCCGCAAGGGGGGTACATCTGCCCCCTTCTCTTCCGCGTTTAAATAATTGGGGGGGTATAGAAACAAGCCATGAAATCTATAGGGAGGGGAGCTTTTTTAATTGGTTCAGGACCCTCTCCCTTATTTTATCTACAGAAGGCAAAGCCGACACAAGTTTTCCGTTCTCTATCAGAGGGTGTAGCACCTCAGAGCACGTTTCTCCACACTTCGGACACGTCGGTCTAGATTCCCTCCAAGGCAACACCAGGTCTGCTAAGCACTTATCGCATCTCCAGACCCTCTTCTTCCCCCCAAGCTTGCCCCTCTTCGCAACCGGCCTTCCATCCATCTCCACGATATCCATTGCGAAATCAACCGTGGGGGCGTTGCTCAAAGAGGTCCCGATCCCAAAACCGTCCGCTCCAGCTTCGGATAGCTCTTTCACGTTCTCATCGTTTATCCCACCCGAAACGAATATCCGGACGTGATGGTACCCCCGGACATCGAGTTCCCATCTGACTTCTCGTATCAAAGTGGCGAAGTCCCCTCTCCTTGAGCCTGGAGTATCGAGCCTGACCCCAAACAGCTTCTTCCCAAGCGCTTCCGCTGCCATGATGGACTCTATCTTCTCGTCGAAATACGTGTCAACGAGTGCTATTCGGGGGATCTCCTCGGATATCACTTCATCGAACGACTTCCAAGCTTTAACCTGATCGCCAAAGGCTATGATCAACGCATGGGGCATCGTTCCCATCGGCTCCTTTCCTATAGCCCTCGCCCCCGCTAGGCTTGAAACTCCATCAAAGCCACCGATATAAGATGCACGATCGATCATGGGGGAAAGGGCCGGATGGACTCTCCTTATTCCAAACCCGATGAGAGTTTTGTTTCCAACTATCTTTCTGAATCTAGCCGCCATCGTGGCCACACCCGAAGAATGACATGCGAACCCCAACATCGGAGTCTCAAGCTCGCAGAACTCTCCGTACGATCCTTCGATGATGATGACTGGGACCCTGAAGCCTCTAGCGTCCATCGGGGTGAAGATCGTGCCCTCAGGCATCGAGTAGACATTGACTTTTCTTCCCTCGAAGAGTCTTGCTACCTCTTCTATCCCACAAAGGACGCCCCAAGGCCAACCAGCGGGGAGTCCATTGCACGTCACTTCCGCAACAACACTCTTTCTGTGAAGCCCCTTCGCTTCCAAGATTTGACGAGTGCGTCTGAAATACACGTCTGTGGTTTCCCCCATCTTGATATCTTCGTCTGAAGCGATGTGGAAGAGTTTCACTTCGATGACCTCCCGAGCAGCTCTCTGAGGCCAATCACCCTGACCCCATAAACTCGTCTCATGTATTCGAGGAAAAAGCGGTGGGCCCTTTCGTTTGGAGATGCCACACAGTCGGCGAGTACCGTTACATCATACCCCAAGAAAAAAGCATTTGCGGCCGTGTGTAAAACGCACACGTCGGTTAACACTCCCGTAAGGATCAAATTCTTCACCCTTCTTCTCCTCAGCTTCTCATCCAGCTCCGTGCCGAAAAAACCATTGTAAGTTCTCTTCTCTACCACCAAATCTCCAGCTCGGGGGCTGAGCTCTGGAATAACTTCGGCACCCTTCGTCCCCTTCACCGCATGCGGACCCCAGAGCTTGAACTCAGGATCCTTCGGTGGATGGGAATCACACACGTAAGCGATCGGTATTTTTTTTCTCTTAGCGAATTCTAGAAGCTCTTTGATGTTAGGGACTATCCTCCTAGCCCCTGCGAATCCGAATTTCCCCGTCACAAAATCATTGAGCATGTCTATGACCAAAACCGCTGATTTCGAAACCATCTTAAAACGTTAATTCATTCTAAAAATAGTTTTTCGGAGTTCACGCTTGCACAAAAATACCGCAAAAGTCAAATGGATCCCAAAACTCAAGCCCGCCGACACCGGAAAAAGTTCGCCAGGTTTTTCGTATCCGTTTCAACCCCCTGCATGCGCATCCGGTGCCCGCTGCGGGCCCTTGGGGAGACTTCGAGCCCCCGAGCACGGAAATTGGCCTAAGGGGCTATCTGCGCAAAGCCGAACCTTAGCCACCACAGAAAGCTGGACCATTAGCCTTCTCTCCTCACCAGATCCGTGCATATCCCCGCTCCTATCGTTTGCCCCCCATGCCTGATCGCGAATCTTGATAGCTGAGGGATATCACCCGTGCGCTCGATAACTAGGGGTTTTAGGGGAACCACTCTGATTACCCCTACTTCCCCCTTCTTCAAGCCCGGAGGGTGGCTCTCCAGAGTTTCCCCCGTGCGTGAGTCTATCTTGCTGATTACTTCCACTATCCTCCCGGGTGCACTAGCTGCGTGACAGTGGAAAGTGGGAGTGAATCCCGCCCGGAGCTGGGAAGGATGGTTCAACACCACTATCTTAGCCGTGAATTCCTCCACCACGGTGGGGGGATTCTCGGGGTGCCCGGCCACGTCTCCTCGCTGAATCTCGTTTTTCGAGATCCCACGCACGTTGAACCCTATATTGTCACCAGGTACCGCTTTATCCATGGATTTATGATGCATCTCTATCGATCTGACCTCCCCCTTCTTCCCAGAGGGCTCGAAAACTAAGATATCGCCCACTCGTACCGATCCGGTTTCGACCCTCCCTATCGGAACTGTTCCTACTCCAGTTATCGAGAAAACGTTCTGGATCGGGATGCGCAAAGGTTTGTCAATGGGCTTTTCGCCTTCTCTCAAACTCTCCAGCGCCTCCACGAAGGTGGGGCCTCGATACCAAGAGGTTTTGGGGCTTACCTTCACGATGTTTTCTCCATGCCATGCGGAGAGAGGGATGTAAGGAAAATCCTCAGCTCTGGAGTACCCCAAATTCCTCAACATGGTGGAAATGTCATTTCTCAATTTCGTGTAGGTTCTTTCATCGAAGTTCACTAGATCCATCTTATTTATCACCACTATCAGCTGGTTCACCCCAAGGGTGAACGCCAGTGCAGCGTGCTCTCTCGTCTGAGGCATTACTCCGTCATCTGCTGCGACTACCAACACGGCTGCATCCGCTTGACTGGCACCCGTTATCATGTTTTTAACGAAGTCCCTATGCCCCGGTGCATCGATTATTGTGATCACGTTTTTTCTCGTTTCGATCTTCTGGTAGGAAAGCTCTATGGTCAAGCCCCTCTCCCTTTCCTCCCTGAGACGATCCATCACCCAAGCGAATTTGAAGCTCCCGGCTTCTTCGGGGAGATCTTTGGTAGAGACTTGCCCTAATTCGAAGAGGGTTCTGCCCACAAGCGTGGATTTTCCGTGATCAACGTGTCCTATGAATACCAAGTTCACGTGCTGCATCCCAGATCACTATTTTTTTGGAATACTGAAATAAAACATCTAGCTCCTAGAGAGGCATTCGGGTTTGATCCACCGGAAAAGTGTTAAGTTATCGTTAGATTTGAACTCGCTTCTGTGGATTGTCCTTCGCTTTGGGATGGGGAAGTGATCAGGAGGACCCTGACATATCCTTCGATATTCGATTTCAATTCCCGCAGGCTCTTGATGAGTCTCTCCGAAGCGCGGGTGAGTGGAGTTAGGTATGTCTCCACCACCCCACCCCTCTTATGCTGAATCTCGTTTAGATCCGAGAATATGAGTTCGCCATCGGAGATGTGTTTTTCCAGTGAAGCCAACACTTCTTGGAAAATGGCAGTTGAGGGGGTGTTGCTCAATTTTCCAACGGTTGTCTTCAGTTCTTTCACGAATTCGTTCACGCGGATGCTCAGATTCGATTTCGCTAGATCTCTCAGCTCGGGCTTGCTCATAAGCATAGACAATCTCGAGTTCAGCAGTCCAGCATTTGAAAGGATAGAGCTTAAGTCCACCTTGAGTACCCTAGCTGCCATCGTGAGTTCGGATGGACCCAGTTTTCTGAGTTCACGTGCGGGATCTTCTATATCCGCCCATATAGTAAAATCCTCTATAGGAATCTTCCCACCCTCCGGAAAAAATGAAGTGTAAAGAACAAGGATGGAAAACGCTACTAAGCAAGCAGCTGCGGCTATACCGAAGACCCAGGGAGTCACACCTCCACCAATACCCAAACCAGCTGACAAGAGAGCCCCAAGCGAACACGCCACGGTCAGTATCGGAAGGGGATGAATCCTCATCGATGGAAATGGTTTTGTTAAACAAAAAGCTTTTCGGAAAAGAGGGAAAAGAGATTAACCATGGAAGAGATATTTCCCGGACATCCCCGAGCCGAATCTCTTC
Source organism: Hadesarchaea archaeon (assembly GCA_029259185.1). Taxonomy (GTDB): domain Archaea; phylum Hadarchaeota; class Hadarchaeia; order Hadarchaeales; family WYZ-LMO6; genus JAPDJF01. The sequence goes on from JAPDJF010000049.1 coordinate 6,332, forward strand.
GAATACGTAAAAGGATAGCTGAGGCCATGGAAATGGGGATAGTAGTTCCCGAGGGGCTGACAGCTCACGGAAGGGGCGAAGCGTTCGATTATCTGATAGGAGAGAAAACCACCGAGGTTGCCAAGAGGGCAATTGAAGCATCTGCTGCGGCGCTCTTGATGGCATCTCACCCAGTTATATCGGTGAATGGAAATGCCGCCGCCTTGGTTCCTTCCGAGCTAGTTGAACTGTCGAAAATATGTGGGGCCAAACTCGAAGTAAATCTCTTCCACCGATCATTCCGACGCGAACTCCTGATAGCCGAACATCTGAAGAAACATGGAGGAGGGGAGATTTTAGGGGTTGGAGAAGAAAATGCTGTTCGACTGCCTGAGATCCAGAGTGAGAGGAGGAAAGCAGACAGGAGGGGAATCTACAAAGCTGATGTTATACTCGTTCCGCTCGAGGACGGAGACCGAACGGAAGCCCTCAAGAGGATGGGAAAATTCGTTATCGCCATTGACTTGAACCCCCTCTCGAGAACGGCTAGGGCGGCTGACATCACGATCGTTGACAACATCGTCAGGGCGGTTCCTCTGATGGTCGAAATCCTTAAGGAAATGAAGAGCAAACCCACCGATGTTCTGCGGAAGATGGTCAAATCTTTCGATAACGAAGCTAACTTGGCGGAGAGTCTGAAGTTTATGTCAAGACGCTTACTAGAACTCGCCGGAGAAACTCCAAACTATTTAAGCGGGGGGACGAAGGGGTGAAAAGAGTTGCTCCTGAGGAAAGAGATGTTCGAGAGGATCCAACCCGCAAGGCGGATCAACCGCGAGCAAGACGTGTTAGTTCAGCTTGAGCAAGACGAGTTTCTCCTGTTTATCCTCACCATAGGGGACGAGGTCTGCTCGGGTGATTAAGATGAATTCCAAAGTCACGGTGGTCACTCTCCTCGAGATGAAAGCGAGAGGCGAAAAGATTTCCATGCTTACCGCGTACGACTATCCTACCGCTCGTTTGATCGATGAGGTTGGAGTGGACGTGATCCTCATCGGTGATTCCCTGGGTAACGTATTGCTTGGATATCCCAACACCTTGCCTGTAACGATGGAGGAGATGATCCACCACACCAAGGCAGTGGCTCGAGCTGTCAAGAGGGCACTTGTGGTGGGGGACATGCCGTTCCTCTCCTACCAAACGAGCCTTGAGGATGCTATCTTGAATGCGGGGCGTTTCATAAAAGCCGGAGCGGAAGCCGTGAAAGTGGAGGGTGGGCGAAGCGTCATCGATAAGGTGAGGGCCATGATCGACGCAGGGATTCCTGTGATGGGTCACGTCGGTTTGACACCTCAGTGGATCCATCAATTTGGAGGTTACAAGGTGAGGGGGAGAACGGCTGATGCGGCTAAGATCATCTCTGAAGATGCGAAGGAACTCGAAAGGGCAGGGGTTTTCAGCGTAGTGCTCGAGGGAATACCGTGGCAAGTTGCTAAGATCATCACGAAAAGCTTGAAGGTACCGACCATAGGGATAGGAGCCGGACCCCACTGTGATGGACAAGTACTCGTGCTCCATGACATGCTAGGGATATCCGATCGCGTGCCGAAGTTCGTGAAGAAGTACGGAAGGATAAAAGATGCTATGAAAAAAGCCATTTCGGATTTCAATCGAGAGGTAAAAGAACACAGATTCCCCACGCTTGAATTCTGCTATGAAATGCCCGAGGAAGAGCTGAGGAAGTTTCGAGCGCACGCACGAAGACACGGTTGAGCTACCCGATAGAGCGGTGGATTTTTAAGCCCCCAAACCGCCTTATTTTGGTTACCAAAGGAGGTGAATTGATGGTAGGTAAGACTAAGCTGCCAAAGGCCTCTATCATCCGTCTCTTCAAAGAAGCGGGTGCTGAGCGCGTTTCCGGGGACGTTGCAGACGCTGTGAATAAGATTCTCGCGGAAATCGCTAAGGGTGCCGTTAAAGCCGCGAAAGCTGAGAAAAAAAAGACTGTCTCTGCAGCCAACCTGAAGATGGTTGTTGTGGTTACCTGATTCCGAGCTCTTGATCCCTTTTCTTTTTTGATTTTCCGAAACCGATCAAGATCCACTCAAATCCTTCTGCTTCAAAACCAGCGTCAGTTCGCCCCTTGTTCGCTCTACGAGTCCCCTCACCACATCTTGTTTGTGCTTGATTCCCGGGATGATCGCATCGGGATAATCGAACTCCATTAGAAACTCGAAGATATCGTTCATAAGTTCGAACATTTCTCTTGCTCTTTCGATCTCGTCTTTCCTCATCGAGTCCAATATATATCTCCTCAGCTCCCCCGCACTGTCAGCGAGAGCTAGGAGGTAGGGTTCGTATGGGACCTTTACCTCCTCTGGCTCAGGAATCCTTCTCTCTAAAATGAGCGTCTGGACGAGAACGGCCTCGGAGTATTCCTGTTGGGCTGATCTTACAAGCCCCGAACTCGCAAGGACTGGCTCACCCTCAATGAGTTCATCTATCTGTCGCAAGTTATCCCGGGCCTCCCTCAAAAGTTCTTCTGCACGCAAATTCTCTCCTCGATGAATGGCAAAAATCGCTTTAGCCGAAACTCTCACGGTCTTTCTCGACAGGTCGAGCAACTTCTCACGGATCTCAAGCTGGGTATCGAAATACTTTCTAAGCTTCTCAAGCATTCCCTCCACGATACCCTTTTTGTCTTTCCATTATTTTAAGTTGTGAACTCCTTGGTTGGGCGGAGGATGTTAGTCTTGTGGTATCTCAATTTGAGAATCGCGCCCTTCCTCTCCAAATTGTTGATCAGTGCGCTCAGTTTAGATTTCGACATGTCTAATCTCCTTCTCAGCTCATCTTGTCTTATCTCTCTGCACCGAAGTATCTCTTCAAACACCGTGCGTTCATCTTCACTCAGTGTCATCATCATCATGCGCATTGTTCGCTCAGTAGCATAACGCTTGAACGAAAAAGTCAAAATAATCGCAATCGATCCCGAAACCCCGACCATTATCAGAATAGCCAAGATGACAGACCAAAGTTGAAAACCGCCGTGGGGGCTCAGGACATAGATCAGTATACTCAAACAAAATTGAAGGATCACCACGAGAGCGATGATGCCAAATGCTTCACGTAACGACATTTTCTACCTCTTAGCCTACCCAGATTATAATGTTAACGATTTCTCGCCCTTTCGGACGGGGCCTCCTCGCGGTGGTCAAGATGAAAATGAAAAGATTGATCTCTATGCCTTGAAAGAAGATTTTTTAGGATTTTATGAACGAATCAGAGCTAAATCTTTTCTAATTTTTAGATTTCCTCCATAAAAAAAGTCTATTTTGTCTCACCCAAAAAACTGTCTTTGGAGATTTTTCAAATACCCCTTCCAAGAGAGAACTAAACGGAGGTGAAGAAGAATGGATCATGCAGGAGTGGCTCCACTGATGGTGGCAGTGGTAGTGGTGGCCTCACTCAGTGCCTCAGTTGCAGCACCCGTAGCGGTGGACACCGTGAACGTGGACCCAGATCATCCACTCTACGTGCTTGAACGTTTAGGCGAGCGAATCAGGGGAGCGAACCCGACTGATCTGATGATGGAGAGGTGGACGGAGTACAAGCGCCTCGTCGACCGCGGAAAAGGTCTCAAGTACAAGCACATACTAGATGACTTCGTTCATGAGATGAGAAAAGTCGCTCCAGGAGACGTTGAGCCCAAGATGAAGATTGTGCAATGGATGCAAGAGCAAATGCCTGGGATCGGACTAGTCCAGCTGAAGCTATGCGAAGACGTGCTATCGAAATGCAAAGAAGCGCTGGCCGATGTGCCTGAGGTCTCAAAGATGTTAGAAAACGAGATAAAAGCTCTAGAGGAACTCGAAAAAACATCGATCACCCCCGAGATCATCGAGAACGTGAGGAGCAGACTAACGCTGATCAGAGAGTGGATAGACGAGGTAAGGAAAGGGTACGCCAAACGTCTCCCAGCTGTGGTGAGCAAATATTTCGACATCGACAACGTATTCGTGAACGTCACGGCCAATATCGAAGCCGAGATCAACATGGAGAGAGTACCGACCTTCAACTTCGAGGAAGAACTGGAGGAATTCGAAGAGCTTTTGGCTGAGGTCAATGCTATGCTCGAAGGAGCACCAGCTGAAGTTCCTGGGAAAAGGGCGGCGGAAAGGCTCGTGGCAAAGGCTGTGGAACTGAGGGATAGGGCCGTCGAGGCATATCGAGAAAACGTTGGTAGGAAAGCATTTGGATTGCTTCAAGCTGGAGAGATGCATCTCCGCAACGCAAAACTCATACTCGAAAAGGCGAACGAGTGGGAATGGAAATCCGAAGTCAGGGGAACGTGGGTTCAGTGGAAAGAGAAGTGGGCCGACCTGAAGGAAGAACTCAAAGAAGGAGAACTCTGGGAGGACATTAAGAAACACTGGGAGCAGTACGCGGAAAGTGTGAAACAGCTGTGGGAGGAGAAGTGGTATGAGGTCCTGGAGGGAACCGAAAACTTGGCAAGCGTGCAGGAAGTCTCCGAAAATGTGACACTAGAAGAGATCCTAGCCAATCGCAGTGCTTATGTGCATAAGAGGGTGACCGTGCAGGGAAGAATTGAAAAGGAAACAACCATTTTTGGAAGAACTCTGTATTACCTCGTCTCCGGTGGAAATAGGATCTTGCTCTCCGGACAAGAACTCAGTCCGTACGTAGATAAAGAAGTGACGGTGAGCGGAGAGGTCGAGATATCAGTAGGCTATGGAGTAGGAATTTCGATAGAGGTCACCGCCGTGGTCGAGGTTACTCACTAAGTGAGATTATTCTCTTTTTTTCTTTTTCAAGCCTTCAGCAAGACCACACGGCTTTTCTCGGATTCATCGACGATCGTGTATCCTGTAAACTTCTCCAACTCCGCCGCGAACTTCCGTATCTCCTCATGGGCTGGCATGAACGAGGGTCCGAGCCTAGATCTCGAATAGCCGACAGGAAAATACGCTTTTGGCTCGATGAAGTCCGGTTGAGCTTTATCGATGAGCCTAGCGTAAGCCTCAGGACTCCTGAGGCTGAGTCCTCTCACCAGCGTGAGTCTCAGAACCCTCCTGCAACTGAATGACTTCATCAGCTCCAAACTCTCGTTCAATCTTTCCCAACCATCAGCTATTCTAGGACGACAAACTTTAACATAGGTGTCACGATCTGGGGCGGGAAGGGTGATGTAGAGCTGGGTCGGCTCGGTTTCCATCCCTTTGAGTCTTTCAGGCATCGTCCCGTTCGTAACAAGAAAGGTTGTGAAGTCCCTGCGATGGAACTCCTCCAGTAGATCGCCAAGTTTTTCGTACATCGTCGGCTCCCCCGCTAAGCTTATGGCCGCATTGTTTGGATGTTGGGCCTCACTCCACTTTCGCATGTTCACGTGGGGATTGCCTTTGAATCCGCTCAACAACTCTCTCTGAGCGATTATGCATCTTTCGATTATTTCTTCCGGATCATCCGGTGGGAGCTCCGACCCCAAGTCCAGTGTTGCCTCAACTTTCCTCCAGCAGAAAAGACAGCGATGGGTACAATGGAAGAGAGACGGAGTCATTTGAAGACAACGCCAGGAAGCTATGCCATAGAACTTGGATTTATAACAATCACCACTCCCGAGGAGACTCTTTTTGGTCCAAAGGCAAACTTTGACTGCACTGTTCTGTCCGACTACCCTGTAGCCCTGTTTCTCATATCCTTTCTTGAACGCCCGAAGCTTATCCATCGTGGGGGAAAGTGAAGAAAATCGTCCAACCATCCTCTCGACCCCTCAACGCATGTAGCGCCACATATCCCTGCCGAGTTTTCCAACCGCATCCGAACGGCAGCGTCTGCAGTGAATCATTTGCCTAATGTACTTTCCGCATTCTTCTTGGATTTTCTTTTTTTCCTCGGGTGTGGGTGGGGGGATGTGAGAGAACTTATATTGGGGGATCAAAGGAATTATGTTCTGCATGTAAACACCCATCCCACCCACTCTTCTTGCGACTTCAATGACGTGGTGGTCGTTTATCGTTGGTATGAGGACCGTATTCACTTTCACCACCATCCCTTCCTTTACGGCTTCCTTGACCCCCTCAAGCTGATTCTTTATGAGGATCCTCGCCGCTTCCTCTCCCTCGTATCTCATACCGTGATATTCAACGAATGAATAAATTTTCGCACCGATGTTTGGATCCACCGCGTTTATCGTGACGGTGAGATTTCCCACCCCCACATCCACCAGATCTTTCATCTTATCCAGCAACAACAGTCCGTTAGTGCTCACACATCTCATTAGGCGGGGGAATTCTTTTCGAGCGAGTCGAAAGGTTTCAAAAGTCTCTTCGTTGAAGAGGGGCTCTCCCGGACCAGCTACCGCGACGACCTTGATCCAATGGTGTCTCTTCAAAACATCTCGGACTCTCTCTATTGCCTCTCGAGGTTTCAAAATTTTGCTCGTCACTCCTGGTCTGGATTCGTTCACACAATCGAACTTCCTGATACAATAATTGCACTGGATATTGCATTTCGGCGCTACCGGAAGATGGATTCTACCGAAGAGATGAGCAGCCTTCTCACTAAAACAGGGATGCTCCTGAATTTTTCTGAGCTGAGAGGGATCCCATGGTACTTTTTTTCCCTCAACTTCTGCTATCTGGAAGGACGATCTGAGTGTTCTCTCCTCCTCCTTGGAGTTATTCATCATACCTTCTAATCTAGCCCGCTTATTTATTTGCACGTACACGAGAAACACGTTTTCAACACCAACTCCAGAAACTCCGGCAATTCGCTGGGTTTCGGTTTCCTAGATCTGCTCATTATTTGAGTTCGGAGAGATAAACACCGAAATGAATTGGGAATCCAAATAGACATCAGAAGGCCTTGGGTCAGAAGAGCTAGACTTCAGACCGAGCTGAGTGATAAGAGGGTCAGGTGCGGAACCTGCGCACATGGGTGCATCATCGGAGAAGGAGAATTTGGGCGCTGTAGGACGCGGGCAAACATTGACGGCTTCCTCTACACGCTAGTTTACGGACACATCTCCTCCCTTTCCGCAAACCCTGCTGAGAAAAAACCTTTCTTCCACTTCTGGCCGGGGCACAGATTTCTAACAGCAGGGACATACGGATGTACTTTTACATGCCCCTGGTGTCAGAACTGGCCCATCAGCAAAACACCGCCGGATCCTGAAAAAGCGAACTATGTGGGAGCTGAGGACTTCGTGGAGCTCATCTTGAGAGAAGGGTGTGTGGGGAGCTGCTTCAGCTTCAACGAACCGACTTTGTTTTTTGAGTACGCGCTCGACGTGTTCCAATTGGCCAAACAAAAGGGATTCGTGAATACTTTTGTCACGAATGGATACATGAGTTCGAAGACACTCCAGATGCTTCATGAAGCGGGGCTGGATGCGATATCGGTGGATGTGAAAGGAGACATAGCGGCTGTGCGGAAGTACTGTGGAGGAGATGTTGAAGTCGTCTGGAGAAATGTGCGCGAGGCCAAGCGGCTCGGGATACATGTTGAGGTAGTCAATTTACTCATTCCAGGCGTGAACGATCGGGAAGACCAGATACGCTATCTCGTCAGGCGTCACCTCCGAGAGGCCGGGAGAGAGACACCTTTACACTTCACCCGCTATTATCCGGCTTACGAGTTCGACGCACCCCCCACACCGATCCCGACTTTAGAGTTCGCACACGGGATAGCTAAATCCGAAGGCATCGAGTTCGTTTATCTCGGCAACGTCCCAGGTCATCCCTATGAGAACACTTATTGCCCGAAGTGCGGAACCCTCTTGATCGAACGTTACGGTCTTGAACTGGTGAGGGTGAGATTGAGGGAGAAGAGGTGTGTGAAGTGCGGTGAAAGAATCCCGATAAGGGGAAGGATACTAGGGACGCTTTGATCTGGCCCAAACACCTTTTTTGCTTTAGGAAAAGTCATTTGATGGCCAAGAGTCTGCGTGAAGTCCTCAGTGGATCACTCACCGAAAACGAGCTGAAAAGGGTGAGGGCATTTGACATCGTGGGGGATATAGCAGTGCTGAAACTTCCAGAGGAACTGCTTCCAAAAAAGAAACTGATCGGAGAGGGCGTGCTGAAGGTTCATCGAAACGTTAAGACCGTGCTCTTACAAACCACACCTGTGCGCGGAGAATTCAGAACGAGAGAGTTCGAAGTCCTAGCTGGTGAACCGAGAACCAAGACTATCCACCGAGAAAGTGGATGCGAATTCAAAGTTGATCTGGCAAGAGTGTATTTTTCTCCCAGGCTGGCCTATGAGCGCATGCGTATAGCGAGGATGGTGACTGAAGGAGAGGTTGTGACGAATCTCTTCGCTGGGGTGGGGTGTTATTCCATAGTTCTGGCAAAACACTCGGAGGTGGGGAAAGTATACTCCATAGATAAGAATCCGGAGGCCTTCAGGCTCATGTGTGAAAACATCCGCTTGAACAGGGTTGGGGGAAAAGTGGTTCCCTTGCTCGGAGATGCTGGAGACGTCGTGAAAAAGGGGTTAGAGGGAAAAGCTGATCGGGTACTCATGCCGCTTCCGGAATTCTCCCGAAATTTCATAGACATCGCGGTTAGCGCTCTCAAGCCAGAGGGGGGAGTAATCCATTTTTATGATGTGGGGGAGGAACCTGATCCTTTTTCTCCTTCCATCGAGTTCCTGAGCGAAAAGATTTGTAAGAAAAAATTCAAAATAAAAGTGCTAGAACGGCGGATCATTCGCTCATACGCTGTGCGGTGCTACCACGTTGTGCTGGACCTTCTTCTCCAACGATAAAGAAAAATTTTAACTTTTTCTGTCAATAAAAGTTTAAAAATCCCTAAAATCTAAAAATAAAACTGTAAGGTGTCTTGAATGGTTGAAATCCCCCTCGCAACCGCTGATAGGCTTATACGCAAAGTGGGTGCGAAGAGGGTTAGCGAGGACGCGGCTAGAGCTCTGGCCGAGATTTTGGAGGAGTACGCGCTCTCCGTAGCTTCGGAGGCCGTCAAATTGGCCGAGCACGCCGGAAGAAGGACCGTCCGAGATGTGGACATCCGCCTAGCCAGCAAACGGCCGTGAGCGCGACAACACTCGCAAGCCCTTTTCAAGAGTCCCTCGTTGAGATCAATCCACTTTTCCTCGCTCTCCACATAAAGACCGTTGCAAGAGGTCTCCACACGTCTCGACCATCGCCCTTACCATCCCCAAACGGTATGAGGGCAGCCCAGCTTGTTCCCGAGGTTCAGGCAATTCAAAACAACCTTGGACTTTGAAAACACCTGTTGGAGCGTACCACCGTCTACATAGGTGTCATCCTACAGGAGCCGAAATAGGATAACAAAGAAGTCCGTAGATATAGGTCACAGCTGAAATCGGACTTAAGTCGAAATATTGAGCAAAGAAACCAAAAGTCTTTTTTAAGATCACCAAAAAAATGGTTGATGCGTGATACACCATATTTCAAAGAAAGATTGGAATCCATAGAAGTGAAGAAAAAAAGTGTTTCCCAACTTCTATCCGAGATGGCAAAAACGGGGTTTCAGGGAAAAAAGCTTGGGGAAATCACCGATATATGGGAGGAGATGCTCAAACAAGACAACGTGACGATATTTTTCGGTTACTCGGGATCCCTCAGCACCACCGGCATGTGGAAGATCGTGTGCTGGTTGATAGAAAGGAGATTCATTGATGTGCTCATCTCCACAGGTGCTAATATCTCCGAAGACATTTTAGAGGCCATGGGGGGAACCTACTGGCGCGGAACCGACATGGTGGACGATGCCGACTTGCTTCGATATCAGATAGACAGGTTTTATGATGTGTACGCGGACGAGCTCGAGTATCGAGAAATGGAAAATCTCATAGCTGAATTCATGGGAGAATTAAAGGAGGACTATTCGTTTTCATCGCGTGAATTCCTACACGAATTCGGAAGATGGCTTTCCAAGAGGGGGATCAAATGTATAGTTTCTACTGCATATGAAAAGAAAATCCCCATCTTTTGTCCTGCCCTCGTGGATAGCGGGTATGGGATCGCCACCGTGCGTGCGAAAAAGAAGATTTGCGTCGACCAGATGAAGGACTTCAGGGAGTTCATGATGTTGGGGGAGAAGTGCAAGCAAACCGGAGTGATCTACATAGGTGGGGGGGTTCCAAAGGATTTCACTCAACTGCTAGCCGTAGCCCTTGACCTGATGAGGGGGGGTGAGGAGGTCTTCCCCCACAAGTACGCCATCCAGATAACCACTGACCAGCCCGTGTGGGGGGGGCTGAGTGGATGCACCCTGAAAGAGGCTATAAGTTGGGGGAAAGTCTCTGCAGAGGGAAAGTGGGCCACCTGCTACTGCGATGCCACAATCGCTCTTCCCTTAGTAGCCCATGCGTTGAACGAGAGGGTCGAAGAGAGAAAGAAATATCCTGACCTCTCATGGATGTTTACGGAGGACTTCAAAGAGAAGGTCAACAACTGGTCCTCCACGGAAGAAGTGGATCGACGATAAAGATATAACTGAACAGAAAGAGCTGTTTAAAGATGGTAGAACAAGAACTTAGACTCGTGGTGGCTGAAAACTCTCACCAGCCTGATGTGGGCAGGGGTTTGGCGAGAATTCCTGATCACGTAGCTGAAAAACTCGGTGTGAGTCCTGGAGATGTGCTGGAAATACGTGGAACTAGAATGACCGGTGTAATCACCATGAGAGGGTTCCCGGAAGATAGGGGACTAGATATCATACGCATTGATGGGATAATTCGACACAACGCCGGAACCTCTATAGGAGAAAAAGTGAGTGTCCGAAAAGCTGAGGTAAAGGAAGCCAAGCGCGTGACGCTAGCTCCAGCTAGCCAAGGGATAAGAATCTCCGTGCCAGGAGAAGTCATGAAGCGTAACCTGCTTGGCAGGCCACTGACCAAAGGGGACTTGATAACAACCGCTTCCCTGCGGCGAGGACTCGGAGGTCCTTTCATCGATCAGTTCTTGGGGTCGTTCTTCGAGGAGACGCCTCTCGGACTCGGGGAAATGAGGTTTGTAGTCGTCTCGACTTCACCCAGCGGGGTAGTGCTCGTGGTAGACCAAACTGAAATCGAAGTACTCCCGGAGGCTGTAGCGGTACGTGAGATGAAGATCCCAGCCGTTACCTACGAGGACATAGGAGGACTAAAGGAGGAGCTAAAACGTGTGCGTGAAATGATCGAATTACCGCTAAAACATCCTGAACTCTTTGATCGCTTGGGGATAGAGCCACCCAAGGGGGTATTGCTCTACGGTCCCCCAGGCACGGGGAAAACCCTAATAGCGAAAGCCGTGGCCAACGAGTCCGGTGCTAACTTCATCCCGATAAATGGTCCGGAAGTGATGTCGAAGTGGTATGGGGAATCTGAGGCTCGTCTGAGAAAGGTGTTCGAAGACGCAGAGAAAAACGCGCCATCGATAGTGTTCATAGACGAGTTAGATGCTATAGCCCCCAAGCGAGAGGAGGTGACCGGGGAGGTGGAAAGGAGGGTGGTGGCTACTCTCTGCACGGCACTCGACGGACTCAAGTCGAGGGGAAAAGTGATCGTGATAGGGGCTACGAATCGCCCGAATGCCCTAGATCCCGCGATCCGGAGACCGGGAAGGTTCGATCGGGAGATAGAGATAGGGGTTCCAGACAGAGACGGACGGAAGGAGATATTGCAGATTCACACGAGGGGAATGCCTCTAGCCAAGGATGTGAACTTGGATCGGTTAGCTGATATAACCCATGGATTCGTGGGTGCCGATCTAGAAGCCTTATGTAAAGAGGCAGCGATGAGCGCACTCCGGAGGATCCTCCCCAAGATAAACCTAGAGGACAAAACGATACCCCCCGAGATCTTGGAGGAGCTCCAAGTAACCAAAGTAGATTTCGAAAACGGATTGAGAGTCGTTGAACCCTCAGCCATGAGGGAAGCTATGGTAGAGGTTCCAAACGTACGTTGGGAGGATATAGGAGGGCTAGATGAGGCAAAGATCGAACTCCGAGAAGCCGTCGAATGGCCGCTCAAGTATCCGGACGCGTTTAAACGTATGGGGATCGAACCTCCGGCGGGAATCCTCCTTTTTGGACCACCCGGAACCGGCAAAACCATGCTAGCCCGCGCAGTAGCTACTGAGAGTGAGGCGAACTTCATCTCGATCAAGGGTCCGGAGCTTTTATCTAAATGGGTGGGTGAATCAGAACGAGGGGTGAGGGAGGTATTCAGGAGAGCAAAAACTGCGGCGCCGGCCGTGATTTTCTTCGATGAGATAGATGCACTGGTTCCCCGCAGAGGTTCGGGGTTCGGTGATGCTCACGTGACCGAGCGGGTAATAAGCCAGTTGCTCACCGAACTTGACGGTCTCGAAAAACTGGAGAATGTGGTCGTCATAGGCGCTACCAACAGACCGGATTTGATCGATCCTGCCTTACTCCGACCTGGAAGATTCGACAGGCTCGTTTATGTTCCACCACCTGATGAAAAGGCTAGATTAGACATCCTGAAGATCCACACCAAAAAGATGCCATTGGCCAAGGGGGTAGATTTGGCTTTCATAGCGAAGGAAACCGAAAACTATTCCGGTTCAGACTTAGCTGCATTGTGCAGGGAGGCTGGGATGATCGCGCTTAGAAAAGATCTTCACGCGAAGGAGGTCACGATGGAACATTTCCGTGAAGCTATGAAAAAGGTCAGACCCTCACTCACACCCGAACTAAACGAGGCGTACAAATCGTTCGCAGAACGCACAAAGAGGGAATTCGGAAAAGAGACTCCACGCATCTTTTATTAGAGGAACTAGGGTTGCGGATGAGAGTTTTCGTGTCAATAGATATTAACGAGGAAACTAGACAGCGGCTAATCGATGTCCAGAAGAAGCTCAGTAGAACCGGAGCACGCCTTAAGCTCGTTGAGCCCGAAAACATTCACCTGACCATAAAATTCTTGGGGGAGGTGGAGGAGGTGAAAGTGCCATCGATTGAGGAAGCTCTCCAGCACGCAACGGCTGGAACAAAACCTTTTGAAATGGTTGTGAGCGGTATCGGCGTCTTTCCCAATCAGAACTATGTGAGAGTCGTGTGGGCAGGGGTATCGGGAGGGAGCGAGGAGGTTCTCTCCATCCAACGGAACATCGATGGTGAGCTAGAGAAACTGGGGTTCCCTAAAGACACCAATTTCATTCCCCACATCACCCTATCTAGGGTGAAAAGCCTCAAACGGAAGGAGGACATGCTGGATTTCCTCAGGGAAACTGCCAAGGAAGAATTCGGAAAAACGTGTGTGCGGGAGATATCTCTGAAACAGAGTACTCTCACCCCCAAGGGGCCGATCTACACCACCCTAGCTCGGATCGAGCTGGGTAAGTAATCCATCTCCTTGTAAATTCCCAACGGGTTCTCGAACTCGGTCCACCCCTCTCCGTCCCACCTCCAGAGGGACTCGCAGTTACCGACCCACCCCTCCGTGGGGGAGACCATGTAGAAACCATAGGGGCGCACACACGGCATGTCGGCCAAGCGCACAAACTCCCTCCCGTCCCACATCCAGAGAATCCCAGGAACCGTTATCCACGAAGAATACGCTATCCGGGCCCAGAGCCTGGAGGCACTGGAATAAACCCCCGCTAGGATTGGAGAAGCCACACCCGAACCGTCGAGTCCCGTGGATTAGGTGCACTCCCGAAAAAGTACGATCCTATGATCAAAATGGGATCCGAGAAGGAACCGGCCACGAGACATCCAAAAATCTACCCAAACTCCGATGCCGAACCGTCCGAGGTGTGAGATGCCGCACAGAGCGGATGGATGCACTAAAAAGGGAAAGTGAACAAGGCACAACTTGGTTTCTCGAAAATGTTCTGAACCCAAAAGGGGTGGGCCCGCGGGGATTTGAACCCCGGACCTCCCGGTAACCACCAGAGAGTTATCAGCCGAGCGCTCTAACCTAGCTAAGCTACGGGCCCTCCAAACTTTTTTCTCGGAGACTTAAAATCCTTTTTTCGACTCTTGCGGTCTTGTGAGAACCCAACGCATCCTCGACGCTCTCGACCAGCTGGTGCGGCCTGCAAACATCCGAGGGCGCGGCCGTCCTAGCACCAGCTCGACCCCGTGGTGAACTATTGAGCATTCCGATGGTGGCTCGGTTCACCATCTGAAACGATCAACGGTTATCTCCATTTACACCTGATCGCAGCGCAGACTCCTGAGTCGGTTCAGAGCGGACGCGATTTCAAATTTTCGGGGTCTCGCATAGTCCCCTAGTCTGGAGAGAAATGAAAATCCTTTTCTATCGAACTCCCGCTCAAAAGTTGAGAGGATCTCTCGAACCGTTTTGCCTTCAAGTCTCCTTGGGATCATCCTGAGCAATTCCCCTATGGTATCCACTTGGGCAGCTTCGACGATTTGCTCTACCCTAGATAGATCGATGGTTTCTTTTCCGAACACGAGCTGGTTCGTTCCCTTCCCTTTGATCCTGATTTTTCCCCTCACCTCTGGAACGATGCTGGGGGACCTCGGGACTCTCTCGGTTATCTTTATCCTTTTCGGTTCTTCCCTCATCCGTGGGCTCTTGAATTCTCGGGCTATTCGTTTGGCATCTTCCGTCACATCGATGGGGATATATGAGTCCATCATTATCACGGTATCCGCCACGTCGAAGTATTCTCCTATCCCCCCCATGACTAGAATCACCGAAACTCCAGACTCCTTTAACGATCCTATGACATCTATGAGAGGTGTTATCGGTTCTTTCTTCTTCGGAACGAGTTCTTGGATCCTCCGATCTCTTATCATAAGATTCGTGGCCGAAGTGTCTTCATCGATGAGCAAGAGCTTTGCCCCTGCTTCTAGGGCTTCAACGATGTTTGCCGCCTGTGAAGTACTCCCGGACGCGTTTTCGGTGCTGAACCTCTTGGTGTCACGCCCGTTGGGTAAGTTCGAGATGAACCCTGATATGTCGACACTTTCGACAAAGCGGCCGTCTTCTGCTCTTATCGCCACCCCATCCTCAACCGTTACCACGAATTCCCGTCCATCTCCTGGGATGTGGTCATACACTCCAAAGATGAGAGCTTTCAGGAGGGTGGATTTCCCATGATACGCCCCCCCTACTATCAAGGTAACTCCCTCCGGTACTCCCATTCCACTAATCACGCGGTTAGGACATTCGAAGGTGACCTCAAGGGATGGGGGAGACCGAAACGGTATTCCATTCTGGAGGGGGCGATCGTCTACCCCACTACGTCTGGGGAGGATCGACCCATTAGCGACAAAGGCTACGAGTCCTCGTTTTCTGAGCATGCTTCGGATGAATTCGGCATCTTCAATCGTTCGGAGGTGAGACCACACTTCGTTCTCATCCAAACTCCGATAAACGAGTGAGTGCTCCACTATCTCCGGTAGATTGACGAAGAACATCTCCTCAGCCTCCTTCCCCCATATCCTCCTCCCCCTGGCGGGAAGCCCCATATGAAATCGGGCACTCACCCCACTTTCATCTATTTCCACGATGGAACGGTGGAGTACTTGCTGGCTCGGCTTCAATATCGTTATCAATCCGCTCTTTCCACTTCCCCGGTTTCTTGAGTGTTTGCAAGCTTCCCTCCAGAACATCCTGGTGAGGTAATCCTCTAATGCCATCTTCCTCGCTTTAGTGTTGAACGAATCCACGGGAAACCCAGCCACCGGCTGGGGTACCCACACCTTCATGGTGCTTGGAGGAGCGTAAGGATCGGCCTGCACATGTTCGATCTCTAACGTGAAATTTCTAAATTCGAACTCTCCCTCAATCCGTTTATATGCTTTATATCCTCTCCCATCTATTTCTCTCAACACCGATCTGAGTTTTTGCATGTATGTGATTCATCCCCTTCAACTTATAAAGTCTGGTGGACGGATGCTCTTCATCTCCTCCCATGGCCCTGTATTTCTGCGTTGAGTGAGTGGAGTTCCCTCGCCAACCGCATGATGTATTTCACCCTCTCGGTCCTCCGCCTCCATTCCTCGGGAATGTTCTGGATTCCGTATCGGGCCCCACTTATCGCTCCGGTCATCGCACCGATGGTGTCGGTGTCTCCTCCAAGACTTATCGCGTACTCCAGCGCCTCGGTAAACCCATCGTTCTTCAAATGGGAGTAAATCGCGGTGGGGACGGAGTTATGGGCTTCTATTCCATTCCCCAGCTCCTCGATGACTTTTCGTTTATTCTCCAATTTCAGAAGTTCTTCTATTTTTTCGATTTTCCTCAAGTAGATCTCTTGATGGACGCACTTCCTCAGCTCTTCTAAGAACTCCTCCCGTTCCGTATCTTCAACTGCTAGCGCAACGGCTCTGGCTTGAAGCGCTGCGCCCTCTTTCCCGAGTTCATGTGCGTGAGTAAGCCCGCTAACAGCTCGAGCGATCTCCCGGAGCTTTGGTGGGTCGTGGTACCACACGAGTCCTACCGGAGATATTCTCATAGCTCCTCCGTTTCCGTAGGAGCCCATCCCCCCAAACAGTTTTCCAGCCGCCTCCTGCCAGTGAACCCCCATCTTTATCATTTTGAATATGGTTGGAGGGCCAACAGCGTAACCCCGCCATGGTTCGAGTTCGTAATTTTTCATGAAATTCATGATCATGTGTTCTCCATCAAATCCTCTCCGGGCGATGAGGGACTCCGCTACCCCTATCGTCATGTGGGTGTCGTCGGTCCACCTCAGATATCCTCGTGGGCTTTCGGATTGTAGAAATGGGTTCCTTCCGAGCGCGTCCCCGACCGCACACCCAACCAAAGCCCCCTCGAACTTCTCGAGTGTCCCGAGCGTGTTCACCAAAAATTTTTTCAATGGGATTCAAAATATATAGCTCGACCCACTATGTGGGCACACGGGGTGCTGGGCTCGAGCCGTCCGGCCCCTTGGAGACGGGTGAGTTCTTGGAATTGTTTGATGTGTGGTGAGTGTTGTTTCCGTTTTGATGTGAGATTGAGGTGGGATGAAGCTATGGAACTAGCTAACACTTATGGCGAGGGAGTACTCTCGGCGAGACCGGGTGGATTTGTACTCACTAGGGGAACGAACGGACGCTGTATCTTTCTCTTAGATCGGGGTGGTCTGAGAGCATGTGGACTTCAAGGCAGCATGAAACCGATCGCATGTAAATTATGGCCTTTCAAAGTGTACTTTAAACCTAAGTATGGGAGGGACGAGGAGGCCGTGTTCACGGTTGAAGAAGGGAGGTTTTTCGTGTACGTGGATCTCGGGTGCAAGGGCGTGAAGCTGGGAACACCTACGCCCGGACTGGTGGAGACGATATCCGAGGTCGTGAGGATAGCATTAAATCCCCGTCGAACTCACCAAGTGCGCACTACATCTCTTCTCTTTCCCCCAGCCAGTATTTCCCAAGCTGAAGCGATTGCGAGTTCAAAAAATTTAAGTGGGCTCCGAGCTAGGGTGAGTGAATGGCGGGAATACCCGAGAATTATCGAATGCTTATGATATACGAAGTCCTCCAAAATCTGAGATTCTCTCGGTTCATCAAAGAGAGATATAACATGACTATGGAAGAATTCGAGAAGATGGATGAGGGAAGGAGAAAGGATATTTTGAGAGAGTTTCTCAAGTGGACAAACTCCGAACTACCTCACCGCTGAAGCGGTGGCTTCATGCTTCAACGACGAGGCTCGATCACCCATGGAAGGGCGGTTACGGGGGTCTTGACCTCCAGGCATTCGTTCGGGCCGCCCCAACCCTGCTCGAAGGATCCGACAGGCAACAACGCGGTCGCGGTCGAACCCCCCAGGAATTTTCGAAGTGCTTCTTGGGTTCACCTTACCACCACCAAGGAGGCCCCGTCCGAGAGGGCGGGGAGGAATTGGTGAAAACTTTTTATGTATTGAAGGAAATAATCCCTACCGTGAAGCAGACGCTCTTGGTCAGGCTGAACCCCACG
>JAPDJF010000012.1 GCA_029259185.1 Hadesarchaea archaeon
ACCTCGAGCGACAAAGAAGAAAAGAATTCTTCCAGTCTTTCCTTGAGGTTTCTGAAGAACTTCGGTATCCTACTGAATCTTCCACTCAAGAGCACCTCTCGGGGTCTAACGGATGGTAAGAGAGATGCGACATCCTTCACCACAGACTCTAGCATCAACTCGTATCCCTCCCCACCTCTCTTCACGAACTCCTCGGGCTCAACCTTAGAGGGTTCGAACCCAGACACGTGAGCAGCACCTCCTTGGAAAAGAACAGTTTTCGAGAGTTCCCCATTGAGATTGGAGAGTGCGTACGCTAGTTCAGAGTCCATGAAACCCATGCCCGAGTATCCAGGGAATCCAGCTGTTCCGGCCATGGCATCAACTATCTTCCCCCCCTCCACAGCGAGGGCGGAGGTATAACTGAAACCGATCTCTACAGCCACGAGAGAGGTTTGGTCATAGTTTATCTCCAGCCTCTCCGCTTGGTCTTTGATGGCGAGCGCAGCAGTGTACACTTTGTCGGAGGTGCCTAGATCTATTCTGTTGGCTTTTCTGTGCTTAGGAATAGTGGGGAGATGTATCGCACCCGGAGTGAAGTAGATGTTAAGATCTTTTGCTTCTCGCATGAGGTGCATGAGTTTGCGTAGACCGATTATTTTCAGCCTTCGCTCCACATCCCTCTCGGTGACGAAAGTAGCAAACGCGATGTCTGCATCGGTCGCTTCCGAAGCTGGCTTAAGTGGCACACCATACCCAGAGGAAGCAACGATGGCAGCAATTTTCCCATGTTTTTCCTGAACATCTCTCAGTTTCCTTATCACGAGGCTAGGATCCTCTGTAACTTCTTCGCGCGGAATTGCTTCATCGATGAATATTTCCCCCGTAGTGTCGTCGAACCCGAACATGTCGTAGCTCTTTATTCCAGAATCAGTTCCAACTGCTTTTACCATTGGATATCACCTCTAGCCCTCTGTTTCTTCCCTTCGTAGAGAATACCTCCCCCCCTCCGTTCTCCCTCAGGAATTCTCTCAGCTTCTTAGTCAACCTCTTGACTTCCCTCTTCTTGTCCACTATGCCGTAAAAGGTGGGCCCCCATGAGGATTGACACGCACAGGGGGAGATCTCTTTCATTATCTCTATTCCTTCTTTCACGACTGAGCAGCAATAGTTCCCCCGTTGGTACCCCTTCCATACTGATCCGAGCTCCTCATTAAAAGCGGTCAGAGCGGCACCGAATTCTTGGAGGTCCTTTTCCACGATGGCTGGGAGCATACGCATCAGCACGAGTCTGGAAAGGCGAGCGGACATGCGTGGAGGCATTCCCACCTCACGCAAAATCCTGTTTTCTCTTTCCTTCCGAAGCTTCAGGAGCTTTCTTCTTGGTCCTTCCGGGATCGCGATCACGAAGTTCCATTCCTTGGGGATGTCGAACCGAAAGATGAGTGGGGGAACCATTCGATCGACTTTCCCTTTCCTGAACCCCCCCTCTACGATGAAACCCCCAACCTTGCACGCATATAACCCGATTGCCGTGAGCAGACCTCTTTTGAGGGTCATCGCTATTTCTTCCATGCTGAGCCCGAGCCGATACACCCGCGAGATAGCCTCCCCCACGGAGAGTGCGAGGGTGGTGTGGTATCCTAGTCCAACGTAAGCGGGGATCTCATTTTGAACCCGAACTCGAACTTTTTTTACTCCAAACTTTCTCGTCAATCGGGATGCGAACCTCAGTGCATCGGGATTGTCGGATACTAAGCGGTCACTCTTCTCAACATAAACCTGAAGTTTCGGCTCCTCCAAGGTGAATCCGATCGTGCCGTAAAGTCTACCCAGATCACCGCTGAGATCGATGTTACCCGCATGTAGGTGGGCGGGAGCGATCACACTCACCCGGTTCATATTTGCCTCAACAGAGTTTTCTTCAACTCTTTTAGCTTTTCCCGAGCGAAGTAGCAGTTTCTCCGGTAGAGTTAAAGCGAGAGAGATTTACTCGTTATGAGCCGGGGTGGCCCAGCCAGGTACGGCGACAGGTCTATGACCCGCCAAGGGTTGCTAACCCGTTGGCGCTAACGCGCCTCCTGGGTTCAAATCCCAGCCCCGGCGCCTTGATTCAATCTATTCGTGAGCCTCACCAGCTTTGGTGATGGCATACCTCACTCCTACCGGGCCTATCACTTCAAATACGATGGTGGTGGCCATTATCACGGTGAGTCCCAGAAGGGCTAGGTCAGCCCCTCCCGGAAGGGTTTGAATCTCTGTACCGAAGAGGGCCATCAACCCAACTGCTAGACCTCCTTGAGGAAACATCCCGAACCCCAAGTACTTCTGAAATACAGGGGGGGCTCCAGAGGCCCTCGCGCTTAGAGAGATCCCGCTCCACTTCCCGATCATCCTGCATATGATATACACTAGAACCATTCCCCCAGCCCCGAAGAGTAAATCGGGTCGTAAATGCATCCCTGCCATAGCGAAAAATACGATGTAAATCGGTGGCATGAGCTCTTCGATGAGCACTCGTGAGGTGTTACCCTTCTGGGGGGAGAAATTGATAGATGCTATCCCTACCGCCATGCACGTCAGGATGAGGGAGAATCCAAAGAGTTCAGATAGTCCAGCGGCGGTCAAAATCGCCGCAAGCGAGACCACGAGCATAGACTCTCGTTCCACGATTCTTTTCATGGAAAGGGTAAGCATGATCCCGATCAGGCTCCCTAACACTAATGCACCGAGAATTTCAAACATGGGAACCAAGATAGCATGGGCGGCAGATACCGTTACCCCCATTATGGATTTTACAGCAGTCATGGAGATGACAACGATGGTCGATGCTACGGCGTCGTCCCACCCCACCAACATCAGAAGAGCATTGCTGAGTGGTCCTCTGGCTCGATATTCGTGAAGAACGGCGACGGCAGCGGCTGGATCCGTCGCAGCTGCTAGCGACCCCAAGATCAAAGCAGTGGCGGCGTTACCGGTGTAGAGGTATGTTCCTATCATAACCGCCACAGTGGCTCCGATTGACTCGGCGAAGAGCATTCCGATCACGGGTTTCCCAAGACCTCTTATGAGTGAGACAGTTAGTTGACTGCCTATGACAAATGCTATCAGGGCTAACGTGAGATTCGTGATCACAATCCAAAGTTCAGAAAAGGCACTTTCGCTCATTCCAAGCAGAGACGTAGCGCCGAGTACGGGGCCCAACAGTATTCCCACTACGATGTACCCGACCACCGCTGTGATCTTTAAATGGTGGGTGAGCCTTCCGATAATACCTCCCAAGATCAGGATCAGCCCTACTAGGAGAAGAACGTGAAACATCTCATCAACCCATTCGAGGCTATCGTGGGCGCGTCACGATTTGAAACGCTGGAGAATCTCTCGCACCGAGACAACAAAAAGGTACCGAAGTCTCCGCAGTTCCTTGAGGGATCGCATTTCTCATGTTTAGGTAACATGCCTTCCAGACAGCGGTGGGGAGGTCCAGCTCTTTTACCCACGGCACGCGTGCGTGAAGTTTGAACATCTTTACGAAAATCTCCAAAGATGGATCTCTCGTCAGAGTTCTGTGGACACTCAAACTCTCACTTCCTTAAGACTCCCCTAAGATAAAATCCAGTATGTTACGGACGGTTAAGACCCCCATAAGCTCATCATCTTTGACAACTGGGAGATGGCGAAACTTGTGGGAGATCATGACGTCGAGAGCCTCACGCAAACTCGTGTCAGGTGTTATGGTGAGAGGGTGTTTTACCATGATCTCGTCCACTTTTTTTGCTCCTCTTTCTTCCACCTCTCTCACGGTTAGAACTCCTAGAAGGGCATGGCGGGAAGGGACTTTGAAAGCGTGCAAGATATCGTTCTCGGTGACGATGCCAAGAAGCTTCTTCTTATCCACCACTATCAGGTAATCCTCCTTTTGCTTTCGAAGACGTTTTGCCATATCTTTGAATAGCGTTCCAGGTGCCACCATAGGGGGTTTGGTGTCCATGATGTCCTTCACTTTGGTTTCGGTCAGAATTTTCGGGTCCACCGGGTTCTTTCGACACCGTTTTCCCATATCGACCTCAAGTTGAAATTGGTCCCCTTTGGCTTAAAGAGTTACTCGAGCGGGATAATCCCCGATGGTTTTTCTCCTCCAGTCCCACCTCGTCAGCTATTTGAGTATCCTTGAGAAATAATTTGGATGTTGTCACTGAACGGGAGAATAGTCTTCCAGTATTTTTATGACTGTGGAGGCGAGATAAATCTGGACAAAATTCCCAGAGAGAAGCTCGGGATGACCGAGTACTCCTTCACGAGGGGAGCGAGGATATTGGCCCCCAAATACGAGGAGATAGGTCTCCTTCCACTGGAGACAGGGCTTGGAACCGTAGAGGTGGATGGACATCGAATAGAGGTAGGAGCTAGGATTTTTCCGATAGGGGTCATAGGAATTTACTTCACTCTTACCCTGGATGGTGCGGATGTTGATCAGACCATCAGGCTGGTGGGGCTCGATGAGAGAAAAGTAAGAGTGAATGGGAAAGAAATCGAGTTCGGGGATCTGGCGAGGAGTTATTTTGAAGATCTGAAGAAAAGGATAAAGGGAGCGATCTACTTTCCGTACAAGGAGTTCAGGAGACCAGAAACATACACCTTAGTCTTGGTTACGAGTTCAGAGCCCAAGCTTTCAACGAGAGATTTTTTCGGAAAATTCAGGAAACAAATCGCGGGGTTGCTTCGAGGAGAAATCGACTGGAGATCGTTGAGCAGGAAAGAAGTGGAGGATGCTTTGAGAGTTTTCCTCACCTACTCGGATAAAGATATAATTTTCGTGGACTGGTATTCGACCCTCATCTATGGTGGAGAAGACTACATGAGTGATTTTGTGAGGATGATTGAACTCGCGAAGATTCAATTACTCGAAC
Organism: Hadesarchaea archaeon; assembly: GCA_029259185.1. GTDB lineage: Archaea > Hadarchaeota > Hadarchaeia > Hadarchaeales > WYZ-LMO6 > JAPDJF01. The sequence continues at coordinate 4,890 of JAPDJF010000012.1, forward strand.
TTAAAACTTTTGACCATCTCTTGGATCTTCGAGTGGATCGTGCGTATGACTTTTTGCGCACAGCCTTCGCGGGGCGGATCGGGGTGGGGTTGCGGAGCCGTTCTTATCGAGAACTCGTTCGCACAGCGAGCGAGCTGGCGGAACTCAGGGTGGAGGTCATGGATTATGTGGGAGATCTCCGGAATATCCTCAAGTTCACCGGAGAGTGGTACCTGGGAAAGATATATCGGGTGGCGAGCGAACGTTTTAGGATAAGCGACTGGCTTGCACTGGTTGATAAAAAACTGGATCAACTTCAAGAGCTTTATGCGATGGCGATGGAAAGAGTCGACGCACAGCATGCAAAAACGCTCGAGTTTTTGATGACGTTGCTCATGATCGCCATAGTGGTGCTTGAAGTTATAATGGTGCTGGAATAGCCATTTTTAAGGCCTGTCGATCCTCTAGATACTCAGCTTCTTCCCGTAGCTGTTGAAAACGACTTCCAGCTGAGGTTATTCGGGTTCTGAAAAACGGTAACAAATGAACCGTTTTTCTTGGGACTCATCACGCTCGGGCCTCTCGAGAGTTCATCGGGGCCCTCCTCACGCTTCTCCCCGCCAGAGCGAACCCACCCACGATGCGCTCGAGCTTTGCGTCGTGGGGTCCCTCCATCTGAAGGTACAGGTTCACGGTAGCGTTGAGTTGCCGTGAGATGCTCAACCCGCATCGCTTGCAGCGGAACTCAGCTCCTTTCGGGGCGTGTTAATGTTATCAAATTCTGGAACTGTTGAGAAAGGCGGGATGCTCAGTGTTTGAAGTGCCTCATCCCGGTAAGTACCATCGCTATACCTGTTCGGTTTGCCTCTTCGATGGATTCTTTATCTCTGATGGACCCGCCGGGTTGTATTATGGCGGTGATTCCAGCTTCCGCAGCCTTTTTGACCGAGTCCGGAAATGGGAAGAATGCATCGGATGCTAACACAGCGCCTCTTGCACGAGATCCAGCTTTTTTTATGGCTATCTCCGTGGAGTCGATCCTACTCGTCTGCCCAGCCCCAACCCCCACAGCCTGTTTGTTCTTCGCCACTACGATCGCATTGGATTTAACGTGTTTTACGACCTTCCAGGCGAATATCAGTTCCTCCATCTCCTGTGGAGTCGGTTTCCTTTCCGTTACAACCCTTACCCCTTCAGGAGGTAGCAGCGTTGAGTCATCCTCTTCAACGAGCAATCCTCCCGTCACGTGTTTGAACCGAAATCTCGGCCCCTTAGCGAGTGAGGCCAGTTCCAACACTCGCATGTTTTTCTTCTGTTTCATGATCTCTAGGGCTCCAGGGTCATAGGCAGGAGCCACGACGGCTTCGATGAAGGTCGAAACTATCTCTCTCGCGGTTGCTTCGTTCACCTTCCGGTTGAGTCCCACTATCCCACCGAATGCCGATATGGGATCACACTCTCTGGCTTTCACATAAGCTCTCTCGATTTCCGGGTCGCATGCTACTCCGCATGGGTTTGTGTGTTTAATAACCACCGCGGTTGTCTCCTCGAACTCCCGGAGGACATCGAGTGCGGCATCGAGATCTAAGAGGTTGTTAAATGATATCTCTTTCCCTTGGTACAACTTGGCACTCGCTATTCCCCATGCTCTTGGCTCCACGTAAAGCGCAGCCCGTTGGTGGGGGTTTTGCCCATACCTCAAGTCGGTGGCTTTTCGGTAGCTCAATCCGAAGAACTTGGGGGGAGCGCCCTCTCCGACGATGTTTTCGAAATAAGTGTGAATGGCAGAGTCATAGGCCGCTGTGTAGGCAAAAGCCTCGACAGCGAGTTCGAGCCTCGTCCTCTCGCTTACATCCCCTTTCTCCCCCAGTTCCTTCAAAATCTCGCCGTACCGGGCAGGATTGACGATCACGATCACGTCCTTATAGTTTTTCGCGGCTGCACGAATGAGGGTTGGTCCACCGATGTCTATGTTCTCTACTGCTTCTTCAACGGTTACCCCTTCTCTCGATACGGTTTCCACGAATGGATACAGATTCACGATCACGATGTCTATAGGTCGTATCCTCTTTTCCTCAAGGGTTTTCATGTGGGCATGCACATCTCTTTTTGCCAAGATTCCTGCGTGGATTGTGGGATGAATGGTCTTTATCCTTCCGTTCAATATCTCCGGAAAACCCGTTACTTCGTGGACTTCTGTTACTTGGATCCCTCTACTTCTCAGAAACTCAGCTGTTCCCCCGCTTGAGATGATATTCACTCCGAGTTCTGAGAGGCCCCTCGCCAGCTCTTCCAAGTTTTCCTTGTTCCATACGCTTATTAGGGCATTTTTAACTTTTCCCATACTTATGCAGTAATCCACCAAAATTAAAAACTTGTACCGTGATGGATGTTGTGGGATTTATGGGTGGGAAATTCGGTTACGAGACGTTCCTCTCTCCTTTCACTTGGAGGTACGGGAGCGAAGAGATGCGGAGAATCTTCTCGGAAGTCGAGTACCGCGCTACTTGGAGGAGGATATGGGCAGCGTTGGCGGAAGCACAGGCGGAGTGTGGCTTGATTTCGAGGAAGGAGCTGGCAGAGATCAAATCAAAAGCAGACAGGGAGCATGTGGACATCGAGCTCGCCCATCGACTCGAGCGAGAGATCAAGCACGATTTGATGGCGGAGTTGAAGGTCTTTGCGAGACAATGCCCAAAAGGAGGGGGCAAGCTCCACCTAGGCGCGACTTCAGCCGACATAGAAGATAACGCGGACGTTCTCCGAATGCGGGAGGCACTTGATTTGGTTCTCACGAGGCTCGTGAATTGTTTACACTCTCTTTCCAAACGCATCGAAGAGTACAAATCCTTCCCATGTATGGGTTGGACCCATCTCCAGCCAGCGGAACCGACGACTCTTGGCTACAGGTTTGCGTTTTATGCGCAGGATCTCCTCATGGACATTAAGAACGTAGAAGATCTCGCAACGGCTTTTCTGAGGGGAAAAGGGATAAAAGGGGTGGTGGGGGTGTCGGCGGGTTTTAAAGAATTGTTAAAAGGAAAAAGAATGAAGCCCAAAGATTTGGAGTCTAGGGTGATGAGCAAACTCGGTCTGAGAGCGTTCACCATTTCAACTCAGACGTACCCGAGAAAACTAGACTTCCTCGTGCTCTCGGTTCTAGCCGGTATAGGTCAAAGCGTCCACAAATTTGGGGTGGATGTGAGGCACCTCCAGTCACCGGTGTGGGGTGAGTTCTCCGAGCCGATAGGCAAGGCTCAAGTGGGCTCTTCGGCAATGCCCTTCAAACGGAATCCCGTGTTGGCGGAGCGCATGTGCTCGCTTGCAAGATACGTGGCTTCCTTACCTAGGATCGCGTGGGAGAACGCGGCCCACACGGTGTTCGAACGTACCCTCGACGATTCCGCGAACCGAAGGATAGCGATAGCGGAGGCATTCTTGACGATCGATGAATGTCTCATCATATATGATCAGATCATAAGAGGGATGACGGTCAACCGAGAAATGGTAAAACGAAACTTGGATCGCTTCTCACCTTTTGCGGCCAACGAGCCTATCTTGATGAGACTTACGGAGAAAGGGTATAATAGGCAGGAAATACACGAGAGGCTCAGGAAGCTCTCTTTTGAAGCTTGGCGTGAGGTCATGAGAGGGAAGGAGAACCCACTCCCCTCTCTTTTGAGGAAAGACGAGCTGATCTCTTCGGTGCTCAAGGAGTCTGAACTCGAAAGAATATTAGATGTGAGGGGATATGTGGGAGATGCGGTCGAGCGGTGTAAGAAATTCTTGAGATCAGAGATCAAACCGGTTCTCTCCAGATATGCGGAGAGGGTGGGCAAGCGGAGGAAAACTTCTTTCTAGGTGGTTAGATTGGTGGTGATCATGGATGGTAAATCGTTGGCGAAAAGTGTCAGGGAGAGACTTTCCCACAGAGTAAAGGGGTTGAGGGCTAAAGGCGTGATCCCGACTCTAGCTACCCTGTTCGTAGGTGGTGTATCTTCTTCGAGGATCTATATCGAAGGAAAAAGAAGGGATTGTGCTGAGGTGGGTATAGAGTTCAAGCTATTCGAGTTTCCCTCCACGGTTGAGGAAGACAAGATCCTAAAGCTAATAGAAGAACTTAACGGGGATGATGGGATCCACGGCATCATCGTGCAGCTTCCCGTTCCCCCACATCTCAATCCAAGGAAGCTCATCGAGCGAATAAATCCAGCCAAGGATGTGGATGGTCTTCACTCCCACAATGTAGGTAAGCTCTGGACGGGAGGTTACAGCTTGGAGAGGAGTCTTCTCCCCTGCACACCTAAAGGGATAATGTATCTGCTAGACAGGTATAAGGTAAGATTAGAAGGTAGGTTAGCCGTGATAATCAATCGTAGCGACTTGGTCGGAAAACCGCTTGCGAAGCTCTTCTTGGATCGGAACGCCACAGTGGTTCTCTGCCATTCGAAGACGTATTCCTTACCGAAGAGAACGAGAGAGGCAGACGTGGTGGTCTCAGCGGTCGGGAGACGACCAGAGTTTGTGTTAACCGAAGGGATGGTTAGGAGGGGTGCTGTGGTCATAGATGTGGGGATGAATTACCTCAACGGGAAACTCGTGGGAGATGTGGATTTCGAGGGGGTGAAACATAAAGTGGCCTACATAACCCCCGTGCCCGGAGGGGTCGGTCCGATGACGAGGGCGATGCTTCTTCAGAACACCGTGATAGCGGCGGAGAGGTCGCTCAGGTGAGAGGCTCTGAATACGGAGAACTTGGGGTGGACGTTCGGAAGCGTGGGATAGAGGTTTTTGAGAGGATCTTGGATACGGTGTCTCCCCACACTTTTTGTCCAGTTGTGGGGGATCCAACACTTAGGGGGAGTGGGGTAGCGCTTCATTCGGATGGAGCCGGGAGCAAACCGCTGCAGGCATATCTCCACTGGAAGGAAACGGGAGACTTTAGATGGTTCGAAGGGTTGGCGCGGGATGTGATAGCCATGAATCTAGACGATTTGGTTTGTCTCGGTCCATTGGAGCCTTTGGGTTTCGTGGATTACATTGCTTTGAATTCGGGAAGGATCCCAAAGACGAAGCTCCTCTCATCACTGGCATTCGGGTTTCGGAAGTGTTTGAACTGGCTGAGGCGTGGAGGTTTGAACGTACCCTTTCTCGGTGGGGAGACCGCGGATCTTCCAGATCAAATCCGTATTCTCGATATCTCTGGTGCTATGGGTGGGAGGGTAAAGCTCTCCAAGCTCGTGAGGGGGGAAAAGATAGGTCCTGAAGATGTCATAATCGGGTTACGGAGTGGTGGAAGGGCTAGGTATGAGAGGGGGGAGAATAGTGGGGTGATGTGCAATGGAATAACCCTAGCGAGGTATGTATTGATGAGGGGGGAGTACACTCGGAAGTATCCGGAGCTGGTGGACGTGGGGAAGAGATATCGTGGTAGGTTTTTCTTCGATGAGTATTCGGATGAACTCGGCATGACGGTCGGTGAAGCGATCCTTTCTCCAACGAGGATTTTCGCCCCAGTGGTACTGGAAATGATTGAGGAACTAGAGGATGGGGTGAAGGGTTTGATCCATAACACGGGTGGAGGACTGACGAAGTGCCTGCGAGTGGGGAAAAATGTTCTCTATGAAAAAAATGACCTTCCAGATCCAGATCCCATTTTTACGTTGATTCAGCGAGAGGGAAGGATAGAGTGGAGAGAGATGTTTGAGGTCTTTAACATGGGAGTGGGATTCGAAGTTATAGTCGAGAGGGATGTGGCTGAGGAGGCTCTCAGCATCTCAGATAGATTCGGATTGGAGGGAAGAGTCATAGGAAGGTGTGAAAAGAATAAAGGTGGAAATAAGGTGATTATAAGGAGCAAGCTCGGAGATTTCGAATGGGTAAGGTAAAAAAGTACAGAGCAAAGGTTGAAGTCAGGTTGAAGTCCGGCTATCTTGATCCCGAGGGGGAGAGCGCTAAGAAAGCGCTCATAGACTTGAAGTATCCAGTCGGACGTGTCAGTACAGCCAAGGTGTACGAAATAGAGTTCGCTGCATCGGGCTTGAGGAAAGCATGGATGGTGGTGGAGGAGATGTGCAAGAAATTGCTGGCAAATCCTGTCAAAGATGACTATAGCTTTGAAGTGGAGGAAATCCGCTAGCTTTCTAGGTACGGGCTTTTGGGGCTGAGTTGTTTTTTCTCTGAGTCTCGTCCTAGGTCACGGATGTCAAGGGGTAAATATGACGATATCCTAAAGTTGCGGATAAGATGAGAAGCGTTTATGAACGCAAACCCCTGCCGTTTGAACTCTTCGAAGTGAACCTCCTTGAAGCTAGCGAGGAGCAGCTCATGCGGATAAGTGAAGAAATGGGGCTTGCGCTGAGCCTCAAGGAGATGAAGTGGTGTAAACGATATTTCTCCGAGAAGGGAAGAAATCCAACCGACGTTGAGCTTCAGACCATAGGTCAAACTTGGTCTGAGCATTGTTTCCATAAAACGTTCAAGGGAATCACTCTCATGGACGGGAGAAGAATCAGATTGTTCAGAGATTATATAGCTCGCGTGACGGAGGAGCTTTCCCCCAATTGGTGTATTTCGGTGTTCAAGGACAACGCGGGTATCGTGGAGTTCGAAAATGGATACGCGATAGCGGTCAAGGTCGAGACCCATAACCATCCATCAGCTATAGAACCTTTCGGAGGGGCGGCGACTGGGGTGGGAGGGGTCATAAGGGATATCTTAGGTGTGTGGGCGAAACCAATAGCGAACTTAGACGTGCTCGGGTTTGGTCCCTTGAACTTCCCGTATGAGGATCTCCCCCCTGGTATCAAACACCCCAAATACATCTTCAGGGGCGTGGTGGCGGGTATAGGGGCATACGGGAACAACATGGGGATACCCACCGTGGCGGGCGCGATACACTTCGACGAAAGTTATGTGGGGAATCCAGTGGTCTATTGCGGATGCGTTGGTCTCCTCCCAGTGAGTTCCTATGTTAAAAGCACGAGACCGGGGGATCTAGCGGTACTCGTCGGAGGAAGGACGGGGAGGGACGGTATCCATGGAGTAACGTTCGCCTCCTTAGAGCTTGGGGAGGAGTCGGAGGAGGTCTCTAGGCCAGCTGTCCAAATCCCAGATCCCATCGAGGAGGAAAAGCTCAGGAGAGCGATTCTGAGGGTGAGAGACAAGAAACTGGCTTCGGGGATAACCGATCTGGGAGGAGGGGGAATTTCGTGTGCTTGTGGGGAAATGGCTAGAGAGGCAAATTGTGGGATAGAGGTCGAGCTCGATAGGGTTCCATTGAAGTATTCGGATATGAGACCGTGGGAGATATGGATATCCGAGTCTCAGGAGAGGATGTTCCTCAGCGTTCCCGAGTCCAACGTGGGTGAGGTAATCGACATTTTCGAGGAAGAAGACGTAGAGGCGACTCCTATAGGTAAATTCGTAGAAGGCGGGGCTTTGAAGGTTTTCTTCCGATCTTGGAAAGTGGGGGAGCTTGATTTAAAATTTCTTTTTTCCCCCCCCGTGGTGAGGAGAAAGGCCAAATGGCAACTTCCAGCCCTGAGGGAACCCAGATTTAAAGAGCGAGATGTGGAAAAAACCCTCTTGGAACTTCTAGCCTCACCTAACGTGGCGAGCAAGGAGGAGATCATCAGGACTTATGATCACGAAGTGCAAGGCAACACGGTCTTAAAGCCGTTGCACGGGAGGTACGGGGGTCCGAGCGACGCGGCGGTCATCAGACCTCTGTCGAATTCTTGGAAAGGTGTGGTCATATCGTGTGGGTTGAAGCCGAGGTATGGAAAGATTGATCCCTATTGGATGGCGGCCTCGAGTATCGAGGAGGCTATCAGGAATAACGTGGCTGTGGGGGGGAGGCGGATTGCACTGTTGGACAATTTCGTGTGGGGAAATCCGGAAAGGGAAGAGCAGTTGGGGTCACTGGTGAGGGCCTGTAGAGCTTGTTATGATTTTGCTAAGATCTTCGAAACCCCATTCATCTCCGGTAAAGACAGCCTTTACAATGAGTCCCCTCTGGGACCGGTCACGCCCACCCTGCTGATAACAGCTGTGGGTGTGGTACCAGACGTTCGAAAAATAGTCTCGGTGGAATTCAAGCGGGCGGGCGACCCTGTTTACGTGCTAGGTAGAACTTATCCAGAACTCGGGGGTTCAGAGTACTATTCCTTGCTGGGCTTAGTAGGGAGAAGTGTACCCAGAGTCCATCCCTCCAAAGCTAAGGCTTCCATGGACTCCCTCATGAGGGCCATCGAGTATGGGATCGTAAAAGCGTGCCACGATGTTTCGGATGGGGGATTGGGGGTGGCCCTCGCAGAGATGGTACTCAGTGGAGATCTGGGGGTAGATGTTGATTTGCGTGAGGTCCCGACTTCTGGGATCGGGGGAAGGAGGGATTTCATAATGTTCTCTGAATCCAACAGCCGGTTCGTGGTGGAGGTAAGACCCGGATCAGAAGAAGAATTCGAGAGCATCGTTAAGGCGGACTATGCACTCGTGGGTGCAGTTACCCGGAGGAGAGCGCTTGTGATCAGAGAGAAGGAGAAGATACTCGTGGACCTGTCGTCCGGAAAGATGCGGGAGGCATGGAAGATCCGATATGGTTAAGATTTGCGTGATTAGGGTTGGGGGAACGAATTGCGATGAGGAAACCAAGCGAGCACTAGATGAACTTGGTGCCGTATGTGAGGTGATTCATTTCAAAAAAATCGTGAAAGGGAAAAAGAAACTGTCGAGCTACGATGCTTTGATCATTCCGGGGGGGTTCTCATTTGGGGATCATGTGAGAGCGGGAGCGATTTTGGGAAAGGAAATGAAGTACGTTCTTTCCAAGGAGCTCAAGAGGTTCGTTGAGGAAGGTAGACCCATTTTGGGTATATGCAACGGTTTTCAAGTGCTCGTGGAGGCAGATCTTCTCCCCGGCTTTGGAGGTGGGATACCCCAAGCGGCCCTAGCGATAAATGATTCGGCAAGGTTTGAGTGCAGATGGGTGTACCTCCGGGTGGAGAGTGGGGGCAAATGCATCTTCACGAGAGGGTTGAAAAAAGGAGAGGTGGTCAGCATGCCGGTGGCACATGCCGAGGGAAAGTTTGTTTTTCCAAAAGGGAAGGAGGAGGAATATTTGAAGAAGCTCGTGGGGGGTGACCAGCTCGTGTTCAGGTATTGTAACGACCGGGGAGAACCCGCGAGAAGGAAATACCCTGAGAATCCTAACGGATCGTTCTACGACATAGCGGGGATATGTGACCCCACTGGAATGATTTTTGGCATGATGCCCCATCCAGAAAGAGCAGCTTTTGGTATCCAGCTCCACAATTGGACAGAGATGGAGGATATCCCAGAGTACGGAGATGGAATGTCTATCTTTCGATCCCTTATGGAGTACTTGGGTTGCGGGGGATAGTACCTGTTTTTTATTGGATGACGTCAAGAGATTCGGGGGGTATCGAATTGGGGAGGGTCGTGTTAATATACGGGTCCAAGAGTGACCTACCCCATGCAGAGCGGGCGAGACGCCTCTTCAGGAAGTTGCGGGTGAAGTTCGAGCAGAGGATAGCCTCGGCGCATAAAACACCAGGGAAACTTTTAGAGATGCTTGACGAGTATGAGAAGAGTGGTGAGCAAATAGTTTACCTCACGATCGCCGGAAGGTCGAACGCCTTATCGGGACTCGTTGACGCTCAGGTTAGCCGTCCGGTGATCGCTTGCCCCTCGGGGGTGGAGGACTTCCCTCTCGACGTTTACTCGTCCTTACGTATGCCCAGCGGAGTGGCTTCGATGGTGGTACTTGACCCTGAAGCCGCGGCTTTAGCGGCCGCTAAGGTGCTGGCTATGGAGGACAGAAAGTTGATGGAGCGGATAGCAGCATTCCAGAGGGTAATAAAAGAGAAGATCCACTCGGATGATAGAACCCTCAGGAGAGGTCTTGAACGGAAGAGCCGCTGATCGAGTCGGCCCTACCCCTAAAGCTTTTCAAGAAGGGCAAAGTCCGTGACATATACGAGCTTGAGAATTCACTGGTAGTCGTCTCGACGGATAGGATCTCAGCTTTTGATATAGTTTTGCCGAACGGAATACCTCACAAAGGGGAAGCTCTGAACAGGATATCCGTTTTCTGGTTTGAGAAGTTCAAGGACATCCCCAATCACTTCCTCGATGTGGTAGACCAGCGGACGATGATTGTGCGGAGGGCGACTCCTCTTCCCGTGGAGTTCATAGTCAGAGGTTATCTCTACGGTTCGGCGTGGGAAAAATATGTGCTGGGTGAGCCCCTCTCAGGCATCAGGCTCCCAAAAGGGTTGAAAAAAGCCTCTGAACTCCCGGAGCCTATTCTCACCCCAACCACGAAGGCCGAAAGTGGTCATGACGTGGAGATGCGTTGGGAAGAGGTAGTTGCTCGCTTGGGTGGGGACACGGCGGAGAGGATAAAGGAGACCTCTTTGAGGATCTATGAACGTGCTCTGAAGGTGGCCAAACGAAGGGGGATAATCATAGCGGACACGAAATTCGAGTTCGGTTTTGCAGGGGATGAGCTCCTCCTCATCGATGAGATTTTGACTCCGGACTCATCGAGATTCTGGCCGCAAGAGGAATACGGAGAGGGGAAGGATCAGCTGAGTTTTGACAAGCAGTACGTGAGAGATTACCTCACCCGAGTTGGATGGGATCGCAGACCCCCTGCTCCCTCCCTTCCTCCAGAAGTCATCTCCCAAACGTCTAAGCGCTATATTGAATGCTATGAACGATTGACTGGGAAGAAGTTTTAAGCTGGCTCCCATAAAGGCTTGGGGTGGGGATGTTGTTGAGAGAAGCGTGTGGGGTGTTCGGGGTTTTTGACTTCGGAGGGAGGCCGGTTTTCCCATTCATTTATTGGGGCTTGATATCCCAAAACCATCGTGGCCACCACTCGTATGGTTTCACGGGGTTGGATGAGGATTTCGTCTCCCACCGTTCGCTCGGGATAATCCCTCCCATGAGACACCCCGTGATAAAGAGATTGTTCAAGAGGCTGAGGGGTAACGTGGGTATAGGTCATGTGCGATACGCCACCTCGGGCAGGGACACCCAGTATTGGCTCCTCAGAGATATTCAACCACTGGTAATGAGTGATTCGGAGAACAAAGTCGCACTAGCTTTCAACGGAAATCTGGTCAATGTGAAACAGCTGAGGTCAGAGTTGCGGAGGAGGGGGAGGGGAAGTTTTCATTCCTCCTCGGATGTCGAGCTATTGGGTGGGGTGCTGCTCTGCGGTCTGAGAAGGTCGGATCTCAGCTCGGCGGTGGAGGGGTGCATGCGAACTATTGAAGGGGCATTTTCAGTGGTGGGTTTAACCAGAGGGGGGGAGCTCTTCGCTTTCAGGGATCCGCTTGGGATAAAACCCTTGTGTTATGGATGTAGTCAAGACAACCAGATGTTTGCAGTTTCATCTGAGAGTGTGGGCTTGGACATAAACGACTTCAGGTATGAGTCCGAGGTGCAACCAGGTGAACTTCTGGTGTGGTCTAAGGATGGCATGCGGAGGGAGACGATCGTGGAATGCAGGAGAAGGGCTTTTTGTAGTTTCGAATTCGCATACTTTGCGAGGCCGGATTCCATCTTGGGGCATGGACAACCCGTGTACAAGATAAGGGAGACTTTTGGTAGGAATTTGGCCAGAGAAGATCCGGACATCTGGAGGAGGGTGGATGTTATCGTCTCGATACCCGCCACGGGCGATGATGCGGCATATGGTCTCCACGAGGAGAGCGGAATACCGTGGGAGCGTGCGATCAGGAGACATAGATACGTGGTGGATCGAGCGTTCATCTCCGATCAGAGGGAGAGGGAAACCATCATCTCTAAGAAGATAAACGTGAAAGAGGCCATAAAGGGGAAGCGGATAGCTGTGGTCGAAGACTCCATAGTGAGGGGAGATACCTCTAGGAAAATAGTGAAGAAGCTTCGTAGGGCGGGTGCTAAGGAGATCCACATGTATTTTACCTTTCCACGTATCATTTCCCCCTGCTTTTACGGAATAGACATGGCCACTTTCGGAGAACTCATAGGTTCCCAGCATACAGAAGAGGAAATAGCCAAATTGATAGGGGCAGATTCGGTTCACTATCAATCGCTGCGTAATTTTGTTAGGGCCACGGGAATGAGCGAGGATGAGCTTTGTCTCGGGTGTCTCACCGGGAAGTACCCCACTCCCTCAGCCCAGAAATTAGCGGACGAAATGAGGAAGAGGTTCGAGGCCGGGGAGATTGAAATGGGCAGGATATACGAGGTCGCTTAGAGTCCAAATTGGTTTCACTCAAACATTTGCCTGGAGATCGTGTGTGGATTTTTTTGTGTCTGTAATATCTCATTCTGAAAAATAACAAATTGTGCCATATCTCAAAATATAAAAAATTTTAAAAAGATTGGAGCGAACAATAGTGATTTCCCATGAGATTCGTAAAAATGGCAAAGGCAGATCTTCCAAAACTCTTCCGCACGCTGGCCAAGTATGGTCCTGTGGTGGCTCCTGTGAGAGTCGGTGAAAATGTCGTCTTTCGAGAAGTAACGAGCTTGGAGGAGGTAGAGCTGGAGTACACAAGGAGCCTCACCCCCCCAAAGAAACTCTTCTTAGGACCCCAAGAGGAGATTTTGAAGTTCGACGGTGAAAAATACGAGGAGGTGTTTGAGGACGGGAAGGCTGTACTCTTTGGGGTACATGCATGTGATATCAACGGTCTGTTAAAACTAGATGAAATCTATCTAGATTCTCCCCAGGACGAATACTACGCGAGACGAAGGGAAAACGTGATGATCGTGGGAATGAGTTGTGTTCCGGACGAAAGGTGCTTCTGCACCTCTACGGGAAGCAGTTATGCGTATGGTGGTTTCGATTTATTCTTGCACGATATAGGGAGAGAGTATGTGGTCAGGGTACGAACCGAGAGGGGCTACGAGTTCACAAAGGACGGATACTTCAAGCGAATGGAGGAGAAAGACTTCTTGGCGTTTAAGAAGGCTGAAGAGAAAAAGGTTCGATCGATTAAGCGGAAGGTGGATCTCGCCGGGATAGGGGATCTCATAGATGTTACTCCAAAATCACTGTGGGAAGAGCTCACAGCTAAATGTTTGGCGTGTGGATCGTGCAATCTCGTCTGCCCAACTTGTCAATGTTATGATGTTTTAGATGTACTTGAGCTCGACATCCGAAGTGGAAGCAGGATCCGGAGATGGGATTCATGCATGCTTAAAAGGCATGCTCTCGTGGCTGGTGGAGGTAACTTCAGACCCACAGTGGTGGAACGAACGGCAAACAGGCTGAGCTGCAAGGTTGGCGGGGAAATAAGATGTGTCGGCTGTGGGAGATGTACAGTCTACTGTCCGGCAAAGATAGACCTAGTAGAAATGTTGGAAAGGATAAGGGTGGGAGCGTGATGAACGAACTCATTCCAAAGCCAGTTAAGATCCTGAAGGTGAAGGATCAGACCCCGATAGAGAAGCTCTTTACCTTGGGTGTTAAGTTGGGTCAGAAGCCCGGCCAATTTATCGAGATGAGCATTGCCGGAGTCGGTGAGGCTCCCGTGTCGATTTGTTCTTCACCTACTCGTGGAAATGTGGAGGTATGCGTGAGGAGGGTAGGGAGAGTTACCAATGCGCTCCATAGACTCGGGGCTGGGGCGAGGGTAGGGGTCAGGGGTCCATACGGAAATGGATTCCCGCTTGAGAAAATGAGGGGAAGTGAGGTCGTGTTAGTCGCCGGGGGTATAGGAATGGCTCCGGTGAGGGCGGTTCTCCAGTATCTCCTAGATAAAAAGAAGGAATACGGAGAAATCAAGCTTCTGTACGGGATAAGGGACTATAGCATGATGCTTTTCAAGGACGAGATTTTGAAGCTGATGAATTCTAAAGCCTGTACGGTGTACCTTTCCTATGAGAAGGAAGACGAAGTTTGCAAGAGGTTACGCAAGGAATACCCCGAGCGCGTGTGTCAGGGGGTGGTTACCAAGCTCTTCGAGATGGTGAAACTAAATCCGGAGGCGCACGCGGTCGTTTGTGGTCCTCCCGTTATGTTCTGGTTCGTGTTCAAGGAGATGAGGAACAGAGGGTTCCCGATTGAGAGATTGTACATGACACTCGAGAGGAGAATGAAATGTGGAATAGGGAAGTGCAAACATTGCGTTGTTGGAGTGGGAAGCATGATGAAGTATGTATGCAAGGATGGACCAGTCTTTTCAGGAGTGGAGGCATTAACGATGAGGGGCATGAAATACGTGAGGTGAGATGATGAAAAAACCGAGAGTAGGTATATTCGGGTTTACAGGGTGCGCTGGTGATCAATTGATGATCCTAAACCTAGAGGATGAACTCTTGGATCTGGTTGGAGCTCTGGATATCAAATCGTTCACCATGGCGAGTAGCTTGGTAGAGGATGATGAATACGATGTGGCGTTTGTGGAGGGTTCGATAACGACTCCGAAGCAGAAAGAGAAACTCGAGCAGATCAGAAACAAATCGAAGTTGTTGGTAGCGATCGGTGATTGTGCAGCTTGGGGAGGAGTCCAAGCAAGCTGTAACGGGATAGTGAGTGTGAGCAAGAAAATGGTGGAGGTATACGGCTCTAGGAACGTGTGGGAAATATACGAGTCTAAACCCCTTTCTGCGTACGTGAAAGTGGATTTCGTGCTTCCCGGATGTCCGATAGAGAAGGAAGAGTTCTTGAGAGCTGCGACCTCCTTGTTGCATGGTGATATCCCTGAGGCGGTAGACTACCCCGTGTGTGTGGAGTGTAAGCTCAGGGAGAACGGTTGTGTTTTGCTTGAGGGGAGGTTGTGTCTCGGGCCTATAACCCCAGGTGGATGCAAAGCTCGCTGTCCTTCCTTGGGAGTAGACTGTATCGGATGTAGGGGGGTCATAGATGGGGAGTCTAGGATCAAAAGCGCTATAGAGGTATTCAAGGAGGCAGGCTTCGAGAAGGATTACGTAAAAAAGAGGCTTCGAATGTTTGCAGCTAACTATCCTGAAATATTGGAGGTGAAATGAAGTGAGAGTGGAGATCGATCCGCTGGCGAGAGTCGAAGGGGAAGGCGGAATCGAAGTGGAAATGGAGGGGAACCAAGTCAGAGACGTGAAATTCAACATATTCGAGGGGCCTCGGTTCTTCGAGTCCTTTATCAAGGGCATGTGGTACGATAAAGTTCCAGACGTGATGCGCAGGATATGCGCCATCTGTACATGTTCTCACAGTATGGCTTCGATCAAAGCCATGGAGGATGCACTGGGCGTGAGAGTGTCTAAGCAGACGGAGTTGCTTCGGGATCTCCTCATCCACGGAGAAATGATCGAGAGCCACGCACTCCATGTGTACGCTTTGGCCCTTCCCGATTTCCTAGGATTCCCGAGCGTGATCCATATGGCGAAGAAGTATCCGAAAGAGGTCAAGGGAGCACTTCAGCTAAAGAAAGCTGGGAATCTCGTTCACAACATCTTGACGGGAAGGGAGGTGCATGGGATGAATGAGCGGATAGGAGGTTTCTCGACAATCCCGTCGGAGAATGAGCTTGAGGAGATAAGAAAAGCTATGGAGATGACAAGGGAGTTCGCGATCTTAGCAGTGAAACTCTTCTCCTCCTTCGAGCTCCCTGATGCTGCGCGATCCGAAAACACGTTCATAGCTTTGAACCCTGGAAAGAGGTTCGGATACTATGGAAAGGAGCACGTGGCTTCGGACGGGGGGAGATGGGACGTGCACGACTACAGGAAGCACATAAAAGAAAAGACGGTAAAGCACTCTCGGGCGAAGCACTCTTCATATAAGGGTAAACCGTTCATGGTGGGTGCCCTGGCGAGATTGGCGCTCTTCGGAAATAAACTTGAAGGGGAGGCCAAACGGCTCTACCAAAAGCACAAAGAAAAGCTGGACTTGCAAAACTCGATATCTAATAACTTAGCTCAAGCAATAGAGCTCGTACACTCCGTTGATAGATGTATCCAAGATGTGGACGAACTCTTGAGCAGAGGCATAGATAAAAGAGACTTTGCGGAGGTAAAGCCACGAGCTGGAAGCGGTACAGCATCGGTAGAGGCCCCGCGTGGAGTCTTGATCCATTCTTACAGACTAGATGGCAAAGGGAGGGTCGTGTGGGCGGATGTCATAACCCCAACGGCGATGAACGCAGCAAATGTGGATAAAGACTTTCGGGTCGCTGCTCCTAGACTGGTGAACACGAAGGAACTTGAGCGGACCTTGGAGATGATTGCCAGAGCTTACGACCCGTGCATCTCCTGCTCAACTCATCTCGTCGTCGTGAGGCGTATCTAACTATTCATTATATTTCAGCTCCATTTAGAACGGAATCGAGAAACCCCACGCGTTTTAGCCGTGGGATGAATGTGCGCCGAAGGCCAATACTTATAGGAAAGTGTGGCTAACGGCCCGAACGAATGCCTGGAGATCAAGACCTCCGTAACCCGTCCCTTCCAGAGGGATCGAGTCCGGTCGTTGAAGCAGGGAGCCAATTGCTTTAGCGGTGCGGTAGTTCACGTCAACTCATTTTCCATACTTCTTCTTTACTTCTTCGAGGTCTTTTGTCGTGTCTACAGAAATCCAGAATTTGTTCCCATCCTCGATGTAACAGGCCAGTTTTCTCCTTTTTGCTAGTTCGGGAAAAACTGTATGTTCAATGTTTCCCGTCTTGAAACGTTCCATCATGGGAAGAACAGTT
>JAPDJF010000021.1 GCA_029259185.1 Hadesarchaea archaeon
GATGAGTTCTCCAACTTCGGTGTTGGGCTCGTAACCGATGCGGATGCCCTTCAGCGCAACCACTCTGCCCATCAGTATAGGTATAGATACTAACCTATATAAAAACTCCCGATTACGCAACAGAACCCAAAGACCAAAGTTTTATTAGCTGCATGGGATAGGAAAGACGATTCAGTTGTTCGGCTACATGGGGCGGATTTTGAGGGTCGATCTTTCGAGGTCCAAGGTGGTCGAAGAGGAGCTGAACGCCGGGGACGTGAGGAGATTCTTGGGATCCCGGGGGCTTGGAGCCAAGTACCTCTTCGAGGAAGTTAGGAGGGGGGTGGACCCGCTAGCCCCCGAGAATAAACTCATCTTGATGACGGGGGTTCTCACGGGAACTGGCTTCCCGACGGCCGGAAGATACGATGTGGTCGCGAAATCCCCCCTCACGGGGTTTTATGCGCACGCGAACTCGGCAGGCTTCTGGGGAGTTGACTTCAAGCGCACGGGCTTCGATGGGATAATCTTTGAAGGGATAGCATCGAAGCCCGTGTACCTCGTGGTGGAGGATGGGAAGGCTGAACTCAGGGATGCTGGGCACCTCTGGGGGAAAGGTGTATTCGAGACCACGAGGATGATCAAGGAGGAGCTGGGGGAGAAGTTCAATGTGGCTTGTATAGGGGTAGCAGGGGAGAGATTGGTGAGATACGCTTCCATCTTAAACGACCTCAACCGCGCTGCGGGGCGGTGTGGGATGGGAGCGGTGATGGGTTCCAAACGTCTTAAGGCGGTCGCAGCGAAGGGAACGAAGCGGGTGGAGGTCGCGGATCCCGAGAGACTTAGGGAGCTCATAAGGGAGACGGTCGATTCGGTGTCCCAGAACTTGCTCAAGATGAGCCTCGAGTCTTTCGGAACCAATTCGGGCTTCGACCTGGTAAACGCTCAGGGAGGAATGCCGACCAAGAACTGGCAAGAGGGGGTCTTCCCAGGGGCCGAGAAGATAAACGGGGCAGCACTCACGGATAGGCTCCTGGTGGGGAACAAGGGTTGCTATGCGTGCCCCATCAGGTGCGCTAGGCTGACCGAGGTCAAGTCCGGCCCATACGCTTGTAAGACGGAGGGTCCGGAGTATGAGTCGATCGGGGCTCTGGGTGCCATGTGTGGAGTGGACGACCTCGAGGCCATCACGTACGCCCATAACCTGTGCAACGATTACGGGATGGACACCATAACCACCGGGAGCACGATAGCCTTCGCGATGGAGTGTTTCGAGCGCGGGATCTTGAGTGAGTCGGACACGGGCGGACTGAGGCTCAGATTCGGAGATCCGGATGTAATGGTTCAGCTCGTTCACAAGATAGCACGCAGGGAGGGAATAGGGGATTTGCTCGCCGAAGGATCCAAGCGAGTGTCTGAGCGCTTGGGCAGGGGGTCCGAGCGCTTTGCGATGCACTCAAAGGGGCTCGAATTCGCGGCTTACGACCCACGGGCGGCCAAGGTGGTCGGATTAGCGTACGCGACATCGAACCGGGGAGGGTGTCACATGAACGCATACGTGCAGGTTCAGGCGTTCATAGGTGCCCCCCATCCCATACTCCCGGAGGATATAAGGGAACCGTTCTTCGATCCCCTTTCCGAGGATCCCGTGCTGGCTAGGGTGGTGAAGGAAACCGAGGACGCGTACGCGGTGCTGGATTCGGTGGGGGTGTGTAAGTTCTTGGGTGGATGGATGATGACAGCCGAAAAACTTGCGGAGGCGATATCTGCCGTGACGGGTTGGAAAGATTTCGATGAGCGAGAATTGAGGAGATGTGGTGAGAGGATATATAACCTTGAAAGGTTGTTCAATGTTAGGGATGGGTTGAACAGGTCCCACGACACCCTTCCGAAGCGCTTGCTCGAAGAGCCGGTGCGTGAGGGTCCATCGGCGGGGCAGGTGGTACACCTCGAGCCCATGCTGGATGCCTACTACCAATACCGGGGGTGGGACCGGAACGGGAAGCCCACTAGGGAGAAGTTGGAGGAGCTGGGTCTGAGGACGGAGTTCGAGGGGGGATCTGAGGTTGGCATGGGGGTCTAGATGCCTGGCATAGATGACTTCACCCGTCCGAAAGAGTGGATCCCCGACGTGGCATATGGATTCGCTGAGGCGGTGCGGAACTTCGGCAGGGAGAGGTACCTCCCCGTCAGGAGGAAGATCGATGAGGACTGGAGGAAGCACGAGATCGTGGAGCCTCTCCTCAAGGAGGCACTCGTGGACTTGGGTATAAACAAGGCGATTTGGCCCTCCGAGTACGGGGGTATGGATATTCCCCGAGAGGTCATAGGAACTTTTACGGCCGTGATGTCGGAGGAACTCGGGAGGATAGACTCGGGGTTCGCCGTTGCGGTTCTCTGCTCCATCTGGCCCATGCTCCCAATAGCGCTGGAGCCTCACCGCAACCAGCGGCTGATCGAGGAGTTCGCCCCCAAGTTTTGCGGGGATGAGCTGTACGTGGGCTGCAATGCGATGACCGAGCCCCAAGGGGGCTCGGATATCGAAAACTTGGATGCTTTGAAGGGGAGGACGATAAGGACGACCGCGAGGCTGGAGGGGGATGAATGGGTTATCAACGGTCACAAGATATGGCCGACTAACTCAGGAAAGGTGGCAGATCTCTTCGGGGTGGTCTGCACGACCGACCCCAAAGCCGGGGAGGAGGGATTCGCGTACATTTACGTGCCGGCTGATGCGGAAGGCGTAAGCGTGGGCGAGCCTTACCAGAAAGCGGGGATGGCGGCGGACATGAACACGGACATATGGTTCGAGAACGTGAGGGTGCCCAAGGAGTATCGTGCTCACGGACCTGGGCTCGATGCGAAGTACTTCAGGGAGATCATTACGTTCGGGAACTTGGGTACGGCTGGATTTTCGGTGGGGGTGATCAAGAACACTTACGAAATCGTGAAGGAGTGGGTGGACGAAAGGGTCGTTGCGGGGAAGCCGTTGAAGGAGCATTCGATAAGCGCGGTGAATTTGGGCGAGATAGCCACGGCCGCGGAGATATGCACCCACGTCCTGTACATGGCAGCTAGGATGGTCGATCGCCCCGATCTCTACGGGGAGCCATGGTCTCCAAAGGTCGTTGCCAAGACCCGTGCGGTTTCGCTTTTCTGCAGCGATATGGCAGTTCACTGCACGAACAGGGCCATGGAGCTCATGGGGTCCTATGGGTACTCTAGGGAGGGCGACTTGGAGAAGCACTGGAGGGATTCGAAGATGTTGACCCTGTGGATGGGCGGGAGGCAGTTGGACCTCATCGAGATAACTCGCTATTTCTTTGAGTGCCAGACCCTCTAGGCCCATTCGATCCTCCAAAGTTTTTTTAGGGGTTCTTCCAAGATTGGCAGATGGCCACCGAGCTGGAGATGCTCTTTGCCCCGATCTCCATCGGGAGGGTGAAGCTGAGGAATCGAATCGTGATGCCCGCGCTCACCACGGGTTACGCTTTCGGTGAGGTTACGGATCAACTGAAGCACTACTTCGCAGCGAGGGCTAAGGGGGGTGTGGGACTGATAGTGGTGGGCATCGCGGCGATCGAGAAAGGAACTGAGTACGTGATAAGTGCCAGCGATGATTCTTACATCCCGGGTCTTCGCGAGCTGGTCGGCACGATCCATGCTTACGGGGCGAAAACCGCATTGCAGTTGTGGCATCCGGGGAGATACGAACTCGTGGAGATCACGGGGAGGGAACCTGTTTCAGCATCGGACGTCCCCCCACCGATCTTCAGCCGCCGAAAACCTAGAGCGCTGACGGTTCAAGAGATAAAGGGGATCGAGGAGGAGTTCGCCCAGGCCGCCGGGAGGGCGAAGGAGGCCGGGTTTGATGCGGTGGAGTTCATAGCCTCGGCCGGTTATCTGATAAGTCAGTTTCTCTCGCCCCTAACCAATCGGCGCGGGGATGAGTACGGGGGTACCCTAGAAAATCGGATGAGGTTCCTCCTCGAGATAGTAGAGCGGACGAGGGAGGTCGTGGGAAAGGATTTCCCCCTCATGTGCAGAATCTCTGGAGACGAGCTGATTCCTGGAGGGAACACCCTCGCCGAGATGAAGGTGGTGGCGAGGACCTTGGCCGATGTAGGGATCTCAGCGATAAACGTGACTGCTGGGTGGCACGAGTCGAGGGTTCCGATGATAACGATGGAAGTCCCCCGAGGGGGGTACGTGCACTTGGCCCAAGGGATAAAGGAGGCGGTCAGGGGGAAAGAGGTTAGGGTGATAGCGAGCAATCGGATAAATGACCCAATGCTCGCCGATCGCATCCTACGTGAGGGGAAGGCGGACATGGTTTCGATGGGGAGGGCTCTCGTCGCGGATCCAGAGCTCCCGAAAAAGGCCAAGGAGGGGAGGTTGGACGAAATAGTTACGTGCGTCGCTTGCTGCCAGGGGTGTTTCGACAATCTCTTTGAGGGGAGACCGCTGACTTGCATGGTCAATCCCGTGGTGGGGAGGGAAGGGGAGGTGAAGATCGAACCCGCCGTGCATAAGAAAAAAATCTTGGTCGTGGGAGGGGGGCCTGCTGGGATGAAGGCGGCACAAATGGCGGCCTTGAGGGGGCACGAAGTCATCTTGTGTGAAGAAGACGGTGAGCTCGGTGGGCAGTTGAACCTAGCCTCGGTACCTCCGGGCAGAGAGGAGCTACTCACTGTCGTCAGGGAACTCTCCTTTCAGCTCGAGAAGGCGGGAGTGGATGTGAGGCTCCGGGCTCGCGTCGATCCCAGTTTCGTCGATGAGATCGCACCGGATGCTGTGATCATCGCGACCGGCTCAGTTCCGATCGTCCCCAACATCCAGGGTATCGATTTGCCCAACGTCCTTCAGGCTTGGGAGGTTTTGGGAGGAAAGAAAGTGGGTGAAAGAGTGGTGATAGTCGGTGGGGGAGGCGTCGGCTGCTACACCGCTCACCACTTGGGTTCGCAGGGCAAACGGGTGTGGCTGCTCGAGATGCTTGAAAAGATCGCTAGGGATGTGGGAATCACCACGCGCTGGGTTTTGAGGGATAGCCTGAGGCGAGAAGGCGTGGAGATCCATACTTCGACGAGGGTCGAGGAGATATCCGAGGAGGGCGTGCGCGCGATTAGGGATGGGGATGAAAAATTCTTTGAGGCGGATTCTGTAGTACTGGCGGTGGGCTCGAAGCCGAACCGAGGGCTCTCGGAGGCCCTGCGCGGGAGGGTGGGGGAGCTGTACGAGGTGGGGGATTGTGTTGAGCCTCGAAAGGCACTGCAGGCGATCCACGAGGGATGGGAAATCGGTGTCAAGATCTGATTCGTTTCCTTTCGCGCAAAGGGGCTAGGGAGAGGCTGAGCGGGGCTATCAAGCAGAACACCACCCCTACGGCCAAGAATGCGAGATCGTAGCTGATCCCGGAGAGCGGGCTGAAAATCGTGAGTATCACAAGCAGGCCCCCCAGATTGCCGGAGGTCAGCATTATCCCCGAGGCCCCCCCAGCGTACTTCGATCCTATCTCGGGTAGGAGGGGAGGGTAGGCCAGAAGGAGCGGAGGGACTCCGCCGGCCAAAATCCCGCCGATGAATACGAATACCCATGTCCCAACACCGTAGGCGAACACCCACGCGAGGAAGAGCAGGATTCCCGAACTCGGTGCACAAACCGAGATCAGGGGCTTGAATCCTCCCGTCCTATCCGCTGCGGCAGACCACAGGAGGTTGCCCGCCACCATCCCGAGAACTGCCAAAGAGGAGAGCGCTCCGGACTTCCCGGCACTCAGATCAAACACCTCTTGGAGGGCATGGGTGAGTCCGCCCGTGTACGCGATGAAACCTCCCAAGAATAAGAACTGCGACACCGCGAGTAGCCATATGTTTTTGCTCTTGATGGAGTGCACCACACTCTCCCTCATCGGGACCCCCCTTCTCCCCCCTCCCGGATCCGGAGGTTCTCGAGCCAATGAAGCCCAAACGAGCGTGGTCAGCACCATGCCCAGCCCCGTGAACGAGAAAGCCTCCTGCCATGAGGAGAAGAGGGTTCCAGTCATGAGTCCCAGGGAAATGCCCACCCCCATCGAGCTCACGTATATGCCCGAGGCCCTACCCGTTTCTTGCTCGGGAAACCACTCCCCGACCATTTTGGGCAAGTTAGGCAGGACGATGGCTATGGAGACTCCCAAGGAGAACATCGTGATCCATAGCATCAAGAAGTTCACCGAGAGCACCCTCACCACACACGTGAAGGAGCCTAAAATGGTCCCGATCGTCACCGTGTTTTTGACCCCTAAACGATCCCCGACGATTCCTCCGACTATGCTCATGAGGGCGGCCGCGAGCGTCGGGGCAGTTAGGAGGAGGTAGAGTTCCCCGGTCGAGATCCCGAATCCGGAAGTCAATTGTCTTTCAAGGGAGGGGATGAGGTACCAGTTATAGTTCAGAAAGAATATTACTGCCCAAGCTATCGCGAGGATCACCCACCGATATGGAGTCTTCTCTTCCACCACGCTCTCCATTGGGAAGAGGGACATTTATTTAATGTGATTTTGATTCATTTGTGGGCTCGAGTCGTCTTGGGGTCATGCGGACTAAGAAGGATCCCCTGCTCTCACCCGTGGAGGTTCTGAGGATCTCCGGAGAGCGAAGGTCGCGAGTGAAGGATGTGGTGGTGTCGGAGTCGGAAGTCGTGTTGAAAGTGAACGGGAGAGTAAGGAATCGCTTTTTCTGCCTTCCCGTTGATTTGGAAGAACTGGCCATTGGTCACCTCCTCACGGAGGGCTTTGACCTCTCATGGGTGCAGAGGGTAGAACTCCGGAGAGTGGACTCGAGGTATGAAGTGAACTCGGTGCTGCGGAGGGAGGTGCGCGTTGCTCCATCCCGGGTGAATTCAGAGATCCGTCTCAGCGCTGAAGAGATCTTGGACTCTGCGAGGGAACTCGAGTCCCGGGGAGCCCTCCACAGATCCACCGGTGGTACTCACTTGGTGGGGGTTCGTGGACCCAGAAGTATATTCGTCGAGGATGTGAGCAGGCACTGCGCCATAGACAAGCTCGTCGGGAAGTGTTTCCTCGAAGGGCTGCCTCGCATCGAAAGCATCCTGATAACCTCGTGCAGACAGACCCACTCGACCATCATGAAAGCGGTGTTCGCTGGCTTTCCGGTGGTGGCCAGCCTTTCCGCTCCAACGCGTATGGCTATCGAGAAGGCGGAAGAATTCGGCGTGACGCTCATCGGGTTCGTGCGGAAGGGGAGGTTCAACGTGTACACGAATGAGTGGCGGGTTCTTTAACCCAAGGGTGTCCTTGGACCCACTTCGCGCAATCACCATTTGCCTGCCAAAGTTTCTATTCGACGCTTCGGCGTTGGCTGCGGCTACTTAGCAAGTTCCGTCGCATGGGCAGAAGCCCCGTGTGAAGCCCGACGGAAACCTTTCTTTGCTCCAGTTGTGGGGACTTAAAGCCCGAAAGGAGCGGAGCCTGTGAACCCGCACCTTCGGAGGGGCTCCCAACGCAAAGCCCGAGCGCGCGGGTGGATTCGATCTGGCGAGAGAAGCGTGCCGGGGGTTCTGATGAACTCTCGAGGAGCCCGAGCGTGATGAGTCCAAAGGAAAACGGTTTCATTCGTTACCGTTTTTCATTCACAGATTCGAGCAGCTCTTCGTACCTCTTGAGGAACCTGCTCCAGTACTCTCGTGCGGCCCCGTGTTTGTCTTTGCAGAACCTCTCCCACCATTCCTTCGCCCATTCGTTTTTGTCCGCGAATTCTCTCGCCATGGTGGAGACGATGTCGATAACTCTCTCGCTCTCCCAGAAGACTGGATCGACCCCTGCTCTCCTGTTGTACTCGCGAATCTTGGCCAGGATTCGCTTGTTATGCTTTTCGTAGTCCACCTTCACCCCATAAGCCTCTTCGATCAATTTGGGGATTATCTTCTCCCCCCATCCCCTGTGGAACCTGCAGAGCCCCGTGTTCTCCGAATACATCTCCTTCACCGCTCTCATGAAGCAGAGGTCGGCGAATTCCTCAGGTTCCCTGAACTCCGAGTGGTAGAACGTGTAGTACTTCCCTTGGATCGGGATCGGCATGAAGTTGCCGGGGCTCCAGTACATCGCTGGTGTGATCGATCCCTCCCTCCCGAACGCTACATAGACCGCGAGATCTTCAAACTTTTGTCCGCGCACCCTTTCCCCGAATTTCCTGTCGAGTTCCTTGGCCGCACGTCTGGTTCCCTTCCCTATACTTCTCGCGATTTCGTTTTCTCCGTAGGCTACCGATTCGGCGAGCCGTACCAGGAGCCCCATATTTTTGTGGGAGTCCCTCAGATCGAAAGAATCAGGCTCGAAGCTCGGCACATCCCCGAGTCCGAGCTCCTCAGGGCGAAGCATCCCCTCATGGAGGCATTCGAAGATCCATCCGCACACGTTCCCGAACTCGATAGCATCAAATCCCAGCGAGTCCACGGTGTACACCGCCATTTCCGCCGCCCTCTGATCGAAGATGCCGCAGTTCGGTCCGTTCGCCTCGTAGGGCTCATAATCCTTCTTGAACCTACCCCTGATTTTCTTGCACACTCCCGGACACGGCTCCCCACAGTTTTTCCAAACCTTGCTCCTGACGGTTGGCCTGGCATCTGGAGAAGTCATGGTGATGGAGGGTCGAAGGTATCTCTTGGCCGTGATCTCCCGATCGAACTGGCTCAGGTAGTGTCCCTTGACGAGCCTCTCGTACAGTTCCGTCCTCTTCTCCTTAGGCATGTTCACCGTTCGCCACCCGAACATTATCGTTGAGTCCCTGAGCACGAAGTAGTTCACTCCGAAGGTTCCCCCCGAGCCAACGGATTCGTCGTACCTGTACTTGACGGTAGCCTCCGATGCTGCTTTCATCACGGGTTTTCCCAGCAGACGGAGGAAAACCTCGTCGGCTCTTTCGAGGTCCTTCAGGTCGGTGTTTGGGAATTCCCTCCAGTCGTTCGTTCCACCGAAGATCACCCCAACCACCCCATGGGCCTTGAACATCACGGATCCTGGACCTCCCCTCGCCGCCCAGTCTTCCGAACCTTCATCGAGCTCACCGTTTTTCACCGTTATTGAGAAGATTCCACCGAAGTTCGTGTTTAGCGAGGCCGGCCCCACGCTCAGTCCCCTGAAGTCCATGGGGTTCCCCCTCTCCGTGTACCAACTCCTGAACTCTTCGACTAAGAATTTTTGAAGGGCGTAAGCCCCTTCTCCTCCCGAGCCTCTGTATATCTCCACGAGTTCGTCCATGGGGATGGTTCTGAACTTCACCTCGATTCCGGAACGTTTCCCCTTGAGCGCCACTATCATGGGCTCGTCTGATTTACCCTCGAGGGTGAGGTAGTCCACACCGAGATTTTTGAACGCATAAGCGGCCCCCCCGATCGTTGAGAAGAAAAATCCTTCCCAGAGGGGAGACCTAAAACAGAGGGTTAAGCGGTGAGTTCCTGGGATACAGCTACCAGCGAGCTTTCCCATCCCTATGCACAGAACGTTGTGCTCGTCCTCGGGTGGATAACGGTAACTCTCGTAGAGGTTCATGTGGCAGTGGAGGCCCCAATCCACGGGTCCGATGATCTCCGGGTTGTCCTCTTCAGATAGTCTGACTTTTTTCTCTCCAGCATTCAGGAACGCCACCCTGTTTTTCATCCCTTATCCCCCTCCCGTGGGGGGAAGGATCATGATCAGATCCCCCTCCCTGACCTTGGTGTTCTCACCCTTCAGAAATCGGATGTTCCTCCCGTTCAAGAGGACGATGATGGAAGGATGAAGCTTGGACCCTCTTTCCCCCACCAAGGCTCCGAGTTCTTCGAGCTCGGGTCTGAATTTTCGAACGAATTCGCTCAGGATCACCCCAACCGTTTCACCTCTAAGTTTTATCTCCCCATTTATCTTTTCGGTCAGCGTCAATGCAGGTTTGACCCTTACCTCAGGCATCTTCACCACGGATGTTCGGTTCGTCTCCTAGGGTTTCTTCCCCGGAGAATTTTTTTGTTTCGGGGCATCACGAGTTCTTCTAGCCGAGCCCGGGACGGGAGAGTTTTGATGTGGATCAGAAGAGACCTATCCCCCACCCACCGGTGGAAAAATCGACACGACATCATTCTCTTGGAGCTGGGTGTTCAGCCCCCTAAGCCACTTGATCTCCCTCCCGTTGACGAAGATCCGCACCACCTTTCTCGGTTTCACCCCATCCCGATCCTCCAAAATGGCCTTCCCGAGTTCTTCGTCCCGCCTAGAGATCTCCCTCAACAGGGAGCGCACGTCCCTCGCTTCGAATTCCATCTCTTTCCTCCCGGCGATCTCCCTGAACTTGGCGAAGAACTTGACTTTGACCATCCCATTGATCTTTTGACTCCTAAGTATAAGTTTCCCCCGTTCTCGAACTCTTAAGCGCTGGCTCGGCTCGTGGTGCTGGGGTGTGTGGGAACTCAGGTTCCATGATCCGATCCGATCCGAAAAGCTTTTATGCATCGTAGCTCGCCACGTGAGGCAACTCTTTTAGTCGCCCCCGACCAATAGCTGAGAACAGGTTTAAGACGGAGTAGAGGGAATGTAAGGAGATCGGAAATGGGGAAGAAAGGGCCGAGCAGGCATTTGAAGCGGTACGCGGTGCCGCGGACGCTGAAGTTACCGAGGAAGCGTTTACCTTGGGCCATAAAACCCGCCCCAGGTCCGCATCCAGCCGATAAGAGCATCCCGCTCGGTACCTTGGTGAAGGAGTACCTAAACCTAACCGAGAAGCTGAAAGAGACCAAGCGGGTGTTGGCGGGTAGGAAAGTGATGGTGGATGGAAAGGTTAGAACCGATCTGAAGTTTCCAGTGGGTCTTATGGATGTGGTCTCGATCGTTCCTTTGAACACCCATTACAGGATCTCGGTGGATCGGAACGGGAGACTGGTTCCCATCCAGATCCGAGATTCTGATGCTTCCTTCAAGCTATGCAAAGTGGTGGGAAAGCATGTGGTCAAGGGGGGGAGGATCCAGCTGGCCTTTCACGACGGGAGGACAGTGGTTGGAGATTTCGGTGATTACAGGAGAGGGGATACGGTGAGGCTCTCCATCCCAGAGCCTAAGGTCCTCGAGCGGATACCATTTGAGCGTGGGGTTTGGGCCCTGATCACGGGAGGTAAGAACGTGGGGAGGGTGGGGAGGATAGTCGATCTAGGGACGGGGGAGTCCAGGTTGGTGGGGCTTGAGACCCCTAAGGGAGAAACCCTGCAGACACCTGCGACCTATGTTTTTCCCGTGAGCAAGGAGGAGCAGACGATCCCGGTACCCGAGGTGGGAGCTTGAACCCGATGCGTGAGATAAGACTGGATAAGGTGACCGTCAACATAGGGGTTGGGGAAGGGGGAGAGAAACTGGCGAAGGCGGAGGAACTTTTGGCGACCCTCACCGGTCGGAAACCCGTGCAGACCTTAGCTAAGCGGACGATAAGGGATTTCCAAATCCGGAAGGGGGAGCCGATAGGAGTGAAGGTGACGTTGAGGGGAAAAGAAGCCGAAGGGATGCTGGAGCGACTCTTCAAAGCAGTGGATAACCGCATCCCGGGGAGGTCTTTCAACGGAGAGGGCAATTTTTCCTTCGGGATAAAGGAGCACATAGACATACCCGGTGTGAAATACGATCCCCGGGTGGGCATGTTCGGGATGGATGTATGTGTGACCCTGCGGAGACCGGGGTACCGTATCAAGTATAGGAAGCGCCGGTCGAGACCCATCCCCAGGAGACACAGGATCTCGAGAGAAGAAGCCATAAAATTCGTGACGGAGAAATTTGGAGTAACGGTGGATTGAATGAAGAGAACATTCGGCAAGGGAGCACACAAGTGTAAGAGGTGCGGTAGGTCTGGGGCAGTGTACACGAGGTATAACCTCTACCTGTGCAGGAGGTGCTTCCGGGAGCTGGCTCCCAAACTGGGTTTCAAGAAGTACAACTAGTGAGGCCTATGCTGTTAGACCCATTGGCGAACGCACTCTCTAAGATAGACAACTATGAACGGGCTAGGAAGAAGGAAGTGGTGATCGCCCCAGCTTCCAAGCTCATCGGCGAGGTCCTGCGGATCTTCAAGGAAGAGGGATACATCGGGAACTTCGAATTCGAGGATGATGGCAAGTCTGGGAAGTTCAGGGTCAAACTTGTGGGCAAGATAAACCGATGCGGTGCCGTGAAACCTAGGTACTCGTTCAAAAAGAAGGAATGTGAGCGGTGGGAGAAAAGGTTCCTACCGGCGAGCGACATAGGCGTGATCGTGGTTTCCACCTCTAAGGGCGTGATGTCACTCTCCAAAGCGAAAGAAATCGGTGTGGGGGGAAAACTCCTCGCGTACGTTTACTGAGGTGTCGTGGGTGGGTTTCGTCCAAGAGATAGAGATCCCGAGAGGGGTAGAAGTGAAGATGGACGGAAACACGATCGAGGTTAGTGGTCCCAAGGGAAAACTCGTGAAGCGATTCGATCTCCACGGGATCGAAGTGAAGATGGAGGATGGGAGGGTCTCGATCTCGACCCCATCTCCCAAGCGCAGGATGAAAGCGATGGTCGGCACCATAAGGGCGCACCTGCGCAACGCCTTCAAGGGAGTCACGGAGGGATTCACCTACAAACTGAAGGTCGTGTACTCCCACTTTCCGATCAGTGTGAAGGTCGAGGGGGATCGCGTGTTCATCCACAACTTCTTGGGCGAGAAGACCCCCCGCGTGGCGAGGGTAATGGAAGGCACGAGAGTTGAGGTCAGGGGGGATGAAGTAGTAGTTGAAGGTATAGACAAAGAGAAAGTCGGCCAGACCGCGCTGAACATAGAGCAGGCCACGAGGGTGAGGGGAAAAGACCGGAGAGTTTTTCAGGATGGATGCTACCTTTTCGAGAAGGGATGAGATGCGGAAGCGGAAACTTCCGAAGTTCCGGCGTCAGGAGTGGTTTATGTACAAGAGGCTGGGGGAGAAATGGAGGAGACCCAAAGGCAAAAACAGCAAGATGCGCTTGGGAATAAAGGGGAAGCCGAGCGTGGTGAGCATAGGGTACAGGAATCCAAAGAGGGTGAGGGGTTTCCATCCCTCGGGATTGAAAGAGGTTCTGGTCGAGAGTATCGGGATGTTGGACGAGATAGACCCGAAAACCCAAGCGGTGAGGATATCTTCGAGGATCGGAAAGAAGAAAAGACTTCAGCTCATAGCTCGTGCGAGGGAGCTAGGTTTGAGGATCCTGAATTTGAGGAGGGATGAAATTGAAACTGAGCACTCAACGGAGACTGGCAGCTGAGATCTTGGGGGTAGGGGTCAACCGGGTCTGGATAGACCCAACGAAGCTGGAGGAGGTTTCCTCCGCGATCACCCGGAGGGACGTGAGGGGGTTGATCGACATGGGGGTGATCAGGGCACGCGAGGTGAGGGGGATCAGCCGCGGAAGGCTGCGGGAGCGGAAGATCAAACGGAAGAAGGGGAGACGGAGGGGGCCCGGGAGCAGGAAGGGAGGATCCAAGGCAAGACTCTCGAGCAAGGAGAGGTGGATCCGAAGGGTCAGGCCCCTGCGTGAGAAGCTCCGCGAACTCCGCGCCAAGGGTGCGATTTCTGCCTCTGAGTATCGAAGGCTGTACCGGAAGATCAGTGGGGGGTACTTTAGGAGTAAAGCCCACCTGGAGGCCCACCTGAGGGAGAAGGAATCGCAAAAATGATCGTTGGTGAGGGATTTGAGGGTTTGTCTTCGGAGGAGGAGGGAAAAGAGGACTGACTACAGGCTGAGGCTGAGGCTCTTGAAATCCGGTAGACCGAGACTGGTGGCTCGAATCTCCCTCAAGCACGTGAGGGCGCAGGTGGTGGAGTTCGATCCGAGGGGCGACAGGGTGATAGCATCGGCCGAATCGAAGGAGCTGGAAAAGTACGGGTGGAAGGGGGGAACCTCGAACACGCCTGCAGCCTACCTCGTCGGGTTCCTGTGCGGGTCGCGAGCGAAGAAAAAGGGTGTGGGCGAGTGCGTGTTGGACATAGGTCTGCACGATCCTACCCCTCAAGCGAAGGTGTTTGCCGTGTTAAAGGGAGCGGTCGACTCGGGGCTGAGTGTCCCCCACTGGGAAGGGATCCTCCCCACCCGGGAGAGGATCAGGGGTCAACACATAGCCGACTACGCAACGAAGCTGAGGGACGACGAAAGATCCTACCGTGCTCGATTCGCGGGGTACCTCCAGCGGGGTCTCCCTCCCGAGAACCTGCCGGAGCACTTCGATGAAATAAAAAGGGTGCTGGCGAAAGAGTTGAGCGGGTGAGTGAGTGGAGGCAGGGATCACCCAAGAGACATGGGAGCCAAAAACGAGGCTCGGGCGAGCGGTCAAGGAAGGGAGAATCAAGAGCGTGTCAGAAATCCTGCGCGATGGTATCCCGGTGATGGAGCCCGAGATAATTGACGTGCTGGTACCCGGGCTGGAGGAGCAAATCTTGGACGTTAGTTTCGTTCAGCGAATGCATAAGTCTGGGAGGAGGAACAAGTACAGGGTCATAGTGGTTGTGGGGAACAGGGATGGGATAGTTGGGGTTGGACATGATAGTGCGCAGGAGATAGGGGTGGCGATAAGGAAGGCCGCCGCCGCCGCGAAGACGAACGTGATCGAAGTTGCGAGGGGATGTGGGAGCTGGGAGTGCAAGTGCGGGAGACCCCATTCAGTACCGCTCGAAGGGAAGGGAAAACATGGGAGCGTGGAGGTTGTCCTCAAGCCCGCACCAAGAGGTCTGGGTCTGGCGGCGTCGGAAGTTCCAAAGGCTGTCCTCGAACTCGCAGGCGTGAAAGATGCGTGGACCTTTGCACGCGGGCAAACTCGAACTACACTCAATTTTTCTTTCGCTGTCATAGATGCACTCAAGAACATAGCCAAGACGGTGCTTACCGGGAAGGGTGAGAGAGCGCATCTAGGACCGCTCGGGAGGGAGCCTGGTGAGTAAGCTCCTAGCGGTGATCAGATTGCGAGGAAGTATCAAGGCGAGAAAAAAGGTCTTGGACACTCTGAGGATGCTCGGTCTCACCCGTGTCAACCATTGCGTGCTGGTGGACGAAAACCCTTCCTATGCGGGAATGTTGCGTGAGGCAAAGGATATGATCACGTGGGGGGAAATAAACAGGGATACGCTAGTGGCTCTCATCAGGAAGAGGGGGAGGCTCGTGGGGGACGAGAGGGTCACGGACGATTACGTGAAGGAGAAGACGGGGTTTCCATCGGTGGATGAATTCGCTGATGCGGTCTTGAAGGGGGAAACGAGCCTTAGGGAGCTGCCGGGACTCAAGAAGGTTTTTAGGCTCCATCCCCCGCGGAAGGGATACAGGGCGATCAAGCGAGCCGTAACGGATTCGGGTGATCTCGGGTATAGGGGTGACGGGATAAACGAGTTGCTTTCCCGCATGATCTAGAGGTCGAGCTGAATGGTGGTGAGGAGGAGGAAAAAGGCTCGCAAGCACGACGGACGGACCCACGGGAGGGGATGCTCGAAGCGGGGGAGGGGGAGCGGGGAGAAGGGTGGTAAGGGGTGGAGTGGAGGACACAAGCAGAAGTGGTCCTACATCCTGCGCTATTTTCCCGATCATTTCGGAAAACACGGGTTCATCCCCCCTAGAAAAAGAGCTCCCGTGATCGTCAACGTGGGAGAGCTCGACGAGCGAGCGGATGAACTCCTCGAGAAGGGGTTGGCGAAGAGGGATGGGGAGCGGATAGTGATCGATGTATCCAAGTTAGGAACCGAAAAGGTTTTGGGTGGGGGGAGGGTGAATCGCCCGCTGGAGATACGGGCTCCTAGGGTTAGTGAAGCGGCGAGGGCCAAAATAGAAAGGGCGGGCGGTAGGGTGGTAGGGGTGAAGATCGATGAGTCAGGAAGAGAAACCGAGGTCTAGACTCTACGCTCTCAAGCCTTGGATAAGAGCCCTACCCGAGATAGAGGTGCCCAAGCGCCACATCCTGTTCAAAGAGAAATTCGTGTGGACGTCGCTCGCGCTCCTGATTTTCTTGGTGATGACTCAAGTTCCCCTCTACGGGATCCAGAAGCCAACCGAGAGTTTCTTCGGTGCATTGAGGTACGTGCTGGCGAGTCATGCTGGGAGTATGGTGGAGCTGGGGATAGGGCCCATAGTCACTGCGGGCATAATCATGCAGTTACTCGTGGGGGCTAGGATAATAGGTTTGGATCTGAGCGACAGGGAGGATCGAGCACTCTTCACGGGAATTCAGAAGATGCTCGCCATCCTGGTGGCGGTGCTCGAGGGGGGAATGCTCGTGATGGGAGGATGGTACAGTGGAGGGGTAGCCCTCAGTACCGGCTCGAAACTTCTCCTCCTGTTCCAGCTCGTGCTGGGGTCGGTGGTGGTTCTGTATTTGGATGAGCTCGTTTCGAAATACGGGTTTGGGAGTGGAATAGGGCTGTTCATCGTGGGGGGGGTTGCCACCGAGGTGCTTTGGGAGGCCTTATCGCCCTTCACTTACCAAGGGGAGATAATAGGGGCAATACCCAACTTCCTCATCGCATTGGTTTCGGGGGGCGAGATCTCCGACACTTTCTTCAGGCACGGTGCGAACATGGCGGATATGTTCGGCGTGGTGGCCACGGTAGCGATCTTCCTCATCGCCGTGTATGCGGAAAGCATGCGCGTTGAGATTCCGATAGCCTATGGTAGGTTCGGAGGGATCAGGGGGAGATATCCCCTGAAGTTCATGTATACCTCGGTGATACCAGTCATATTGGCGACGGCGGTCTTCGCCAACTTGAGACTCTTGGCTCAGCTCTTCCCCTCCTTAGGTTTCTTGTCCCCCTACACGAGTGCACCCAACGGGATCTTCGAGGTGATGGACGATCCGGTGAGGGCGGGTGTGTACTTCGTGATATTGGTGGGACTCTGTGTGGGGTTCAGCAAGCTGTGGGTTTCGATAGCGGGGATGAGCGCTAGAGATATAGCTGAAAATTTGGACGCCTCGGGTTTTCTGATCCCCGGGTTCCGCCGTGACGTTCGCGTGATGGAGCAGTTCCTCTCGAGGTACATCGCCGGGCTGACGATCCTTAGTGGTTTCGCGATAGGTGCGCTCTCCGCCGTGGCGGATTTCTTGGGTGCACTCGGATCCGGAACGGGTATCTTGCTGACCGTGGGAATTACTTATAGCCTCTATGAGGAGATAACAAGGGAGCGCGTGAGCGAGATGTTCCCTGCATTCAGGAGGTTCTTCGGTGAATGAAGCTCAAGAGGCTCATCGGCAGCCCGTGAGGACTGGGGTGGGTAGGTTGCGCGAGGGAATAGTGATGCTCCTGCTCCTATTCGCCCTACTCGGAACTTTGGCGCTGATATTCTCTCACCGTGGGGGTGGTGATGTTAAGAACGTCTTGGGGGACATAGACCAATCCGTGGTTTCCCTTCGTCACGGGAACGAGAGTGGGGCCAAGAACTTCCTGAGCCGAGCTAAGAATGGGTATGTGGAAAAGATCCACCTCCTCGTGGAGAATGTTGACGAGGAGCTGGATGGTCGGATCCTCCGATCGTTCGATTCCTGTATCTCGTCGCCCTCTGAGGAAAACGTCTTCTCTCTAAGGGATTTGGTAGTCGAGGGTGTGAGGGAGGCTGGGCTCTCCATACCCTTAACCTACGGCTACGGAACTCTCCTCGTGCTCGCGGTGTCCTTCCTCTTCGCCCTCCTCGTGACCCTTCTGACCAAATGCATGGTCGATTGGGAGAGGGTGAAACAGATCAAAGCCGAGGTGTCGGCATGGCAGAGGGAACTCAGGGATGCCCAGCGGAAGAGGGATATGAAAAGGGCCCATAAGTTGATGCTTGAACAGAAGCACATCCTTTCACTCCAAGGGGAGATCATGAAATCGACTTTTCGGCCGACCCTAGTTTACCTAGTCCCGTGGTTGCTCATATGGGCCTCGCTGGGAAGGGTGTACTCGGGTTGGGTGATGGCCTGGCTTCCGTTCACGATCCCCCTCCCGTTCTACGGACACTGGACCTCATGTGGGTTCTTGGGATGGCTCTTCGTAACCTACTTCACTCTCTCGTACATGTGTAGAAGAATTTTGATAGGTGACTGATTGCCCGCACCGAGGTTCAGGTCCAAAGGGTACAAGATGCGTTCGATCCGCGTCCCGAGCGGGAGGTCCGCGGTTCATTATGAGAGGAAAAGAGCTGGGCAACCTAGGTGTGGCAGGTGCGGGAGCCCCCTCCTAGGGGTTCCGAGGGCGGACGTGATTCGAAAGCTGTCGAGATCGTCTAGGAGACCCACCCGTCCTTTTGGGGGAAACTTGTGTTCTAGGTGTGCACGTCGACTCATGAAGGAAATCGCCCGGGGGTGAAGGAGTGGTCGTGGTTGCGATCAGCGGGCCCCACGGGGTGGGTAAGAGCACGGTTGCGAAATCGGCGGCGAGGAGATTCGGTTTGAAATACGTTTCGGCGGGGGAGATCTTCAGGCGGCTCGCGGAGGAGAGGGGCATGGATCTTCAGGAGTTTTCTAAATACGTGGAACGTCATCCGGGAATCGACAGGCGGATCGATGGATACGTGAAAAAGATGGCTGGGAGGGGAAACGTCTTGGTGGACGGGAGACTGGCGGGGTGGATGATAAAGGATGCGGATCTGAAAGTGATGCTGGTGGCCCCGCTGGAGATCAGGGTCGAGCGGATGGTTGGAAGGGAAGGAAGAGGGTACGAGGAAGTGATGGAAGAGACGCTGGCTAGGGAGAGAAGTGAGAAGAAACGTTTTAAGAGATTGTACGGCATAGATGTGGACGATTGCTCGGTGTTCGATCTCGTGATCAACACCGGGAGGCTCTCGGTCGAGGAGGAGGTCACCATAATCGGGAAAGCTATCGAGATGATCAGGAGGAGGGCTGGGGGTGGAGATAGGTAGGGTGTGTGTGAAAATAGCGGGAAGGGAGGCCGGGAACAAATGCGTCGTAGTCGAGTTGCTCGACGACACGTATGTGGTGGTGTGCGGCCCCAAGGTACGGAGGCGTAGGTGCAACATCAACCACCTTGAGCCCCTCGACCGAAAACTGGACATCCCCCAAGGTGCCTCGGAGGAGGAGGTCCTGCGTGCGTTCGAAGCGGCGGGTTTGACCGAGCCGAAATCCGGAGCCCGGCCAAAGCCCTCGGGCTAGGAGATCGACGTTGGGAAAGTTACCCTCGGACGAGAGGCGGGAGGTGCTGGTCCGTGCACAGGATGTCACCGATCCGAGATACGGTTGTGAACCGAACAGGAGATCCATCCCAGACCACCTCAGGTTTGGGGTCTTGAATCTCGATAAGCCCGTGGGCCCGACCTCTCATGAGGTGGTAGCGTGGGTGAAATCCATCTTGGAACTCAGACGCGCGGGTCATTCGGGAACCCTGGACCCGAAGGTGAGCGGGGTGCTTCCGGTCGCGCTCGAAGAGGCGACGAAAGTACTGCAGGCATTACTTCCAGCTGGCAAAGAGTACGTATGCGTGATCCACCTCCACGGTGATGTTCCCCAGCACAGGTTGGAAGAGGTCATCCGGGAGTTCGAGGGGGAGATCTATCAGCGTCCCCCTCTGAGGGCGGCCGTGAGACGGAGTCTGCGTAAGAGGAGGATATACTATGCGGAGATCCTTGAGAGGGAGGGGCGAGACGTCCTTCTGCGTGTGGGGTGCGAGGCGGGCACGTATCTGAGGAAATACAGTTTTGACATAGGCGAGGCACTGGGGTGCGGAGCTCACATGCGTGAGTTGCGGAGGACTAGGACTGGACCGTTCTCCGAGGATGAAACGCTGGTAAAATTCCACGATGTAGCGGACGCGTACGCATTCTGGAAAGAGGAGGGAAGGGAGGATCAGCTGAGGAGGGTTGTGCTCCCCGTCGAGGCAGCGGTGAGGCACTTGCCGAAAATCGTGGTTCGCGACGGGGCGGTGGACGCTCTCTGCCATGGTGCGGCTCTGGCGGCGCCTGGTGTCCTGAAGGTCGAGACGGGTATATCCCCAGGCGGGTTGGTGGGGGTGTTCACACTCAAGGGGGAACTGATATGTTTAGCTAGGGCAAGCCTCACCTCGAAACAGATATTCGAGGCGGATCATGGAATAGTGGCAAAACCGGAGCGCGTGATCATGCGACCCGGGACCTATCCTAGGAAGTGGAAGTGATCTCAAGAGTGGAGGCTTCGAGCTTCGGATCGTGGGAGCAGTAGTATCCCGCGCATGCGCCCCTGCTCAGCGACGGGACTTGTCAAGCGACACGGCCAAAGCTGGAGCGCCGAGTAGAGGTCCCATCTCCAAGCGTTAGCTCGGGCCCACCCTCGCTCGGGGAACATGGCGGGCCGCAATAAGACATGGGTTAGGGAAAATTCTTTTACCCTAGGGCGGTGCCCTATGCTAAAGGGGTTGAGCCTGTACTCGGGCCCCACCGGTCCTGTGGTTTGGGATAGATTCGGCACGATGAAGCTCAGTCAACTCGTGAATCCCAGAGGAGCTCATGTCGCTGCGGGTGGATCACCTACCTACTACGCGGTGAGACCCCTCACCGACTTTCCGAGACACTTGGACCGGATGGGAGTTCCAAAGCATGCGAGGGGGCGAATCCTTCCGAAGCCGGATGAGTGGGGGTGGGGACTGAGGATGGGTCTCGTTTCATCGGGGGATGAAATGGGTCTGAACGTGGGAAGGCTGACGAGATATTCAGAAGATTGGTTTACCGTTTTGACCTCTCTCGGTGTGTGTGCTAGAACCCAAATCAATAGATTCTATCACGCAGATTTGCTGGCAGAACTCTATTCAGCGGCAACGGGTTTCGAAACGAATACGGGAGAGCTGATGAAAGCTGGAGAAAGGATCTGGAATCTCCTCAGGGGCATCAATGTGAGGGAGGGATTCGGTAGGAGGGACGACGAGTTCCCCCCAGAATGGCTTCGGGAAGGTTCGATGTTCGTAGACTATACCGGAAGAGTGAAGATCACCAGAGAAATAGCAGACATGTTCTTGAATCAGGCTGTTTCGGGTTCCAAATCTTTAAACCCTGAAACTTCTCCGCTCCCCTCCGCCGGGTTCACCTCATCGCTTATGCTCGAACACCCCGGCCTCACGGGATGCATCGCGGAGCTATCGGGGT
>JAPDJF010000018.1 GCA_029259185.1 Hadesarchaea archaeon
GTGGTGTTCGTGGATTGCTTCGAGGAGCTCGTCACCGCCAACGGGTTCGAGCGGGCCATGGGTTTCCTGGTGGAGATCGCGGGGCTCTGCTCCAGGAGGAACTCGAACCTGCTCGTGAGGGGCGATCCGGCCGAGTCCTCATGGAGGAAACTGGTTTCGGTAAGGCATTTGAAGTGCAAAGTGTTGGTTCATACCTAAACTCGGCGGTCTTCAGCGGGTCCGTTCCCTTAGGTTCGTCTCGTTTAGCGGTCCGGAAGTCCTGGAACGAGAAGTGGACGTGCTAGGGTTATCTCGAACCATCGATGTGCCGGGGGCGGGATTCGAACCCGCGATCTCCGGATTTCCCACATCATCTTTCGGTCAGCACTCATAGCCCCCGAGGCTATGAGTCCGGCGCTCTAACCACCTGAGCCACCCCGGCCTCAAATTTTCGAAGTCTTGAATCTTAAGTTTAACTCGGTGCTTCCGTCCCGAAATTCGGTGCTTGGAGAGGTCAAAAGGGGTTTAAGATTCAAATCTTTCGATGAACCTCAGAAGTTCGCCCTTTCTCTTGATCGTTTTACATCCCCCCTCATACCCCACCAGCACCATATCGGTCATGCCCGCGAATATTCCATTTTCGATCACTCCACTCGTGGAGTTGATTTTTCCCTCCAGTTCTTTAGGTTTTAGGATTCTCTTGAATCTCACATCAACTATGTAGTTGCCGTTATCGGTAATGAAAGGTTTTCCTAGTTGGGTCATCCTTAGCTTGGGTATTCCCCCCATTCTCTCTAGCTCCTTGTTGACAAATTTCCAACCGAAGGGGAGCACCTCGACTGGTACGGGCATCCTCTCTCCAAGCCGTCTAACGAGTTTGGTCCTGTCGATCACTATCACGAGTCGATCCGAGGCCTTGGCGATTATTTTTTCCCGAGTGTGTGCTCCCCCTCCCCCCTTTATGAGATCGAAATTTGGATCGACTTCGTCGGCTCCATCTATCGTGAGATCGAGCATTGGATACTTCTCCAAAGCATCCGTTCGCAACCCCAGCCTCTTGGCCAATCTCTCGGTGGCTTTGGAGGCCGGAACGAAGACGGATTTCGGTTTGATCTCAGCAATAGCTTTCACCACTTCGGCAACCGTTGTGCCTGATCCTATCCCCGCCACCATTCCGTCTTCGATAAGTTCCGCTGCTATCCTAGCTGCATTCCTCTTCCATTTTTCAGTGCCCGTTTCCATACCTCCATTCTAGGATGGAGTCGATCTTATCGTTTCCTCAAGCTAGCTAAAATAAAGCTTTTCGTAGGTAAAGTTAAATAGAAGAGGCAAAATGTGAGAAGGGGAATGTACTTGAAAAAAACAGTACCGGTCAAGGAGATAATGACGGAGAACGTGCTTACGTGTTCGCCGAACGTGAGCGTTGCCAAAGCTGCTAAGCTCATGACCGAGAGGGGTGTGGGGTGTGTGGTGATCACCAGGAATAGAAAACCCGTTGGGATCTTGACGGAGCAGGACATACTCACGAAGGTGGTGAGCGTGGATCAGAAGGCTAGTAAAGTTTTGGTTCGAGATGTAATGTCTAAGGGGCTCATAACCGTGGATCCGGACACGGACACGCTGGAAGCCGCTAGGATCATGGCGAAAAACAAAATAAGGCGTCTCCCGGTGGTTAGAAAGAATATCCTCATCGGCATACTCACAGCGTCGGACATAGCTTCGTTTTCGCCCGGCGTCGCAGAGGCTCTTGAACACTCCGAGACATTAGGGGGGGAGGAAGTGGGGAGGAGTGTTTGCGAACTCTGTGGCGAGGTGCGAGAGAGGCTCTACGAAGTCAATGGAATGTGGGTGTGTGAGGATTGTAAGGAAACGATGGGATGATGTCGTTCACACCCCATTTCGCACTCCAGAGGCTCAGTAAGAATTAAACGATTTTGAGCCAACTCAGATTTGTGCGGCCGTGGTCCAGCCTGGTTAAGACCCGGGCTCCCCGTGAGTCCCGTGCTCGGGGATGGCCCGTGACGCGGGTTCGAATCCCGCCGGCCGCACCACTCGGTGTTGTTGTGCCTCCAACTCCTTCGCCCCAAAATCGGAGTGATGACAATTTTGATCCTCTTGCTGAAGAATACCTCGAAGTGGGGTAGGGCTCTTCTATGCACCGATCTTCTTGGACTAAAGCGCAAAGACGGTGGATCTCAGCCCCCGTGTCGTTTGGGTTTCTTCCATCTCCCGGTTGGGATCAAACGTCTCCCACTCAAGTCGCCATTATAAAAATAGACCATCGCGAGCATCCTTCTTCCATCCTCCATGAAAACTACCGAAATCTCCCGGACGAACTGGCTTTTTGTGGGTTCCGCTGGATCAAACTCTTCGTACTCGTCTACCAGCGGTAAGATCTCATCGGAGATCCGGTGTACCTCACCATGGACGTAGCTTTTCCCATCTTTCACCGCCCCCGGGGTATCTTCCCAAATCGTAGAGCTTGGCGCGGATCTTTCCTTTCCCCACGTATTCTATCTTTCCTCGATGTATCAGATCAATGAACGGTGTATACTCTCTCATTAAGGTTCCGTAGACGAAGATCTTGTTTGTTCTCTCCCTTTCAAGTCGATCACCTATCGAATAGTTTAGAGAATTTGAGATCCGGAGAACAAAAATTAATATGAATGAAAGTGGGATGGTCTGTGGAGGGATCAGCGAGATTTTTTGGTGATGTTCGATGTCAGCGAACTTGATAGCTCTCCTTTCAGACTTGGGAACCAAAGATTACTTCGTTGGGGCCATGAAAGGGGTGATCCTAACAATAAATCCCGAAGTTAAGATAATTGACATCTCCCATGAACTCCCCAGGCATGATGTCAGGATTGCCGCTCTGACATTGTTGAATGCCGCGATCACTTTTCCGAGGGGATCCATCTTCGTTGTCGTGGTCGATCCGGGCGTAGGGACCGAACGCAAGTGCATCTTGCTGGAGACGAAAAACACGTTGCGATTCGTGACCCCTGATAATGGGGTTTTAACGCTCGTTGCGAGAGAGTTCGGTATCTCAAGCGTACGTGAGATAACCAACAAATCCTTGATGAGGGCGGAAGTTTCCCCGACTTTTCATGGACGTGATATTATGGCACCCGTCGCAGCCCACCTGAGCTTGGGTGTGGATCCATCGGAGGTCGGCCCTGAGCTGGGAAGCATTCAGACGGTCGATTTTCCGAGTCCTGAGTGGCTGGGAGATCGTCTGAAGGGCCATGTCCTGAGTGTTGACGGTTTCGGTAATCTGTTGACCGATATCGGTTCCGAATTGGTACATCGGTTCGCGAAACTGGGTAACGGGTTGCGGATTAGGTTCGAGAGTGGAGAGATCAGAGCAAAGCTCGCTCGCACCTTCGGTGAGGTCGGGAAGGGCGAGTACCTGTGTTACATAGGTAGCACGGGTATGCTGGAGATTGCGAAGAACATGGGCGACTTAGCGGGCGAGGTGGGGGTTGGGGTCGGAAGTGAATTGGTCTTGATGCGGGAAAACGATGAGATTTGAGCCACCCCTTCGTATCGCGTTAGTGGTGGTGGCCATCATCGTCTGGTGGTGAGATCTTCCTCGGAATGCGTGGTGAACTACCCACAGCTCTCGCAGGGGGCTTCCTGCTTCATCCACCAGACTCGATTCCCTTCACAGGTGCGGTCATCCGCTTTCAGCCTTGCGGACCTGCGGGAGGTTACGGAGGTCTTGACCTCACAGGCGTTCGTTCGGGCCGTCCCAGCCCTACTCAAGAGAGTTTTTATCACCAACTATAGCGTTCCGCCTCTCATCCCCTCCCTTTCGGAAGGGACTTCCCGGCGGTGGAGTTAAAGAGGAGTTCCTTATCCCATCGAGCATCCGACGACTGATCCCCACTTTGGCGCGGATCCTTCGTGGAGCCCGGATGGAGCAAAACTGGGGGTTCGGTCTGAGAGGAGTTGGAACAAGGACATCTGGGTGATGAATGCTGGTGACTCTGGCAGAGCGCAAAAAATCCCGCGCCAAGAAGGTATGGGATTTTAGGACGGTTTCAACTCAATCCTGCACAGCTTTCCCTGTGAGTTCTAGCATACGTTTAATACTGGCTCGGGCCCTTTCGGCTATGGGTTCCGGAACTTTCACCACGTGCTCTTCATCCTTGAGGGCTCGGTATACCTTTTCAAGCGTATGTCTTTTCATCTCCCGGCATACCGCAGTGTTTAAGGCCGGAATGAATTCTCTGCTCGGATTTTCTCTCCTCATCCGCTCTACCAGACCTATTTCAGTCGCAATTATGAATCGCTTTGCGGGCGACGCTTTGGTTCGGAGCAACATCTGGCTCGTACTGCACACATGGGTGGCGAGTTGTTGGACTTCCGGATCGCACTCAGGGTGAACGAGCACCTCAGCGTCGGGATATCGCTCTTTGAGCAGCGCGATGTCGGCCGCTGTGAACATCTTGTGGACGTAACAATATCCGTTTTCGGGGATGGGAATGATTTTTTTGTCAGAGCGTCGTTGTGCGAACCAAGCCAAATTCTTGTCCGGCCCGAAGAGAACGGTGTCCTCTTCGAGAGCATTGACGATCTGGGGGGAATTCGCTGAGGTGCATATCACATCCGACTCCGCCTTGGCTTCGGCCAGAGTGTTGACGTAAAGAACTACTGCAGCTCCTTCGTGTTTTTTCCTGGCTTCCCGGATGACATCCGGTGGGAGCTGGGCCGCCATCGGGCACCTGGCCCCCGGATCTGGAATCACTACCTTTTTGTCCGGGTTCAAGATAGCTGCGGTTTCCGCCATGAAGTCAACTCCAGCGAAAACGATGAGATCAGCATCCGTTTTGGCAGAGGCCATGGCGAGTTCGAGTGAGTCCCCCAATATGTCGGCCACCAGTTGCACTTCTGAGAGTTGATAGTTGTGGGCTAAGATGATAGCATTTTTCCTCTCTTTTAGCTCGGCTATTCTCAGCTTTAGGTCAGAATTCATCAATAACTTTCTTTTTGAATACTTAAATGACTTCGAAGATATCCTGGTGAAGCGATTCGAACGGGGGCGTGCCCGGATGTCTAGTAGTTCCTGATTAGATCTCCAGCCCCTTCCAAGCTCAGGACCTCCACGGTCCCGTCCTCGATGAGTTTCACCCTGGCATCTCGGTAAAGCTTCTGGATCAGGAAATCGTCCGTTATCCCGTACCCCCCGAATATCTGAAGCGCATCGTCCGCTACCTCGTAGGCTATCCGCTTGCAGTAAACTTGGGCGGCGAGCGCGTGTCTATACGAGGCCTTGAATGTGAACTTCTCGAACAGCTCTCTCCACACGTGTTCCATGATCCTTCTCGAGTATGCCCTCGCGGTTTCGACTTTCACGAACATCTCGAACAGCTTCTTCCTCACGAGCTGGTGCTCGCAGATCGGTCTTCCCCCTTGGATCCGCTCCTTGGAGTACTTCAGGGCTTCCTCGAAAGCCGCCCTCGCTAAACCCGTCGAGGAGGCGGCCATCCACGAACTCGTTACGCAGAGGATTTGGTCCATGGACATCAAGCCTGTCGAGGGATGAAGG
Organism: Hadesarchaea archaeon; assembly: GCA_029259185.1. Taxonomy (GTDB): domain Archaea; phylum Hadarchaeota; class Hadarchaeia; order Hadarchaeales; family WYZ-LMO6; genus JAPDJF01. Next base: position 5,531 of record JAPDJF010000018.1, read on the forward strand.
GCCTCCGGCTCCAAGGTCATGTACACCCCCGGGATCCTCACGTCCTCGAACGCCAGCTCTCCTTGGGGGCAATCTTTTTGACCGTATTTAGCGATCGGTTTTCCTTTGGTTACCCCCGGTGAGTCTAAGGGAACCACACACCCTCCACCCACGCTTCGCTTGGCGAGATCGAGGTTAACGTGCAAGGCCACGTGGGTCGCCACGGGTGCGGAGGAAATCCAAGATGATTTGGCCCCGTTTATGATCCACTCGTCTCCATCTTTTTTCGCGGTCACCTGTCCGGGGGTTATCCGCTCACGCTCCGGGCGATCGTCCTCGAGCACGAAGTCGCATCCGAGGAGCCAGTCAGAGCCATGTTCGGGCTCCGTGACCCCCCAACAACCGTGATACTTCGCGCGGTCATCCTCCAGCCAAGGTTTGACGAACGTTTCGTTCAGGTACTCGTCGAAGGTGGGGGCGGTGAAGAGGATTGGGAAGAGATCGACGCCGAACGCTATGGAGAATCCCGAGCTGCCCCACGCTACTTCCTCCACCAGTATGTGGACCATCCGGGCTGGAAGTCCCTCCCCACCAAACATTTCTGGAACCGGGCCCCTGTGGTATCCGAGTTTCTTCCACTCCTTCAGAACCCTCCAATACGGAGAGTCCTTTTTCACAACTTTTTCGGGGTATTCGTTGAGCGGCATCCTATCTATCTCGATGGAGGCGGGCCGTATCACCTCCTCGGCGAACCTGTGAACCTCTTCCTTCAGCAGGGTTTCGTCCTCTGAGATCTCCTCTATCTCCGCATAGCCCACCGGAGTGCCTCCTAGATCCTGTACTCCTTCTGAACCTCGGTTATTCCTAGCGTCATGTCGAACTGGAAGTAGAGGGCGGCCACGATGTCCTTTATCTCAAGCTTGTGGACAGGATCCACGACCGATGGGGAGTCATACCTCAGGGATGCAGATCCTGCCCAAATCACTTCCCTCCCCCTTGGATCCTTGTGGAAGTCTATGTCTGCATACCATTTCACCAATTGGGTCAGCCCGTCACCCCCCTTTATGGGTGGCAGGTGTCGGACGGAGAGGAGGGGTGTAGGTTTGGGGAGGGTGGCAGTTATCAGGTCCATCGTTGCTCTCTCTTCCGGCTTGAAGGTGAAAGTCACCAGCCTCTTCCCCGATGGTCTCTCCAGGGTGGCTTGGATCACATCGACCTCCTTCCGAAACTCTATGTGGGCAAGCTTCTTCGGTGCCCCGGCTAGTTCCCTGCCCGCGGCCATTGCCGAGTCGTTCGTTACGTAGATGTAGGGGATGTAGTACCCCATCTCCCCTCTCACATCCTTGACTTGGATGACCGATAGATACTCGTTGTACTCCCCCAGCGTGGAAAAGGAATACCTCGAAATCCATATCCCCGCGTAGGGTGGATCGGAGAAGAGTTCAGTTCCGATCGGGATTAAAGCTTCCACATCCTTGGTGGTCTCGAAGAGGGCAACCAAGCAGTCGCAGTTTCTGTATTCGATCTTTATTCTTTCGGCAGGCGTGTCCGGTGATGTCATCGAACCATAAAGAGCGGAGTCGAACGGAATCGAGTACCCCTCTTTTCCTCCTCGTAGTATCATCATTTTAGTTTGGAGGGACCCTAAAAATGTTTTTTAGTCGCGGGGTTAGGCACCCTGGAGGTCGGGGTCATCACCACTTCTTGAACTTCGCTATCTCGTCCGTAAGGTCTATGCTGGTGAGCATCACGGTCCTGCAGCAATAACGCCTTATTCCCATCTCGTCCAGCACGACTTTGGGGTTCTCGCCACTCTTCACTCTCCGATCGAATTCCTCGTACTTATCCGCGAGCAGTTTTCCACAGGTGATGCAGCGTATCGGCCTCACTCCCATCACCTATAGCTCTTCTGAAATTTGGCCCTAGCCCCGGGCCCCCCTGGTTTCTTGGGTTCTTTGAATCTCGTATCGCTTTTGATTAGGGCCCAGTCGTATTGTCTGAACGTTTCCCTCAGTTGTGGATCTTGGGACCATTCTATCAAGCCCCTAGCTATAGCGGTTCTTACGGCATCTGCTTGTCCCATTACCCCTCCCCCCTTGACTTTGACTCTTATGTCAACTCTCTTCGCCATGTCCGGTGCGAGGGCGAGGGGTTCCATTATCCTGAGCTTGGCGAGTTCCGGTTGGTATATCTCGATCGGTATCCCGTTGATGTACACCTTCCCGCTTCCTTCCCTTATCACCGCACGGGCCAACGCGGACTTCTTCCTCCCACTAACTTGGACTGTCTTCATTCAGAACCTCGCCCCCAGGTGTCTACTTAATTCTCCGACTTTAATAAAACGTCTTGTGCCCAACTTCTCGGCATCCGCCTGGGGGATCCTCTTTACCTCTTTTCCATCCAGCTCAGGAGGAATGCCTACGTACACCCTCAACCTGCGATAAGCCTTCCTTCCCTTATCCTTGTCTATGGGGAGCATACCCCTTATCACCCTCCTCACGAGATCATCCGGACGTCTGAAGTGAAAAGGTCCCTTTCGGGGATTGGCGATGTTTCTAGTCTCGAACCAAGCGTCGTACATGTCGAATATCCGCTTTCGTTTCCCCGAGATCAGGATCTCTTCTGCGTTCACTATCGCTACACGCTCCCCTTCGAGTAAACGCTTGGAGACAACGCTTGCGAGTCTTCCGAGCACATGGTTTTTACCATCGATGATCAGCATCACGGTCACTCCATTATCCTGAGGTTTTTTCCTCCGGGGTTCCGTTCGAGCAGCTGTTGGATACTCATGGCTTCCCCTCCCGCGCTCAATATCTTTTTGCGTGCTGATTGGGAGAATTTGAAGGCCGCGATTTTAATAGACTTGGTCAGTTTTCCAGCCGCTAGCACTTTTCCGGGTACCACTATCGTCTCTCCGTTTTCAGAATACCTGTTCAAGTGGCTGAGGTTAACTTCGGCCCTCCTTCTCCGTGGTTTGGAGAGCCTCTCCGCTAAATCGATCCATACCCTCACATTCTTTTTCTTTCCCTCCTCACGCAGCTTACGGATGAGCCTCCGCAGCGTTGGGTTTGTTGGACCCGTTGGACGCATCTCTGACACCCGCTAAACAACTCCCGAACCTGCAATTAAATCTTTACCCCGGTTTCCGTGGCTGGGCTTTGCGCGAAAATAGCCCCTGAGGCCAATCCCCGTGCTTGGGGTTCGGGGTCCCCCTCAAGGGCCGAAAGCCATCCTCGTCTTGGAGGCCAACTAACCACGATCTTTTGGATCCATTTGCTTTTGCGGTATTTTTGTGCGAGGCGTAAAGGTTCGAAAGAGTTTTTTAGTGAGCGGATAAATAGAGTTCGGCTGGCGGGGTGAAGGGTTAGGGTAGGTGAAAGTTGCCGTACGCCAGCAAAATAGAACTGCGGGGTTTCAAGTCCTTTAGGGATAAGACTGAGATCCCCCTCTCCCGGGGTTTGACGGTCATAGGGGGCCCCAACGGGTCGGGGAAGAGCAATATCGTGGATGCTCTCTGTTTCGTCCTCGGGTGGATGAGCGCAAAAACGATGCGCGCTGAGAGGTTCTCTGACCTCATATTCAAGGGAGGTGACGGAAGGCGCTCACCCCGCTTCGCAGAAGTTTCGTTGTACTTCAATAACGAGGATGGTGGGATAGAGGTGGATTCCAAGACCGTAGTCATCACGAGAACGGTTGACGAGGAGGGAAAGTCGGTTTATAGGTTGAACCGACGGCGCGTGAGCAGACAAGACATAGTGGATCTCCTAGGTAAGAGTCTCAGTCTAGGGGAGTACAACTTCATCCTTCAAGGAGATGTTGAGCACTTCGTGAGAATGGACTCGATCGACCGGAGGAAAATAATAGATGAACTCGCAGGGATAGCGGAGTACGATGTGAAGAAGGAGAAGTCGATGTCGGAGCTCCAGAAGGTGGAAGCGAATCTCCGCTCCATGCAGGTCGTCTTGGAGGAAGTTCGGAGTCAGCTTGAGAAATTGGAGGTCGAGAGGGAGAACGCGATCCGATACCGAGAGCTTAAAGATCGGCTAGGCGCTGCTAGGAGAGAGTTGCTCCGGGTGAGGTTTGAGAGGTGTGCGTCTGAGTTAGAGAGGGTGGAGGAGATGAAGGAGGAGCTCGAGAGGCGGATCGGGGAGGAGATGGAGACCCACCGGAGGCTTGTGGAAGAAGTCTCCTCGTTCGAGGAGAAGGAGAGACGGTTGAGCGATCTCATCGAGGAGAAGCAGAGTACCGAGACCATGGTCTCGGAGAGAATAAGGCAGAAGCTGGAGACACTCATTGAGCAGTTGAATTCGCTTGAGGGGGTCAAAGAAGAGCTTAGGGCGGAGATGCGAAGGGTGGAGGGGGAGTTCAAAAGATCGAGCACTTCGGTTCGAGATCTCATTTCAGAGTTTCAAGGAGCATGTGAGCGGTTCGTCGAGCTTAGCTCCAAGTTCCTCAGACGGAAGCACGAATCACTTGAGGAAGTCCGGGCGGATCTAGAAAATTTGAGGAGAGCGGTTTGGGAGATGGAACTGAAAGTGGAGGAATTGAAAGAAAGGCTGGAAGTTTTCGAGATCTCGGAGAAGCTCCCTGCGGATCCTGCCACTTTGAGGGAGCGATTGATCCACCTTCGGGCTAGGCTCCTTCAGCTCGAGAGCAATGGGAGGGAACTCAGAGAGAGGATATGGCGCACGAAAGAGGAGCTTCGAAGGGTTTCTTCTAGAGAATCTGAGACGAGGGAAGCGATCAGCAAGATGCGGGAGGAAAGAGAGCGGGTCAGGGGGAAGATAGCTTCCGTCAAGAGGAGGGCCAACTCGATTGGGGAGAGACTTCGAACCATGGAATCCAAGCTGAGCGAGCTGAGGGTTGAGGAGGCGAAACTGCGGACCAAGTTAGAGGAGTTGAGAGAATCTCTAGGTGAAACCGGGTTCAAGCGAAGGGGTTCAGGGGAGAGCTTGGGAGAGAAAAAACTTTCCAAGCTGGTGGAGGAGATCGAGGATGAGCTTCGAGAATTGGAACCGGTGAACATGAGGGCCATCGAGGAATTCCGGAGGGTAGAGGAGAGATATCTCTCCCTCCGAGGCAGGTACGAGAAACTCCAGCGGGAGAGGGAGCATGTACTCGGTTTCATAGAGGAGATCGAGCGAAAGAAGAAGGATGCGTTCATGAGAACGTTCGAGGAAGTTTCGAGGAACTTCGGGGAGATATTCAGGGAGCTCTCTCCCGGGGGGGAGGCTAGACTCGTCTTGGAGTGTGAGTCGAATCCTTTTGAGGGCGGAGTGGAGATAGAAGCCAGACCGGGAGGCAAGGAGATCCGAAGGGTGGAATCGATGTCAGGGGGGGAGAAGTCGCTCACCGCCCTCGCTTTCATACTGGCCCTTCAGAAGATGAGGTCAGCCTCGCTCTACGTTTTCGATGAGATAGATGCTCACTTAGACGATGAGAAGGTGCCCAGGGTTGCGAGGCTGATTAAGAAGTATTCTCAGAACTCCCAAGTGATTGTGGTTACCCTGAAGGACTCTATAATGAGCGTCGCCGATAGGCTCTTCGGGGTGACGATGAAGGACGGTGTTTCCGGGATAGTGTCTCTGGAGTTAGCGGAGTATGGGGGGGATTGAGTGGAGATAGTGGTGGACGAGCCTTTTGAGATCCTCCTGCATCTAGTCCAAGAGCGAAAGTTGGATCCGTGGGAAGTGGACATAGGTAGGGTGATGGATGTTCTCTCGAAGCGCGTGTTTGAGGAGGGAGTAGACCTCAGGCTCTCGGGTAGGGCCGCTCTCTCCGCGTCCACCATCCTCCGAATAAAATCGGAGAGGATGAACAACGGAAACGGACATGTGGGGGGGTTGGAGGACATCCAAGAACCCCCGGAGTTCGACATACCAGACATCGGTCCGCTGGTGCTTATCCAGCACGAGGGGAAGAAAATAACGCTGGCAGAGCTCTTGGGTGCGCTACGTGAGGCTTTGCGTGAAATCCCCACCCATGAGGTATCGAGGAGGAGGAAGATCGAACGAATCGTCAAGAGGCTCGACGAATTTCGGGTGAGAATAGAGGAGCGCATGGAGGAGCTCTATTCCAAGATCCTCGCCCTCTCGGGAGGGGGGGAGGTTAAGTTTTCCGATTTGTTGGAGGAGCGGAACAGGATGTGCGCGGTCAGGACTCTGTTGCTTCTCCTCTTCCTCTCGGCGGGAGGGAAAGTAGAACTGGTGCAGGATAGACCCTTCGGGGAGATACGTGTTTTGCCGGTGAGGGAAAGAGATGGGGATGGAAAAAGATAAATCGATCGTTCATGCGGCGCTGTATGCGAGCGATCGCCCCTTGAGTATAGCTGAGCTCCGGAGGTTGCTGGGGACATCCTCAGAGACCTACGTGGTGAAGTTGTTGGAAGAGCTGAAGAGAGACCTCGGCTCGAGTTCCCCATTCGAACTCGTTAACACAGCCAAGGATGCTTTTATGATAAGGTTGAAAGATGAGTACATCCCCAAACTGAAGGGGTTTGTGAGGAGGGTCAAGCCTTCTAGGGGTGTACTTAAAACTTTGGCACTTATAGCGTACGAGCAACCGATCTATCAGACCAAGCTAGCCAAGCTCAGGGGAGGCCACGTGTACGAACACGTGAAGCAACTGATGACTTTGGGGTTCATCGAATCGAAGCAGGCCGGGCGGACGAAGATTCTCCGCACCTCCAAGAAGTTCGCCACCTACTTCGGACTTGAGGATGACATGGAGGCGATACAACAGAGACTCGGGGGAAGCGGCCTGAGGGTACTCAAAGACAACCCCAGAGGTTAGCCTTTTTAGTCCGGACGTGAAGGTATGTTGCATGGCCAAGTGGCAGGGGAGATCTCTGAAGAAGCCCAGTGGCGGAAGGATATGGCCGAGGAGGGAGAAACGGAGGAGGGAGCTCGGGAGCGAGTTCGTCCCCGTGACGGTTGGGGAAGAAAAGAGAGAAGTCCGGAAGACCAAGGGAGGGGACAAAAAACTCAGGCTAAGGAGGGCTGAGAGAGCGAACGTGCTGGATCCCCGAACCAAAGAGTTCCGAGTTGTTAAGATCCTCGGTGTGGTGGAGAACCCCGCGAACCCCCACTTCGTGAGGAGGAACATCTTGACCAAAGGTGCAGTGATCCAAACGGAGATCGGAAAGGCTAAGGTCACGAGCAGATTGGGCCAACATGGGGTGGTGAATGCCGTGCTCGTGGAGACCGGGGAAGGGAGCCTTAATTAATTTTTAAACATTTCGAAATGCTTAAATATAAGTAGTTGGAGGTCCATAAAAATATTTGGGGAGTGGGATGTCTAAGGTCGGAAAAGTTTTGCACACGACTCCGAGGGGGATAATAGCAAGGCTCGATGCAGCCCCGAAGCTCGGGGAGGTCCTCTGGAGGAGCAACAAGAGGCCGATTGGGAGGGTGTTAGACATCTTCGGTCCTGTGAGGCGACCCTACGTGCTCGTGCGGCCGGCGAAGGATCTAGGTGAGAAGGATCTAGTTTCCTTGAGTGGAGAGGAGGTATACCGGAGGGGAAAGTCGTGAAGTCGAGATCCATGGAAGAGATGGCTGGAAGGGAAGAGAGAGGTGAGGAAGAGACCAAGAGGAGAAATGCGTGTCCCGTTTGTGGGAAGAGTAGACTCGTTCGGGACTACGAGCACGGGGAGCTCGTGTGTGCTAGCTGTGGGTACGTGATAACCGAGCGCATAGTCGACTTGGGTCCGGAGTGGAGAGCGTTCGATCAGGAACAGCGGGACAAACGGGGGAGAGTCGGAGCGCCCATGACGTTCACCATTCACGACAAAGGCTTATCAACGATGATCGATTGGCGGGATCGCGACTCCTACGGGAAAGATTTGACCCCGAAGCGGAGAGCCCAGATCTACAGGCTACGCAAGTGGCAGCGGAGGATCAGGGTTTCCGATGCGATCGAGAGGAACTTAGCTTTCGCCCTGTCGGAGATAGATCGGATGGCATCCCATCTCAGCCTACCCCGGAATGTGCGTGAAACGGCCGCGGTAATTTATAGGCATGCGGTGGAGGAGAGGCTCATAAGAGGACGCTCCATAGAAGGGGTGGCTGGAGCGGCCCTCTACGCCGCCTGCAGGGAGTGTAAGGTCCCGCGCACGCTCGATGAAATAGCAGAGGTCTCCCGGGTAAGCAAAAAGGAGATAAGCCGGAGTTATCGCTTCATCGCTAGGGAACTCCTGATCCATCTCCATCCCACCTCCCCAGCTGACTACGTCCCTAGGTTCGCGAGTGAGCTCGGTTTGAGTGGAGAGGTCCAGTCGAAGGCAATAGAGTTGCTGAAAGAAGCGATGAAAAAAGGCTTGACCTCGGGGCGCGGGCCGACAGGAGTAACGGCCGCGGCCATTTACATCGCGGCCTCCATGTGCGGTGAGAGACGAACCCAGCGTGAGGTGGCGGACGTGGCGAGGGTCACGGAGGTCACCGTACGCAATCGCTATAAGGAGCTATGCGAGAAGCTCGGCCTAAATTGTGAGAAGCTCGGATAACGGTTTCTAGGTTCTCACCTCGATAGGGGTAAGGCCCAGCTGGGGGGCGGATAGTTCATCCAACCGCTGGTGGATACAACTAAAGGTGAGGGTCCGTAGCTCAGGAACCGAGAAAAACCTCCCTCTAATTTTGCTGCTGGATTTCAGGACGGTTAGGTTAAAATACTCCGAAGAATTTGCGTAGATGTGAGCCATCGAGATGTGAAGTTCGGAGTACACCTCCCGATTCCCTCCGTCCCGACCGACAAGCTGATCAAAGTGGCTCAGCTCAACGAGGAGGCGGGTTTCGATTCCGTGTGGGTCCCGGACCATATCCTCTTCATCCCGCCTGGAATAGTCCCGGAAGCGTGGAGTGTTTTGGCAGCGATCGCGGCGGTGACCAAGAGGGTAACCTTGGGTACGTGCGTGACAGATCCCCATCGATATCATCCGGCGGTGCTCGCCCAGAAGGTTGCCACCGTTGATCAACTCTCGGGTGGGAGAGCCATTCTGGGGCTGGGCGCGGGGGAGAGCATGAATTTGGATCCGTTTGGGATAAAATGGGACAGACCCGTTTCGAGGCTCATCGAGGCGATTTCGATCGTGAGGAAGCTTTGGTCGGGTGAGATTTTTAGCTATGAAGGGAAGTTCTGGAATCTCAAGGATGCTTTTTTGCACATCCAGCCGGTTCGGAGGAATGTACCGATATATCTCGCGGCCAATGGTCCGCGCACGCTGAGGCTTACGGGGGAGATCGCCGATGGGTGGTTGCCAACCCCTTTGACCCCGGAGCTTTATGCCAAGCGATTAAGGCTCGTGAAGGAAGGAGCGACCAAGGCCGGGAGATCGATCGACGAAATAGATACTGGGATCTACCTCTACACTAGCATCGCTGACAGAGCGGAAGAGGCGTATGAAACACTTGAAAAATTCAAGCCGATGATAGCCCATCTCGAGCTCCTCCGAGAGGCTGGATACGAGGTGAAGATACCTTCCGCCCTCGAAAACCTGTCCTACTTCAAACTCCTCCCCACCGGGGATTTCCTGGACAGAATGTCGGAGTACGGGGACCTCATCCCGCTAGAGGCGGCCAGGGAGTTCTCGCTAGCGGGAACGAAGGAGGAGTGCATACAGAGGATAGAGGAGTACATCAAAGCTGGCGTGAGACACTTCGATCTCATAAACATCGGACCCGACCCGAAGAAAGTCATGGATACGTACTCGAAGGAGATAATACCATGTTTCCGAGAGGATGGCTGAGTTCGCCATTTGGGTCAAATGTCCATGGGTCACTCCCCTTCCCCCTTAAACTTAAATATTCGGAGTGGAATGGAAAAGGGTAAGAAAATGGGAAGAGTTGCGGAAGGCTGGAAGACGTTCGTGGAACTTGCGAATAGCATCGAGGAAGCGAAGAAGTTGATGCAGGGATGGGATAAGGTAATCCAGTTCGTCGTGGATGGCGAGGACACTCCGGAGTTTTACATCGAAATAAAAGGAGGGCAGGCGACTTTTAACGTCGGTAAGCACGAGAAGCCCAACTTCACGATGAAGGGGGGCGAGGAGATCATGTGGAAACTGTTGACGAGAGAGGAGGATGCTACTAGGGCATTCATGGCGAAGAAGTACACGATCGAAGGCTCGCTCGCGGATGCGATGAAATTTGGCAAGATAGGTCAAGAAGTCGGTAAGAAAGCACCGAAGTTCGAGTAGTTCTTAATCTTGGGCGAAGCGTGGATCAATATTTTTTTTCTTCGGTTCCAGAACCCAATTTGCGGACCTCTTCCACGAGTTTGGGGAGTATCACTCCAGTTTTCCCCCTAAACACGTGGGATGCGAGGGTGTCCATATGGGTGCTCTCAGCGTTAACGATGATGAGTTCAGCCCCCGCCTCTCTGGCAACCATCGGAATGAGGTTGGCGGGTGAAACTGCTAGAGAGCTACCGGCGACCAGCATGAGGTCACACCTCTTCGCGTGTTCAAATGCTGACTCGAGGGCTTCCTTGGGGAGTTGTTCCCCGAAGAACACCACGTTCGGCTTCAGTATCCCCCCGCACCGGTCACACCTCGGGGGTATCTCCCCTTTTTGCAGGGTTTTTTCGGCTAAAATCGCTATCGGAAAGACCGCATAGCACCCAAGACATTTGGCCTCCCGCAGGTTTCCGTGAAGTTCTATGACCTTCCTAGATCCGGCCGCTTGGTGGAGTCCGTCTATGTTTTGGGTTATGGTGGCTTTGAGAATCCCCATCTCCTCCAGCTCGGCTAAGGCCTTATGCCCCTGGTTGGGATCGGCGGTGAATACGGAGAGGAACTCACCCGCTGCCTCATAAAATCTCGTCGGGTTTTCCATGAATGAGGATATCGTTCCAAACTCGTTGGGATCGTATCTGGACCAGATCCCCCCGGGGGACCTGAAGTCCGGAATTCCCGACTCCGTGCTGATTCCCGCCCCCGTGAGCGCGATCGCGTGTCGGGAGTCTATCAAGAGCCTAGCCGCGTCCTGGAGTTCTTTCTCTCCCATCTTCATTTTTTTTTGCGACGGATGGTTAATTACTTGTTGGGATTCGGTTGAGAACCCAGATCGTAGCCGAGGGCGGGATAAGACTGGAAGTCCCTGAGCTCGACGGGTTCAGGACCTCCACCGGAGACTTCGCTCCATCCTTGACGCCAGTCTTTTACAACCCCCAGATGGAGGCGTGCAGGGACATATCGGTTGGTGTTCTCCACGTATTAGCGGGGGAACTCGGGGAGCTGAGAGTGTGTGACCCACTCGGTGGGGCGGGGGTCAGGGGTCTCAGGTACGCCAAGGAAGTGAAGGAAGCGAGGGAGGTGGTCATCAACGATCTCTCGAAAGAGGCTTTCAAGATGATCGAGAGAAACGTGGCCCTGAATTCCCTGACCAACGTGCTCGTCAGGAATGAGGATGCGAACGTTTTGCTCAGGAGCGACAGACGCAGGTTTCATGTGGTCGATCTGGATCCCTTTGGTTCTCCTGCCCCTTTCCTAGAGTCTGCATGTTCGTCGCTTCTCCGGGGTGGGATACTTGCCGTGACCGCCACCGACACCGCCCCCCTTTCCGGAACCTATCCGAAAGCATGCTTGAGGAAGTACGGTGCGAGGTCCATCAGAACCGAATATGGACACGAGCTGGGAATCAGGATCCTGATAGGTTTTTGTCAGCGGGTGGGAGGAATCCATGAGCTAGCCCTCCTCCCTATCCTCTCCCACGCCACTAGACATTATTTCAGGATCTATCTCAAGGTTACGAAGGGGTCACGCAGGGTTGATGAAGTGTTGGCCAAACATGGATACGTAATGGACTGCTCCTGCGGACGAAGAGTCATCACGCGGGGGATGCGGGATCCCACTTGCAAGTGCGGAAAGGAGTTCAGGGTCGCGGGTCCCCTCTGGCTAGGAGATTTGGGGGACGCGAAGTTCATCAGGAGGATCATAGATTTCCTGAAGGGCTCGCAGTTTAGGTTAAAGCATGTGGAAATCCGCATGCTGGAATTGTGTGCAGAGGAGGCGCACGCTCCCCCAACCTTTTACGACTCTCATAAACTCGCTAGGAGGATGAAGACATCACCCCCAAAGATGGAGAGGATCTTGAAGGAACTTGCGGAGAGGGGCCATTTCGTCTCGAGGACCCATTTCTCGCCGGTAGGGTTCAAGACCGATGCTTCATTCGAAGAGCTCTCATCGATACTCTCGGGGGGTGGATAACCGCTGGTTCATAAATCTTTCATGTCCGATGTCCGATGCCGATCACGTACACTTCGGCGCTCCCTTTACGCGAGGCGTGGGGCTTTGAGATTTTGGTAAAAAGAAATCTTCTTTTGAACTTTCGCAGGAATTCTTCAAAGGTTCTCCCCTGGAAGACCTTTACGAGCATCCTCCCGTTTGGAGCCAGCACTCTATCGGCGATCGCGATGGCGGCCTCTGCGAGTTCTATTGAGCGAGCGTGGTCTACGTCCCACACCCCCGTTATCTTGGGGGAGGCATCCGAGAGGATGACATCAGCTTTTCGAGGGAGTTTCTCAGAGATGAGGGTGGTGGTCGAGGGATCCAAAATGTCACCGATGATGGTTCTGAGCTGGGGTAAGGGGAGTTCCTCTATGGGTTGGATATCGACTCCGAGCACGAACCCTCTCTCCCCCACGATCTCACCGGCCACTTGGAGCCATCCACCCGGAGCGGCGCCCAAATCAAGCACGATGTTCCCACGCCTCAGCAACGCATAACGGTCGTTGAGTTGCTTGAGCTTGAAGGCGGACCTAGCTCTATATCCCATTTTTTTGGCCAGCCTGTAGTAAGGTTCCATCTTCCTGTGTTTTTTTCCACCCATAGTTGGCCCCCTCTCAAGTCCCGTGGTGAGGTGGAGTAGTGTTTGGAAGCACGTTCTCCGTGATAAGCTATCGATTTGGTGGTATTTTTTTAATTGGTTTCAGCCCACAGCTTTTGAAAGCTTTGACCACACGTTCCAAGAGCTCATGGTAACTAGGGGAGTAAAACAAGTGACAAGTGCATCTGCAGTCTCCTGATCCGAACCCTCTCACTCCTTGGAGAGACTTTCCCAGTTCTTTTGCCACATCACATTCCCTTCGCGTGGAGCTCTCAGCCACAACCAAGTCGACCACGGCGGCCCTCATGGTGAGGTAGTCTATGTGCCAGTGGGTAGTTTTTTCCTTCCTCAGATGGTGGGCTATTCTTCCCCCGAGTCCGCTCAGGGCGGAGCCGACATACGCGTAGTACCCCCTTTCAAAACTTCTCATCCCTAAGCCCCCTATTTTTAGCTGGATGTCGTATGGAACGTAGAGGATGAGAACGTAAGTGCCGGGTGGCATACTCACGAGTTCTTTAATGACTGAGCTAATAAGCGATACTAGGTCTCCCAAAAGTAAAACTTAAGTTCGAGGTCTCTCTTCTCTTGGGATGGGTCCGGTGACCGTATTCGTGGACTATGACAACACGTTGCATGATTCTGATTCTAAATTCATAGCTGGTTTCGATGGGCCTGCCAGAGCACTTGGGATAGATGGGAGGAAATTGTGGAGACTCTATCTGTTCGATGTGCACAGGGCCGTTGTCCATGAATTTTATCCCGAGAGGCACGATGACAAAGAGTTTCACTGCAGACTCATCTTCGAAAAGCTCGGCAAACCGTACGATGCGGAGCTCGCTGCATGGATCACGAAAGCCTTCGACAGGGCTATGGAAGAGTGCTGGAAGAATCCGTCGTTCTTTGAGGATACATTCGTTTTCCTGGATGAGATTCTTGGAAAGTACAAGGTATGTTTGGCCACATCGGAGAACGCTCTGGAGAAAGCGGCATCCGTGGAGAGGTTCGGGGGGAAGAAGTACTTCGATTGTGTGTTGGGGGATCACAACGTGGGCATCAGGAAGACCAAAAAGGATTACTATCTCAGAGCGCTCGAGCTTTCGGCCTCAAAACCGGAGGAAAGCGTGATGATCGGGGATAGTGTGAGTCATGACATCCTCCCCGCCAGCGAGGTGGGGATGAAGACCATTTGGGTAAATCGAAAGGATGAAGCCCCTCCCAAAAATCTCAGATCGACCCATGAAGTCAAGAGCCTCATAGACGTGCTGAAATATATCTGAAAATCAAATCAACAGGTTTTTTAAGCGTGTTGACTACCTTTTTCGATGCCGACCTACATTTTGCTGTCGGTTCTAACCGCTGAGGGGAGGAGGACCCTGAAGGAGAAGCCACATCGAATATTAGAGGTCAACAAGGAGATAGAGGCACTCGGGGCAAAGGTGATCAAGCAGTACGCGGTGCTGGGACCCTATGATTTCGTGAATGTGGTTGAGGCACCCGACAACGAAACGATTACACGCGTTTCGGTTGAGCTTGGGTCGCGGAGGACAATAAAAATAATGAGTCTTCCAGCCATCCCGGTCGAAGACTTGGTCAAGAGTATCAAGAAGAAATAGAACTCCCCTTCTTTCCCTTTTTACGACTTCACGTATTTCCCGAACCATTCCACGGTCTTGTCCACAGCCTTCCTCCTCTTCCATTCGTCGGTGAACCGGTGATCTGCACCGCCCACTATCAGGAGTTCTTTCGGTGCCCGCGCGTTCTCGAATAATTCGTACGCGTGGGTGACGGGCACGAGTTCATCCTCGCTTCCGTGTACGATCAGGATCGGGCGGTCGAGTTCGCGAACGGAGTCGATCACGTCATACCTTTGGACATCCCGTTTGAGTTCCTCTAGTCCCTCAGCTTGAAGGATCCCTTTGAACTTGGAGGGAGTTGCCCACGTGACCACGGATTCCACCGAGTCCTCTTGGACAGATGTCAGAATGGCGACACATCCACCCAGACTGCTTCCCATCATGCCGATCTTCTCGTACCCAAGATCTTTCAGGAAATCAATCGCTTCCCTCGAATCCTCTATCCGCTGGGTGAGGGTGGCAACGATATTTTCCCCCTTCCTGAAATCGAACCTGAAAACCGAGAACCCAAGCCGGCAGAGTTCCTCAGCGAGTTCGATGTACTTCGGGCTGTCTTTACTTCCGAACAGTCCGTGACACGTCACGATGCATGCCTCGTGGTCGGGGGCGGAGTGGAGAACCCCATCTAATCCGTTTTTCCCAAACTTTACACGCTTTTCACTCATCGTAATCCCTAAGGCTTGAGCGCGATCCCATCCTTGGAGGCCATCTAGGAACTAGCGCTTGAACCGGGCGAGGCCGTGGGGTTCAGCCCTCCTCGTCTTGGAGACCAACTCAACCATGGTCTGTTGGAACCCATTTTAAGTTTTGCGATATTTTTGCGCAAAGCGCAGCTTGGTAGGTTCTGTTGCGTAATCGGGAGCTACGCAACTGATGGGGTCGCAATCATCCCCCACCAATCCGGGCCGAACCTCAGCCCTTCATCTTCGAGTTTGGCGATGTTCACACAAGCTATGCGATCCCTGTC
>JAPDJF010000047.1 GCA_029259185.1 Hadesarchaea archaeon
ACTCCCTCTCCCTTGAAAGCTGTTCCATCGGAATCCACGGCGAGGTTGACTATGCCCAAGTCGACACCGAGAACGCCAACTGGGTCGTATGGCGATGGCTCGGGAGCATCTACGACAACGGCGAGGTGAAACGAAGTTCTAAGCCAACAAGAAACCGTTAACTCCCCCGCCGGGAAGTCCCTTCCGCAAGGGAGAGGACGAGAGGCGGAACGCATTAGTTGGTCGCCGAAGCAGGATGCCCCCTGCGAGAGCTGGGGGCAGTCACGAACTGTAGACCGTAGGGCTCTGAAAAAAGTTTGCTCGATCAACCGAAGAGTGCTGAGAGCCCAGCCATTGCCTCTTCTTCTTTCTTTTCCTCCTCTTCCTTCTTCTCTTCTTTCTTCTCCTCTGCTTTCGGCGGGGCCTCACCAGCTGGTGCCGTAGGCGCTGCAACCGCTGTTGGGGCAACCGCACTTTTGATCGCCTCATCTATGTTCACACCTTGGAGTGCTGAGATCAGGGTTTTCACCCTGGCTTCGTCCACTTCTACACCGGCCGCCTTCAACACGTTGGTCAGGCTTTCCTCGTCAATTTTCTTTCCAGCTGCGTGGAGCAACATCACAGCATGTACGTATTCCATCTCACACCTCCTTTAGACTGAAATTCTCCATTTTAGTCTTTTTCCCAGTTTATCAACTTTTGCCCGAACCCCGGAGGATCTCTTTCAACTCATCATCGATTGCCCCCTCGCTCCTAGCCATTACGTTTAAAGCCAATGCCAGCATTTCCGAGCGGGCCCTGGCGATCAGACGGGGTAATGTCTCCCGGGTGAAAAAGGCTGGGGCCAAAGAAAGGGCGAGGGCCAAGGCTTCGGTGGATGTTTCGATCAGCATGGGCATAACGGTCGCAGCGGTCGGGTAGCCGATGTTGAGGGCTAGACTCAAGCACTCCCCGTGCGCTCGGGCCACACACTCCGAAACCACCTTTTCGTCGATATCCAAGACATCTCCTGAGAAGATCAGCCCTTTTTCGTAAATTGCCCGTGGTCGGAGGAAGAGTTCTACCGGCTCGATCCCTAGCTTGTTTAGGAGATCTACCATTTCCCTTGTTATGACCTCTCCCACCCTTACCACGGGAAAGTCCTCCGAGACCACAACCTTCCCAGCTTGAACCTTGGCCTTTACCCCCATCCTTTGTAACTCGCTCACGATAGGCCCGGGGGGAAAATCCGTTTCTCCAGCCTTTATCACAACATCAACCGAAGAGACGGCTCCCAGTTTGGCAGGGGCTTTCTCCCTCTCCCCCCTCAAGAGTTTATTGAGCTCGAAAGGACTGAGATCAGTAAATACGAGGGCAGATTGACCTTCGAGGTATTTTGACAGTTCTGCTAGCTTCGGATGCTCCTCCGCTGCCCGCTGCAAGGCCAACGCGATAAGCGTGTTCTTGGTAACCACTATCTCCGCTTGCCCACTCAGCCTTCTTCTGATCCGCTGGAAGAGTCGAGCTGGAAGACCGTGAAAGTCAACCACACCTACGGCTTTGGATCTCTTGAGTTTTTCGACAAGTTTTTCGACCGTTTCGGTCTTCCACTTGGGATAGGTAGCTCTCCTCACCCCCTCACCTCCACCCTAACAGGTTTTCCCATCGTAGTTTTGATATACATGACCCTGATCTGGGCCATTCCCTTAGGAAGCTTTTGCTCGATCGCCTCGATCACCGAGAGCGCATTCTCGGCGAGCTGCTCATCTGACATCGCTTCGTCCCCTATCTTTGTTCGGATCGCGGGTTGGTCTCTCGTCCGCAGGGTTATCACCCTACGGTATCTCTCGATAATTGGCTTGGGATTCACGTTTGAGGGAACCGGTTTTGGCATTTTATCCCTCGGGCCGAGGACGCGCCCCAGCAATCTCCCTATAACTGGCATGAGCTCGGTTTGAGCTAAAAAAACATCGTACTCCCGAGCCAGTTTTTTCGTCCGTTTGAGATCTTTGCCCAGCTCCTCTAGCTCCGCCCTCGAGAGGACGAGCTCAGCTCCAGCTTCTCTCGCCTGTCTAGCGAGTTCCCCGTCTGCAAAGAACACCACCCTCCTATGTTTTCCCAACCCATGGGGGAGAAGAACGTCAACTGCAATACGCTCCTCTGTTTTCCTTAGGTCCACATTTTTCAGAGAAACCATCAGCTCCATGCCCTGCTTGAAATTTCTCTTCTTTCCAGACATCTTTGCCTCGCGTATCGCCTTCATGATGTTTTCTTTCAGATTCACTTCAGTTCCTCCCCGTACGCACCCTCCTCTATTTCTCTTTGAACCTCTCTCGGATCCTTACCCTCAACCGTCACCCCCATACTCTTACACGTCCCCAGAACCTCCTTCACGGCACTCTTCAAGTCTTTTGAGAGACCTGCGTCTCCCCTCTCTTTGACTATCTTTACGAGCTGAGCTATCGAGAGATTTCCAACCACCTCCTTTCCGGCAGTTTTCGCACCTTTTTCAAGTCCGAGTTCTTTTTTGATCAAAACCGACACGGGAGGGAGCCCAACCTCTACTTCGAACTCCTTTGTCTTCCTATCTACGATGAGGGTCACGGGTACTTTCATTCCCTCAAACCTCGCAGTCTCTTGGTTTATCTTCTGCACGACCTTTCCAACGTTCAGTCCCAGAGGGCCCAACGCCGGACCCAGCGGTGGACCGGGATTCGCCTTTCCCCCTTCTACAAGCAGTTTTATTCTTGCCTTCATCCATCCCACCGAGCCAAACCACTACCTTGATTAGAAAGCTTGGCTAAAATCGTTTTAAAGCTTACTCGCCCTCTTGGATGGCTTCCAGTTTCCCGTACTTACCGGCGCTTACGTGGAGTTCTCCTTTGAATATCTTGGCATACCCGTTGGTTATCTTCACACGACATCCTGGTCTCACTCGTTCTATCTCCTCATTCCAGAGCGACACTTTTATTCGCCCAGAATCGTCCTCACCTGTGGCTGTGGTCACTATCCCTTCCCTGCCCTCAGGGGTGAAATACCTTCTAGGGTTCTCCACTTCCACTATTCGGAGTTCGAGATCCACGTTCTTCATCCTAGGTCTCACATCGCTAACCCTCATTTTTCACCTCCAGGTTCTCTCTTTTGGATTACTTTGATGGAGTCCGCTCTCACGGTCACGGGAATGGGAACGGTGGCTTCGAAAAACTCCACGGTTACCTCTTCTTTCTCCTTGTCTACTTGCACTATCCTTGCCCTTTCACCCTTGAATGGGCCCGAGATGAGTTCTACGAGATCTCCGACCTCCATCCTCATCACGGGGGGCTTCGGAACGAGATACTGTTCCAGCTCCTCGATAGTGAGTTCACCCGAAACCATCCCCCGAGCGTGTTTGACACCGCTCCTCGCCCTCTCGACCGCTGTTCTCCCGAAGGCCTCTACGAACACGTACCCCGAAAGATTAGTGGGGGCCAATGCGGCTATGATGGGGAGGTCGTGTTTTTTTGCATGGGTAATTATAACGTCGGCTGTGTTCCTTTCCTGCCCGACGGTCACCCGTATAGCGTAGATGCTTGGTTTTTGGATCTCCTCCTCCACCCTCACACGCTCCCTTCGATCAGGTAGCTGATCGCCATCATCAAGAACCCTATAAGTCCTATTATGAGAACACCCAACCCCGTCACTCTTGATACCTCTTTGAACTCTTCTTGGCTCGGCTTCTTAGCGACCATCAAAACTCGCTTGACCTCGTAAAGCCATCGCGACATCAGATGTACTCCAATCCTAGATCTATTTTCTCCGGCCTCAGCTCCACCACTTTGGATTCCATTTGGGCATAGGGAGAATAGACCCCCGTAACCACTATCAGAACCCTTAGATCGTTTTTCATCTCCTCCGAGATCTGAGCACCCCAAACTATCTGTGCATCTGGATCCAGAACCTCTGAAACCCTCCCCACCACCTTCTCCGCCTCCTCTAGTGTCAAGCTAGGACCACCGCTCACGTTTACCAGTGCACCCTTCGCCCCTGAGATATCGGCATCCAATAGCGGACTGTGGAGGGCCTCTTCAACCGCCTCCTCAGCCCTGTTTTCACCATCAGATTCTCCTATCCCTATTATCGCAGTTCCACTGTCTTGGAGGACTGCTCTGAGATCGGCAAAATCCAAGTTTATTAGCCCTGGCTTTGTTATGGTTTCGGTTATCCCCTTCACGGCATCCATGATGAGTTGATCTGCAACTTTGAACGCGGCTCCGATCGGAAGATTGGGTGAGACTTCTAAAAGCTTGTCATTGGGGATGACTATCACGGTGTCCACGTTCCTCTTCAACCTCTCTAATCCCTCCTTCGCGTTCGACATCCTTCGGCTTCCCTCCACCCGAAAGGGGAGTGTCACTACGCCCAGCGTCAAGGCTCCGAGTTTCCTCGATATCTCTGCTATCACCGGAGCTGCACCGGTTCCAGTTCCACCCCCCAGCCCGCACGTCACGAATACCATGTCCGCTCCATAGATGTGATCCTTAATTATATCCTCATCCTCCCTAGCAGCTTGTTCACCCTTGCTAGGGTCGTTCCCAGCCCCCAAGCCTCCAGTCGTCTGCTTGCCTATCAAGATCTTCCTGTCAGCCGCTGTGTAGAGGAGATCCTGGGCATCGGTATTCACGGCTATCGCCTCCGCCCCCCATATTCCAACTTCCATCATCCTTGAGAGCGTGTTACCCCCGCTCCCACCGCAACCGATCACGAGTATCTTGACTGCTGCTTTCTCTTGAATCTCCTTTAGCTCTTCATCTGTGAAGGTCCTCTGAGGAAGCCTGACTTTGCTCTCCAGCTTCGATGGAACGGAGATCCCGGGTTTTACCCTCGATTCAACTTCACCCGAAGGTAAGCTCACCTCACCACTTCAACTGATTGGATTTAAGTTTTAAAGCTTTGTTGGAATGCAGCATCAGTGGTGTTTATCACCTTTATCCCCAATTTCTCAGAGGCCTTGAAGACGATCCTCCGCTGGATCGAGTTCAATCCCTTTTTATCCACGAGAAACAGACTCACCCCTCCCTGAGTCCTCTCCACCGCGAGTTCGAGAAGTTCCTCGTCTAGGGAAACGTACTTCGGAAGCACGTGCCCCACCCATACCTTTGTATACAAGCACGCTTCGGTATGACGGGGTGAGTAGTGGGGCCCACCTACCCCCACCGCTTGGAGACATTTTGGGGTAGAAGCTGAGATCACAGCCCGCGCGACCACCTCTCCGGCTTTCCTATCCACCCATTCTCTCGGAGAACTCCCTATCTCAACAAAGGTCACCGGGACTTCCAGATCAGTTGGCCCGTGATGTGTGGCCTCCAGCGACACTTCATATCCAAGCCCCGTTTTTTTCTCGATCGAATGAAGGGCTCTGAGTATCGATCCCACCGTGCTGGGTTTAGCTATTCCCAACCTCTTCTCCTCTGGTTTTCCTGGAACATGAACGGAGAGGGTTGGCCTGTGTGACTCACTAACATGTCTGGATACCACGATGGTCTCATCCGCGAAAGGTGGAACGAAGTCTATTTCAGCCGAATCTTTCTCCGTGTATGCGAGTACCGCATCCCCATACCTGAACTCCTCTTCCCCCACTCTCCTGAAGGGATAAAGCTCCAACAAACACGTAGCGATGTTTTGAGCCGCTGGGTCCTTTTTCGAGGCTAAGATGAGCTTCACACCACTTCCTCAATCCCTTACGTTAAATTCCTTGCACGGAGCGAGTCAAGGAGGGTTACTGCCCAAGGCCCTCCGGACCTCCTCTATTGCGGTAGGATCTTCTATGGTGGAGTAGTCACCCAAGGGCTTATCCATGACGAGAGATTTCAATATTCGTCTCATGATCTTTCCACTCCTCGTTTTCGGAATTTTGGTCACGAAAACAAGTTTTCCGAATACCACTATCGGCCCCATTATGTTTCTAATCGTTTGAATGATCTCCTTTTTCAATTCCTCCTTTGGTTCCACTCCTCCTTTCAGGACTACGAATGCACACACGACTTCTTTCCTCAAAGGATCGGGCATCCCTGTAACCGCTGCCTCAGCCACGGCAGGATGGGTGAGGATTGCGCTCTCGATCTCTATCGTTCCCATCCTGTGCCCCGCTATTTTAATGACTTCGTCCGTTCTCGCGATGAACCACACGTATCCGTCCTCGTCCCGCTTAGCTGCATCACCCGTGTAGTAGCAGTTTGGAATTTTGCTCCAGTATTCTTCCACGTACCGTTTGTCATCCCTCCACAAGGTTTGGATCAACCCCGGAAACGGTTTCCTGCATACGAAAATCCCCTCTATCCCGGGCGGGAGGGGTTCCCCTCTTTCATCCACAACATCTCCTTCTATTCCGGGAAGGGGTATGGTGGCAGATCCGGGCTTTATCGGTAGGAGGGATATCCCGTAAGGATTTCCCACTATCGGTCCTCCGGTTTCAGTCTGCCACATGTGATCCACCACTGGGGCTCTGTCCTTCAACACTTTTTTCTGCAACCATTCCCAAGCGGGAGGATTCAGAGGCTCGCCCGCGGACGCGACGAATTTTATGCTACGCAAGTCATGTTTCAACGGAAGATCTTCTCCATACTTCATCAGAGACCTTATAAGAGTTGGCGAAACCCACATTTTGGTCACCTTGTGTTTCTCAACGATTTTCCAGAGTATGTCGGGAGAGGGATAATCGGGCGTGCCCTCATACATCACCGTCGTAGCCCCAACAAGCATCGGACCGAAGAGAACGTAACTCGATCCCACGATCCATCCTATATCCGAAAGACAGAACCAAATATCACTCTCGTTCAATCCATACACCCACTTCCCCATAGCATAAACGTGGACCTGATACCCCCCATGCGTATGGACTGTGCCCTTGGGCTTCGCTGTGGTGCCCGATGTGTGGAGTATAAAAGCTGGCTCATTGGCTTCCATGGGTATCGCCTCGTGCTCCCCCTCTCCCATCTCCAAAGCCTCTTCCCAGTACAAGTCTCGATCCCTCCGCATCGGTGGTTCCTCGCTCCCCCTCCGGAGAACCACTACTTTTTCAACTCCATCCACGAGTTCTAGGGCTTTGTCCGCGATACTTTTGAGTTGGATGATCGTACCCCTCCGGTAAGCCACATCAGAGGTGAGTAGCACTTTTGATCCAGCATTCTCTATTCGATCGGCCAGAGCCCGATATCCAAATCCAGCAAAAACCGGAGAGTATATCGCCCCTATTCGAAGGGTGGCAAAGATTCCAATTGCAGCTTCTGGAACCATTGGCATATAGAGGGTAACACGATCTCCTTTTTTGACTCCCAACGCCCTCAACGAGGACGCAAAACGCTTCACCTCAGTCAGAAGTTGACCGTAGGTAAGGATCTTACTCTCTCCCCTCTCGGCAGACTCCCAGAGGATAGCCGGTTTATCTTTCCTCCCATTTAAAACGTTGTGATCAATACAGTTATATGAGATATTCGTCTTCCCGCCGACGAACCATTTGAAGAAAGGATATTTTTCCCGTTGAAAAACTCTCTCCCAAGGCTGAAACCAGTAGAGTTCTCTCGCCACGTCTCCCCAAAACCCTTCCATATCCTTTGAGGCTCGCTCGATGAGTCTCCCCAATTCATCTGAAAACTCGATCCCACCCATCCTCCACCCGATACTCCCCCCCTCTTATATGTGTTTCCAACACCCGTACGATTTTGGAAGCGCCAAGTGTCCCAGTCCATCCAATACTCGAAATCTTCAGGAGTTTCCCACTGGAACTACCCACCCCAAACCAAGGGGATTTCGGTATCGAGCCAAAATATTCAATAATTCTTTTCTCTCGTGGTGGGCCCGGAGGGATTCGAACCCTCGATTTTCGCCTCGTGAAGGCGACGTTTGTCAGAGGTCCATTCTCCCCTCATGACCGCTAGACCACGGGCCCACCAATATTTTAGGTTCTTCCAATTTAACTTAAACGTCCCACTCTAAATTTTGATACTCAATAGAAAGGAACCCAACATAATATTTGCGGGCCGGTATCATCCGGAGGTTCACGAGGTGGACCTTCCGCGGAGGACCCAAGAGCCCTCCTGGGCGGGATTCGAACCCGCGACCTCCCGCATGCCAAGCGGACGATCATACCAGGCTGATCTACCGGCCCACCATCATAAATGGGATCCATAGGTTTATTGAATTTATTCTCGAAAGCCAACTCAAAAAAACTCACCGAAGCCGTATTCCTTGAACCTTTTTTGTTTTCCAGCTGTACCGATAGATTCTTCTTGTTCTACCGAACCCGCATGCCGCACAAACACCTTTCTGAAGATGAAACGCTCTTCGTCCACACCTCCTACAGCGGACATGCACAACTTTGTGTCGCTTACCCATTGAAGGGGTACCTTTAACCACATAGCTCACTCCGCTGGGGAGATGTAGACCACATTATCGCCACGGATCATCATTAGTCCATACCTCTTGGCTGGTTCCCCTCCTTGGAGCTCCTCGGCTTCCTCTAAGACTAGGTTCACATGAACATCGAATCCCACGAGTTTGCCCCGAAATTCCCGTCCACCTTTGAGGCTCACCAGTACAGCTGACCCGAGAGCGCGATTCAGCAGGTCAAGTGGTCTTTGGGCTGCCATGGAATCACTATTTTTTCTCTCAAGATATTTAAGTAGGTATCTAACCATTAATCGTGACTCCGAAGAGGTACCACTTGAGAAAATCTGCCATCAGAAAACTTGCGAAACGGATCAAAGAGGAGTTCGGGGAAAAAACAGAGTTAAAGGGCAAAAAATTCGAAATGGTTGAGCTGAGAAAGAGAGAGGTACTGCTCGTAGATGACCTTCCTTTTTTATTCAAATCCGGGGATGAGATCTTTCCCACTCTGTATTCGGTGGAACGATTCGGGTTGAAGAAGGTTACGGTAGACATGGGCGCAGTTCCACACATCGTCAACGGAGCTGATGTTATGTCCCCAGGAGTGACTCAAGTAGATACTGAGATTTCTACCAATGATAAGGTAGTGGTGGTGGACGAGAGGCACGGAAAAGTGCTAGCTGTAGGTGTAGCGCTCGTCCCGGCAAGGGAGATGAAAAAACCGAAAGGGAAGGTAGTGAAAATTGCCCACCACGTGGGGGATGAGATATGGAATCTCACACATATCGGAAAAAAGTTATATAAGGAAAAGTCTATGGACAATTGACACCTATGCGAACTCTGAAAAAGCTCTTCAGCGGAGGGCAGAGATCGGTAGAACCGGAGAGAGCACCCGTGATGACCACTGAGGTTTCACAAATGAGGGAGCGCAGGGTGGGGATAGAGCCCATATACATAAAGAGCATGGATTTGGAGTCACCGGACGACCTCAAAAGAGTTGGAGATGAACTCCGATCAGGAAACATTGTGATCCTGAATATAGCTTCCTTTATGAGCCGTGACGTCGAGGGGCTCAAGCAGACAATTGCCCAGCTCAAGGGGATATGCTATGCCATCGGTGGAGATATCGGACGTTTAAGCGATTCCTGGATAGTAGCCACTCCGAAGTACGTCACGATCCAATTTCGCGGGAAAGAGACTACGGTTTGATCACTGCAACCTCACCGTTTCCAAATTCGGAGGTGCTCTGGTCTCTACCCTAAAAAGTTTATGTAATGCGCTCGCCAGACTCACGCATTTGTCCTCATCCCCATGACAACATATTATCCTAGAAGGTTTTGGTGAGAGCCTCCTGACGTAGTTAAGCAGTTGAGCCCGATCGGAGTGGCCGCTAAACCCGTCTATGGTCTCGATCCTCATGTTAACGTTTATAACTTCCATCCTTCCATCTTGCGATCTCATCGGTACCTCCTTCCACCCTTTTTGAATCCGTCGACCCAATGAACCCTCACTCTGATATCCCACGAACACGAGGGTGTTTTTTGGGTCGGGTGCAAATTTTTTGAAGTATTCCAGAACCGGACCTCCGGTCATCATTCCCGCGGTGGCCAAGATTATACAGGGGGGACCCTCCATTATCTCCGACCGTTGGTCAGGGGTCGTCACCCTGACGAACATCTCGGAGAGGAATGGGTTGCTATCATCTTGGAATATCAACTTCCTCAAACCTGGGGACAAGTATTCGGGATACACGGTGTGAATCGCGGTGGCTTCCCATATCATGCCATCCAGATACACATCTCCATCAAAGAGTCCTTTCCTATGAAACTCCTCAAGCAACACCATTATCTCCTGGGCCCTTCCAACCGCAAAAACCGGTATCAACACTTTTCCACCCTTCTCGATCGTTTCCCTTATGACTCCCAAGAGTCTTCGCTCAGCCTCCGCTCTCGGCAACTGCATGTTATCGGATCCGCCGTAGGTGCTCTCCATTATCAAGGTCTCCACTCTCGGAAAAGTACACATAGCCGGAAAGAACAGTTTGGTTCGATCGAATTTTATGTCCCCCGTGTACACGACGTTGTGCAATCCCTCCCCAACATGGATGTGGACGATAGACGATCCCAAGATGTGTCCCGCGTTATACAGAGTTATCTTAATGTCCGGAGAGATATCAGTCACTTCCCCCCACTCCAAGGGGATCGAGTGATGGACGAAAGAACGGATATCCTTTCGATCGTAAGGGAGTGGTCTATCCTCCCTCTCCGCGACCTCGATGAAATCTTGGAGGAGAAGTACCGCGAGGTCCCGGGTCGGTGTGGTACAGTAGACGGGCCCCTCGTACCCATATTTGTACAAGTAGGGGACGAAACCCATATGATCCAGATGGGCGTGGGTGATCACCACCGCATCTAGCTCGGCTATCCTGACCTCGGGTACTTCTAAATGGGGATAAGCCCTATCGTCAGAAGCCACATTCAACCCACAATCCAACATCACCTTGCTTTCAGGGGTTTGGAGTAAGAGCGAGGATCTTCCGACTTCTCTAGCTCCACCCAACATCGTGACCCTGACCCAGTCTCCCCTCGCCCTAGGCTCTCGATGAATTCTCCTCCCTATCTTCTGCATTATTCCCCGATCTTTACTGCTTGACTGAATCAGTGAAAGACGGATGTTTTGAATCAATTCGGATTGGATGGGTGGTGTTCGCACAACCTTCGGGGTCCAACCGATTTCGTTCATTATCCTTCGGAGGAGGGTACCATCCTTTCCTATAACCACTCCTGGTTTCTTCGCCTCTATGGTGACCTCGCCGAGCGACTCATCAAATATTATGTTCGTTATCCCCGCGGTCTCAGGAACTAGGTTATTTATTTTTTCCTCAGCTTCCTTGGGATCGATGAGTAGCTTGGGGTCGGGGCGAAGAAGCACGCGCTTGTGGAGTTTACGCGCCAACTCCTTGATCACTTCTCCATTCTGGGTCAGGGGCTCCAAGTTCTTACAATAAAGCACCACCCGGGGTCCCTCGAAATCCACACCTGATACGGACTCCCCAAATGGTGTCTCTTCTTTCACCACTTTCTTTATCTGCTCGAGTAGTTCCTCGGCCGCCATGCTCTGCCCTCAAAGAGTAGATCGTTAGACCAGTTTGACTACCTCACGAGGGGAAAGTCTCCTACATCCAGTTTCACTGATAGTCATAACTTCTAGCTCGTTCCCCGTAGCCGTGTCTCTCCGCATAGCTGCCTTGATGGCTCGAACTACTATGGGAAGGGCATCCTCTACCCCCATACCCTCTTTGAACTCACTCTCAAGCACCCCATAAGCCACGGGTGAGCCAGACCCGGTTGCGGTCATCCACTCTTCGGTTACCGTCCCATCCAGATCCACGAAATACACTTGAGGCCCCCTGCCGTCCACCCCTCCCACCAACAAGTTCGCGATAAACGGGATAAGTGCTTGAGAGTGAAGGATGTTAGCCGCAAGCCTCGCCACCGAACTCACCGAAATCAACCTCCCCTCACGCGCTTGGAAGAGGCCGGATTCTGCTCGGAGGAACTTCACGAGCGCTTGAGTGTCTCCCACCCCCCCAGCAACCGTCGCTGCTATCCTCTCGGTTATCTCGTATAGTTTTTGTGCACGCTTGCTCGCGATGAGATATCCAGCTGTGGCTCTGGTGTCAGCGGCTAAGACCACTCCATTCCTACACGCAACACCCACGGTTGTGGTGCCCGCGAGTTCTTTGATCCTCTTTTCCTCCAATCCAATCCCTCAGAAAGAGACCAGCTATCTTACGTCATTCCATATTTAAATTTTACCATTTTGATTGGTCAATGGTGAGGAATTTGGGTGGATTTGAAGTCAGGAAAGTCTTCGAGCACGTGGACAAACTCGCATACGAGATAGGTCCTCGAAGGGCTGGTGAAAAAGGGGACGAGCTGGCCACCAGATATGTCTCGGAGAAGCTTAGGGAATGTGGGCTCCAGACGAGCGTGATGGAATTCGAATTCGTCAGGGAAACCCTAAAGGAGGGGATCATGGCAATCATTGGCTTGATCGGTTTTCTCCCGTTGATCGTCGTCCCGGGATTTCAATCGCTCTTTCTCTGGATAGCGGTCTTAGCGATAATTGGGCTCTCGGGTCAAGTGCTTCCAAAGAAAAAAACGTGGAATGTGGTCGCTAGACGAAAAACGGACAAAGGGGGAAGACACATTGTACTCATGGCCCACCGGGATTCTGCCGTTTGTATCACGCGTCCCGGACTCGCTAGACTCGCTTATTTCCTCTTTTACCCTACCTTTGTACTAGCCACCTTCACCCTCATTTTGAGGCTACTATTTCACTCCATTTGGCCCACCGGATGGGTCTTGAGCACATCCCTTTTCATTCTTCTCAGCTCAGCTATCTTTCTTTCTAAATCTCAGAAGGAGGTCTCCCCAGGGGCGAACGACAACGCTTCAGGGGTATCGATCCTACTAGAAGTCGCGCGGGTATGCTCCGAGTCAAGCCCATCCTGTGATCTAACATTCGTGATTACAGGGGCAGGGGAGGAAGGAGCAATAGGGGCGAAAAAATTGCTCTCAGATGGTGTTCTGAGAGGTGATGAGACCGTACTGAACTTAGATACGGTAGGTGTTGGTAAAAATGGTTACGTTATCAGCGGGACTGGGGTGATAAGACGAATGAGAACCCCTCGAGAACTCAATGAAGAACTGAAGGTTTGCATGAGGGAGGCAGGGTTTGATCCCAGAAATTGGTGGGCAACATTTTCAGGGTACGAGCACGCACCCCTGCTCCATGCTGGTGTAAAGGCCATAACTCTCACCACCGATGTCAGATCCCGTAAAAGTCTATCACAAAAAATTCTCTCGAAGCTCCTCAACATGCCCGCCACCAGAGAAAGGGGATACGAGTACATCCATACCCCCCATGACCTGCCAGACAAGCTCGATCTGAACACGGTAGAGAAGGTGGGAAATGTCGTGTTGAAATTCATCGGAGTGAATTGAAGGATGATTCTAGATGAGTACCCTCCCCGCTCTCGCCTTAACAGCCACCCTTTACGTAGCTTGGAACATAGGAGCTAGTGACACCGCCAACGCAATGGGAACCGCCGTCGGTGCTAGGATCATCACGTACCGGAGAGCGATCACCTTTTTCATCCTATTCGTTCTCCTGGGTGCCATGCTGGAGGGATGGAAACTCATCCAACCGGTGGGTAAGGAGATAATCACGGGACCCATCTTTCAGCTTCACCCCCATCTCATCTTTTTTGCGATGTTGTGTGCGGGAGTCGCCGTGATGAT
Source organism: Hadesarchaea archaeon (assembly GCA_029259185.1). Taxonomy (GTDB): domain Archaea; phylum Hadarchaeota; class Hadarchaeia; order Hadarchaeales; family WYZ-LMO6; genus JAPDJF01. The sequence goes on from JAPDJF010000047.1 coordinate 13,626, forward strand.
ATCCACCAAGTACGGTTTTCCGGTTTCAACCCACCAAGCGATAGTGGGTGGACTCACGGGTGCTGGCGTGGCGGCTTGCATGTTCGCGAGCCCTTCGATAGCCGCCCAGACTGGAGTGAACCTCGACAAAATAGTTGAGATACTGATCGCTTGGGGCTTGACTCCTGTAGGTGCGATGGTGTTCGCAGCCATTTTGTGTCACGGGTTCAGGTGCACCATTTCCATGGTAAAAGATCCTGCCAAACTGAACTCCATCTTTTCGCTAGGTGTTATCGTCACCGGATGCTACGTAGCCTATGTTATGGGGGCCAACGATTTGGGAACGGTAATGGGTGGTTTCTACGCCACCCAAGCGGAGGGTACCGCTCCTCACTTCGTCTCCGAGATGACGCTGGCAGGCGCGGCGATGGTCGCGATCGGATCGATCTGCTGGGGGGAGAGAGTCGTCAAAACGGTGGGTAGGGGGATAGCACCACTCTCACCGATGACGGCGCTAGTGGCCCAACTGAGTGCGAGCGTGACGATTCATCTGTTTACCCAGTGGGGTCTCCCGGTCTCCATGAGCCAAGCGATCGTCAGTAGTGTGGTTGGGGTTGGATGGGCAATGGACATTTCGATGATCAGAAAAGAAAAAGTGAAGAAAATGATCCTCATGTGGATTATAGTTCCCCTGATAGCCACCATGCTTAGTTTTTCCTTGGCCTCGCTGTTTCTGAGTGCTATGTAGAACACGCTAAGAGGAATCGAGAACAAGAAAATTTGATGGGGCAACCCGAATCTTGGAGAATCATCTATGCTTCCGTTGTCCTAGTTGGAGTTATACTAGGGTGCTCTTTCGATTCTCGGTTGGGAGCCATCTTCATTTGGATGACGATCATCATCTTCGAGTTACTGCATGCGCTCGGCAAAACTCCGTGAGAAATCACAACTTCAAACCATACACAATGATTGAGACCAGATGGCTAGCATCCTCAGCGTTGTCTGAGATATCACCTACTCCGTGAATCACGTTATCCAGTTGGACGATTGTCACGGGATCGAGAAACTTCTCTAATTCATAGAGCCCCACCAAGAGGTCTTGCTCGATCAAATCAGATTCGTGCTCGATCCTTCCAACCTCGCTAGCCCGTATCTCCGCCAGATCGATATTCACCGCCAGTATCTTCAGGGATGAGTTCAATGCATCCACGCTCTTGACCGCAAGTTCACCCATTTTTATCAATCCTTCTCGGATCTCCTTGATCCTTCTTTCCCTCCTCTCAGCCCTTTTGATCGCCCGGAGCATCTTCTCCCTCATCAGAATCGTTCGAGTCACCTCCTCCGTGATATCAGCGACTTTGTCGAGCTGGTCCCCAAGTCTCGCAAAATCCCCCCTATATGCTGGGAGGAATGCACCCTGACTGAGAACCTTATTAAAGTTTCTCACCTGCTCGTCTGCCAGACTCTCTAGTTCACTCACCGCTCTCCCCAAGCTCTCCGCCTTTTGGAAATCGAATTCCGAAAAAACCGCTGAAAGTAATTCTTCAAATTTCTTCACGACCCCCAACACGGATTCCGAGTGTTGCTGAACGGCAGCAAGGGCCCTTTTTTCTTTCTTTCCCCACATCCTCTAACCCTACGAGCCGAGATTCTCAGGCACTCTCCTCAGCTTCGATCCACAGACCTCACATCTAATCGCGGGTCTGCGATATTTTCTCCCACATGCCGGGCATACTACCCTCCACCTGAACAGCTTCTTTATACCGGGGGTTAACACCGCCCTGCAAGGGATGCCTAGAACCCCTGCGACATTTTGAATACCATAATCATCCGTCACTATCTCAGGTAGCTTCCCTCTTCTCTTCATGTCCAAGGCTAAAGCGAGCAGCCCTACATCCGTTTTGGAGATGGAGTCCCCAGTCCTTTTAATCTTCCGTTGAATGGTAGACACCGCCCTGAGAGAGGGGTTCAAGAGCTTTACCCTTTTCATCAAGACGGCGGTATCGATCTTCGACCTTAGAATTTCATCCTTAACTTCATTCAGCACGGGCTCGATCGTGACCTGTTCGATCTCCGTCGTCGCAGGACTGAACCCCCCTATGAGGGCGGACGTGTCCAACACATAAACTTTTTTCTTCACAAAGTTCTGGTAAATATTCGTGGCTTAAGTATTTAAGGAGCCCATCCAAACGCAAATCAAGCTGGAGAAATTGAAAGATCTTTTGGCCGAGTGGGACCGTGTCTAGGCCCTTGAGAGGGCTACCGGACTCTGAAAGAGCAAACGAGGCTGCCCTCTTACTACTGCCGTGCTTGGCTTGGAAGGCTGGCGATGGGCGGGGGTCCCCGTTGTCCTAGCCAGCGAGGACTGCACGAGCAGAACGTGCCACCGCTGCGGAAACGAAGGACGAAGGGTCTCTCGAGCTTCTTCAAATTCCCGTCGTGCGGGCTGAAGTACAACGCCGACCTGAACGGAGCCGTAAACATAAGTAAGAGGTTCCTCGACCATTGGTTGGGGGACAGGGTGCTAGAGTTCGCGCCCTTGAGGGGGGAGCCTAGCTACCTCCCAAGGTAAGTCGCGAATACTCACCAGAACCCTTCACCATATCTTTTCCTTCAGCTTCTCATAGAAATCGGTTCTCCACTTCAAAAAACGTGCTGGTTCATTCGATTTCAGAAACCTCAATTTTGTTCCAGGCTTGATCGGAGTGGTGAACTGACCATCGATCACCACAACTGCCTCACCGCCGCTGGGGTTCGTTTCCACCTCTACCGAGCTCGACTCGGGCACGACTATCGAGGGCACTTTCGGCCGTGAAACGCAGATCGGTGAGAGCACCAACGAGTCCACACGCGGATCAACCACCGGCCCACCCGCGGACAAGGAGTATCCCGTACTCCCAGTAGGGGTTGCTACGATCACCCCGTCTCCTTTCGTCTCATACAGATTCTTTCCATCGATCGATACCCTGAATTCTATCGCCCTTCCCGGAGAACCGGAGACTAACGCCGTTTCGTTTATCGCGTCCGGTAATCGCTTTTTCCCCACGAAGGTGGCGAGGGTCATCCTCTCTTCCACCCTCAGTTCTCCGCTCACAAGTCTTTTCACGGCCTCTTCTGCCCCTTCCGGAGACACTTCGGCTAAGAAGCCCCTCCCACCCATATTGATACCCAGAATGGGCACCTGGGGGGCTAACATGTGAGTGGCGAGAAGAGTCCCATCTCCCCCCACCGTGATCATCACGTCCACATCCATTTCTTGGATTTTAACCCCTCTCCGTCCCACCGCTCTCGCCACTTTTTTTTCCAGCACCGTTTGCGTGCCCGATAGGGCCTGCAAGAGCCTGCGCGTGAGTTCTACAGCTTCCGGAACGTCCGAGCGAGCAATTATCCCTATCTTCAACCGATCACTATTCCAATTGAGCTGAGAAGTTTTTTTAAGGTGATGGTGACCCATCCACTCTCAATTTCCCATCCGCCTCTGTGCCGATATGCTCGGGAGAGTCAAAGAGAGGACCTATCCAACTGAATCACCCAAACTTCTTTAAACACATCGCCGAATAATATTCGGTTCTCATGAAAGAGATGGTGGAAGTGGGGAAACTGAAAGAGGGGAGATTCATAATAATAGATGGGGAGCCATGCAGGATAGTCGGATACAGCACTTCTGCGCCAGGGAAGCACGGACACGCAAAGGCGAAGATAGATGCTATAAGTTTTTTCGATGGACAGAAAAGAACCATAGTGAAGCCGACCAGCGCGAAGGTTGAGGTTCCCATAGTCCACCGGGGAAACGCACAAGTCCTCGCCATCGTGAAGAACAACGCTCAGCTGATGGATCTCAACACCTACGAAACCTTCGAGTTACCCGTTCCGATGGAACTCAGGGGAGAAATCCGGGAAGGTGTAGAAGTTGAATACATCGATGCCCTCGGACGCCGAAAGATAGAGAGGGTGAAGTAAACCCCGATCGATCCAAACTTCCTCGCGATTTCTTGTCTCCGTGGTATGGTATGGTAAAGTTCGACACGGAAAAGATAGAATCTGAGGCCAAGAGGGATTTTGAGAGGGCTTGGCTGGAAAGCGGGAAACTCTTGGATAGGGAAGGGATTTTCCACCGCCAGATAAAGAAAACGAAACGCCACCCGCTAATGGAGTTGGTGGTGGAGATTCGAAACATTTTGCTGGATATGGGATTCACCGAGGTCGTCCTCCCGATGATAGTGGACTCGAGTGAAGTTGTTCGCCAATATGGTCCTGAAGCACCTGTCATCTTGGATCGAGTTTTTTTCCTAGCGGGACTCGAAAGACCAGACATAGGGATGGGAAAGAAGAAACTAGAACTCATCAAGAAGATCGCTCCGGAGTTCGAGGAGGTAGAATCGCTCAAAAATATCCTCCGAAGATACAAGAGGGGAGAAATAAGTGCAGACGACCTCGTCGAAGCGCTCGTTGAGGAGTTGAGAATCACGGAAACTCAGGCTGGCAAGATCATCCACGAAGTTTTCCCCAGGTTTAAGGAGATGAAGCCTATCCCTTCGAACCTCTCCTTGAGATCCCATACCACTTCTCTTTGGTTCCCTACAATCACTGAATTTTTGAAACGGGAACCGTTGCCGATCCAGCTCTTTTCGATTGGGCCGAAATTTAGAAGAGAACAGAAGCTAGACCAAACCCACCTCTACGAATCGTGGACGGCTTCTCTCGTGGTAATGGATGAGAACGTCTCCTTGGAGGACGGAAAACGTGTTACCCGAGAAGTGTTCTCAAGACTGGGGTTCCCACGGGTGGAACTTGTCACCAAGAAGACCACTTCCAAGTACTATGCTCCACGAACCGAGTTCGAAGTTTTTCTCAAATCCGGTGAAAAAAATGTGGAAGTTGCGGATGGAGGACTATACAGTCCAGTGGCGCTGAGCAGATACAAAATACCTTACCCAGTTTTTAACTTGGGTGTGGGGCTGGAAAGGCTCTTGATGGCGAGGACGGGAGAGGCTGACATTCGCAGACTCGTTTATCCCTACTTCTACACGAAAGTTGAATTCTCAGATCAAGAGTTGGCTAAGATGATTCGAGTGAAGGAAACCCCGAGAACCGAAGTCGGAAGGGAAATAGCCAGAGCCATTTCAGCCACCGCTCGAAAGTACGCGGATACACCAAGCCCCTGTGAATTCGAAGCCTACAGGGGGAGAGTGACTAACAGAACCGTTGTCGTTAAGCTCATCGAGCCGGAGAGTGGAACCAAACTCATCGGACCCGCTGGTTTCAACTCGGTATACGTGTACAAAGGAAACATCGTGGGGGTCCCCCCCAAAGGGTGGGAGGAAGATGTCTTTTTAAATGAGGTCAAGAGATATGGAACTCCCACGGGCATAACCTACATGGATGGAGTCGCTGCGCTGGCCGCAAGTGAGATAGAGAGATCCGCAAAAAAGGATGGGAGGATAAAGGTGAGAATCCGGAACGTGAAGTCCCCTGCTGATGTGAATCTCATGATAGAAGATGTCGCTTACCGCTACCTCACTTCAAACAAAAAGCGGATCGATATCAGGGGGCCCGTGTTCACTACCATAACGGCTGAATTCATCTAAAATATCTCCTAAGACTCTTTATACCTTCCCGAGCCACACCAATTGGATCCTCGGGATCCCACAGCTCAGCTATGATCATATTCCGATAACCGATCCTCCGGAGAGTCTTTCCCATCGACTCGAAGTCTATGTGTCCCTTCCCCGGAACCATGTGGTCGTCATCTTTTCCTCTGTTATCGTGGACATGGATATGGACCAAGCGATCCTTGATTTCCTCTAATGCCTTCGACACGTTCAGCTTCTTCCCATCTTCCCTCTCCCTCAAGCATGCATGTCCCACATCGTAAGCTATACCCCCATCTATCCTTTCTGCCAAATCCCTAAGTTCTCGAGGTTTTGAGAAGGGGCTCGCTCGGGAACTCCCATTCTCCACCGCGAGTTTCACCCCTAGCTTTTTCGCGTAGAGGGAAGCACTTCGCAACAGCTGAAAGCACTTACGTTTAGTTTTTTCCCAGAACTCTCTCAACATCGGGACCCTGCATACCCCGGTGTGTGCCACAACTATCTCCCCTCCCAACCTCTTACACACTGCCATGCTTTTCTCCAAACACTTCCGGTTCAGCTCGAAGATCTCCCTGTGGTGACTTACGGGGTTTAGATCCACGAAGCTTGAATGCACCGAAACATCCATCCCATACCCCTGTAAGAGTCGCTTGAGCTCTTCTATTTTTTTTGAATCTGACCGAAAGTCGAAGTGAGGAATTTCGTATATGATCTCGATACACTCGTACCCGAACTCGTGAGCGAGGGATATCGCCTTCTCAAGGGGAAGGCGGATGAACAGCAAGCTAGAAATCCCAAACTTCATCCCCGTCAACCCCCGGCGAACTGCCTTGCGGAGGCCGAAAACGCTGACTCGCTTGTGCCGACCCGGTCCCCGCAACCGATCCTAATCGAAAGGTTTCAACCATTGAATCACCCACGAACCCTCATGCCGAGATGATTAACGTGAACTACCCCCAGCTCTCGCAGGGGGCTTCCTGCTTCAGCGACGGGACTTGCCCAGCGACCACGGCTTGCGCCGGAACGCTGAGTAGAGGTCCCATCTCCACAGGCGTTACTTCGGACCGTCCCA
>JAPDJF010000028.1 GCA_029259185.1 Hadesarchaea archaeon
GTGGTGTTCGTGGATTGCTTCGAGGAGCTCGTCACCGCCAACGGGTTCGAGCGGGCCATGGGTTTCCTGGTGGAGATCGCGGGGCTCTGCTCCAGGAGGAACTCGAACCTGCTCGTGAGGGGCGATCGAACGGGACTCTTGAAAAGGCGGTGGGTTGAGGTAGGGTGTTTGCATACATGTCGTCATCGTTGAGGAGATAATGAATTTCCGAAACACGCTTCGGGTGCTTTTTTCTTCAGAAGAGAAAAATAAACATGGATGGACGTACATCTCGCGATCAGGACTCGGAGGAGCGTTAGGTCATATAAGCCGGTTCCGGTTCCAGAAGAGAGTTTGAAAAAGATACTCGAAGCCGCGCGGCTCGCCCCATCAGCCAAGAACATACAACCTTGGAAATTCGTGGTCGTTCGAGATCCTGGAAGGAAGAAACAACTCGCTGATGCGGCTCAAGGTCAAAAGTTCGTTGGAGAGGCACCCGTGGTGATAGCAGCAGTAGCCCTAGACCCCGAGCGGGTGTTGAAGTGTGGTGTGCCATCGTATGCAGTGGATTTAGCGATTGCAGTAGATCATATAACCCTAGCCGCCGTAGAAGAGGGCCTAGGGACATGCTGGGTAGGGGCATTCTCCCAAGATGATGTTAGACGTATTCTGAAGATCCCAGAGCAGTATAAGGTGGTGGCATTGCTTCCCTTAGGATTTCCCGCCGACAGACCGACCGAGAAGTCGAGAAAGGATCTGGACGAAATAGTGTGTTATGAGACTTTCCATGAGTAGGATGAATTTCGTCTAGTCCTGCTCGCAGTAGGGCAAAAATCGAAGCTGGGGAGCAGGCTATATTGGTAGTCTTCCTCTTAAGGTGGATGGATGGGATTTACGTTATTCAAAAGCACAGGGCTAGGCACCTACACTATGATTTGAGGCTGGAGATGGGGGGAGTGCTTAAGAGCTGGGCGATACCGAAAACCCCTCCCATAGAAAAAGGGGTGAAAAGGCTGGCGATCCAGGTGGAAGATCATCCCCTCGACTACGCGGATTTCGAAGGGGTAATCCCTGAGGGGATGTACGGGGCGGGAAAGGTAGAGATTTGGGATAAGGGTGAGTACGTTCTGAGGGAGGAAAGGGGGGACAGAATGATTCTTGAGATCCGAGGCAAGAAGTTGAATGGGAGCTATTGCTTGGTGAAGTTTAAGGGAGAGAAGAACTGGTTATTTTTCAAAATTTAGTTTTGGGCATATGCACATAAAAAAAAATAAATACTCACTCAAAAGAAGAGTTCGGTAAAAAATTGGAGGGATGTGAATGGATTTTGAGTTTACTGAGGAACAGCAGATGTTCAGAGATACCCTTCGAGAGTTCTTGGAGAAAGAGTTTGGCGCGATAGTGGACAAGAGGGACAAACAAGGTCCACTGAGCAAGGAAGAGGCCATAGACGTGATGAAGAAATTCAAGAAGGTTGGAGTTGGATTGGATCCGGAGAGCATAAGGACGTTGACAGATCCCGTGATCTTCGGCATAATAGCGGAGGAAGTCGGGAGAGTTTGGCCGAGCTTGCTTCCCCTTTTGGGTATGGGGGCGATTCCGGCGTTGTTCGTCCCAGTGGCCACTGATGATGTGAAGGATCGGCTGATGCCTAAGCTGGAGAGAGGAGAGTTCATCGGATGTTTTGCAGAAACTGAGCCGGAGGCGGGGTGTGATACTTCCAACATCAAGACGACGGCCAAACTGGAAGGGGATTATTACATAGTGAACGGGAGGAAGACATGGATAAGCAACGCAACGATAGCCGATGCGGCATTCACGGGGGTCAAGGATGCGAGTACGGGGGCAGACACCTTTATCCTCATCGATAGGGAGAGTTCTCCGTTCGAAACCAACGAGCTGCATAAGATAGGATGGAAGGCCTCCCCCACAGGAGAAATATTTTTCGACAACTGCAAGGTTCACAAAGATAACGAAATGAGCGTATTGATCCAGAAGACATTCGAAGCTGGGGGTCTCCCGGTTTCGGAGGGATACATGAAGCTGCTGAGCACGATGTCCCCTGCCACGGCGATGCTCACCCTCCCTAGGGCGGGGATGGCACTCGCTTCGGTTGGGATAGCCCAAGCAGCGTTCGAGAAGGCAATTGAGTACTCTAAAGAGAGAGTGCAGTTCGGCAAGCCGATAGGGAAATTCCAGTTGATTCAAGAGATGCTTTACAAGATGAATGTGTTGATCGAGACGTCTAGGTTGCTTGGATACAAAGCCGCCCATGCGATCGTCAGTGGGAGTCCGGAGGCGAGGAAGCTTTCGTCGATGGCCAAGGTGTACGCGGGCGAGGCGGCGGTTAAGGTGACGTACATGGCCATGCAGATCTTCGGGGGAAATGGGCTCTCGGATGAAATGCCACTTGAGCGTTACTTCAGAGATGCAAGGATGATGACGGTTCCGGACGGCACTAGTGAAATAATGAAGTTGATCACCGGTTACACCATTCTGGGCAAAGGGTTCTCAGCATACGCCTAGGAAAATCACTTTATTTTTTTTCATCCTTTTCCAAGTTATCCCTGCTTAAACTGCTTCAACCACTTAGACCTCTTCGGGGATTTCTTTATGAATTCCACGAGCTTTCTCAGCCTCCACACAGTTTTTGGGTGGACCACGTGTTCGATCCTGCATGCATCCCGCTCGGCGGTTTTCCTGTCTATTCCTAGGAGGAGAAGAAAACTCGTGAGCGTTTCATGCCGATGCATGACTTTTTTCGCTAGTTTCTTTCCCTCTGGGGTGAGCAGAACAGATCCATACTTTTTGTGTTGGATCATCCCTATCTTACCCAGTTTCTCCAACATTTCAGTCACGCTTGGGGGTTTGTGTCCAAGCAAGGTGGATATCTCAGAGATCCTAGCCTCGCCCCTTTCTCTAGATATCTGATATATCGCCTCTAGATAGTCTTCCATGCTTGAACTGAATTTTTTGTTCCCTTGGGTCATACAACGCTCTCCACGAGTACCTTTTGAGCCACACCCCTCCCAAGCGCAACTTGTCGGCCGTTGACCTCAACCACAACGGGTCCGGGGGATGATGAGACTACCCGTAATTGGGAACCCTCCTTCACCCCTCTTAGAGCGAGTTTCTGTCTCAGCCCGTATCCCCCTAAAATTCTTGTCACGGTGCATTTTTCTCCTGGTTTGAGGTCTGCGAGACTTGGTAGATATCTCATATCATACATTCGAGTTCGACCACTCTAAAAAATGTTAGGTGAACCGAAATATTTAAGAAAAGAATTGTTTCTCTTTTTGGGTTAACTCTAAACGAAGAAAACCCGGGTGTAAAAAATGAAAAAGATCCTCCTCGTCGGGAACCCGAACGTGGGAAAGAGCGTGATCTTCAACAGACTCTCCGGAGCTAGGTCGGTCGTCTCTAACTATCCGGGAACCACGGTCGACTTCACCCGAGGATACATGGAGATACATGGAGAAAGATTCGAAATAATAGACTTACCCGGGAGCTTTTCTCTTGAACCCAAAGACAAGGCGGAGGAAGTCACCCGCAGGATGTTGAAGGAGAAAAAGCCCCATGCAGTGGTGAGTGTAATAGATGCCACTTCAGTGGAGAGGGGACTCTACTTAACATTGGAGCTCCTCGAGGAGGGTTACCCCCTCGTGGTAGCTCTGAACATGTCGGATCTGGCTAGAGACAAAAAGATCGCAGTGGATGGTCAAAGGCTTGAGGAGATTCTCGGGGTTCCGGTGGTATCCACCGTGGCGACCACGGGGGGAGGTCTAAGAGAGCTCGTGTCTAGGATCCCCGAGGCTAGGAGGGTGGATGTCACGCAAGTCGTGCAGAGGATCAAGGGCAAGAGGGGTGGCAAGCTCCATACCCCCTTGAGTCCAGATGACAGATGGAATCTGATAGATAAAATTTCAGGCCAAGTGGTCTTCAGGGGGAAGTATAAGCACACGCTTAAAGATGTGATTTCTGATCTGAGCGTCCAACCGTTGACCGGTATCCCTCTCGCCATAGCAGTACTTTATGGTTTTTGGTCATTTTTCTCAGCATTTGCTGGTTTCTGGACAGATGGGTTCCTGAGCAAACTGTTTGATGAATACTGGTTGCCTTGGATTCAAGGTAGTTTCCCGGGTGCTGGGGCAACGATGGCAGCGAGTAGTCCTCTTTATGCTGTTTTGGTCGGGGATCCAGTCGCAAGTAGTTCACTAGAGGCGATGGGCGTGCTCACGAGCGGCCTATTCGTTCCCTTCGCAATAGTCTTGCCAGCCATCATATCCTTCTACCTCGTTTTGACGGTCTTGGAGGATACGGGTTACTTGCCTAGATTAGCCGTTATGGTAGACTCAGTTTTCCACAAGATAGGGTTGCATGGTTTCGCGATAGTGCCCACCATCCTTTCTCTCGGGTGCAATGTTCCGGCGGTTCTCGCAACTAGGATTCTCGAAACCCGGAAGCAGCGGTTTATGGTAATGACGTTGTTAGGGGTATTCATCCCCTGTGGCGCTCAAATCGGAGTTATGCGAGATCTCATTCCTGAGTATGTGGGTCTGATTATCGTTTTCTTGTTCTTCGGGTACTTCGTGATGGGGGCCATCTTGAATAAGCTCATCCCCGGCACATCTCCCGAGATCCTCATGGACGTTCCACCTTATCGAACCCCGAACGAGAGGACGGTGATATCTAAAACTTGGATGCGAGCCTCCCACTTCCTAGTGGAGGCGATTCCCATTGTGCTCACTGGCGTGCTGCTGGTGAACACGCTTTACTGGCTTGGGGTGATAGACTGGATAGGAAATATCTTCGAACCCATCTTCGTCACTTGGTTCGGAGTACCGGCTGAGACAGCTAGACCGCTCGTCATGGCTTTCATGAGAAAAGACATGGCGGTGGGGATGCTGGGCGGGATCCCAATGAGCACGGGACAACTGATAACTTCTGTAGTACTCGTTTCCCTGTATTTCCCATGTTTGGCCACTTTTTTGATGATCCTGAAGGAGGCCGGGCCAAAAGATCTCTTGCGATCCGTGGCCGTGATGGTATTCTCGTTCTTTCTTTTCGGAGGACTTGCCCATTTGATGGTGGCGTTGGGAGGTATTTAATGTCAACTACCCCTCCCTAAAGGAAGGGACTTGCAGGTGATCATGGTGTTCGAAACTCATCGCCCTCAGACCCGCACGGGGCCGGTTGACGGCGGCCGGTCTAGAGCGAGCCTGCTCGACTCCTCCGCCCGCTTCGGTCCGGAGCACTATTCGGGCTTCCGGACATCCGGACCACATCCAAGCCGTTTCTCCCCGGGGGATTGCCTTTCAGAGATCGCACGCGCATTTTCACCTAAAAATCTCCCAGCCCTTTCGGACGGGGTCTCCTCGCGGTGGTCGAGATGAGCTGGGGTTCGCTCTATTTTGGATTCTTAGGCGTAGTCTTGTTGGTATTTGGGGCCATCGAGTTCATTACTGGTCTTCCAGGTATTAGAGAGGTCAGCGACCTAGGGTGGCTATCCATTCCTGGAGATGCGTGGCGAGGAATCATCACTTTTTTTTCGGGGCTCTTCGTCTTCATGGGTTCAGTTAAATTTCAGAACATCCACGGGCTTGGGGAAGTGGTGCTGGGACTCATAATGCTATGGATCGTGGCTGGGTGTGATATCTTCTCGACGGTACTTGAGTCGATTCCTGGAGGGGAGGAAGGCTGGTTCAACACGTTTCAAGGATTTGTGAGCTCATACACCCCACCTTATGCACCGGAGCTTTGGTTGTTTCCATTTTCGGTTGTGGTGATTTACTTTATACGAAAGAGAGGTGGTGGATAGAGTGATCAAAAAGATGTTGCTTTTGATGGGGAAAGGTTTAGATGTTGAAGCGATAGCCAAAAAACTCGGGATCGCCCGTGGAACCATCGAGGCGGTTTTGGAATCGGCCGTTAGGGAAGGATATCTGGAGAGGGTGAGGCTCCCATCCGGTTGCTCAGGGTGCCCTCTCTACCGGGCATGTCGGGTTGAGGGAGTCCAAAGTGGCGGTGGGGTGATGTACATCCTCACTCCACGAGGGGAGGAATACATCCTGGAAAGGAGAAAACCTCGAGGCGATGTGAACGATGAGGGACAAACCTATTTACCGATTCCCTAAAAGTTTTGGTGGTGGCCAGGGTGGTGTAGCGGTTAGCATCCGGGACTGTGGATCCCGTGACCCGGGTTCGAATTCGAGTTCATCTCGTCGAGATTCCCGGCCCTGGCCCTCCCTGACATCCTCGGTGGAGAAATCTCAATTGAAAAGTCTTAAGTACGTGTTCCATTCTAAACTATAATTGAGCTCCACACCAAGGGCATGAAGGCGTCGACCAGGAGTATGAGCCTCTTTGGCTCGCGATGAGAGGTCGTACTCGTGGTGTGGATCCAAGATGTGGATCCGAATAACCCAGGCTACTGGAGAGCTCGGGTCCGAGAAAGGTCCGATGCTTCCACGCCGAACTTGCGGCCACTTAACTCCGGTTGATCCTGCCGGAGACCACTGCTGTTGGGGTCCGGCTAAGCCATGCAAGTGGAGGGTGCGGTCTCTGACCGTGGCCCCGCGCAAGGCTCAGTAACACGTAGTCAACCTACCCTCAGGTCGGGGATAACCTCGGGAAACTGAGGATAATACCCGATAGACGAGAGAGGCTGGAATGCGCTCTCGTCGAAAGCTCCGGCGCCTGAGGATGGGACTGCGGCCTATCAGGTAGTTGGTGGTGTAACGGACCACCAAGCCTACGACGGGTACGGGCGATGAGAGTCGGAGCCCGGAGATGGGGACTGAGACAAGGCCCCAGGCCCTACGGGGCGCAGCAGGCGCGAAAACTCCGCAATGCGCGAAAGCGTGACGGGGGGACCCCAAGTGCCGCTGGTCTCTTCGATCGGTGGCTTTTCCGGAGTCTAAAAAGCTCCGGGAATAAGGGCTGGGCAAGGCTGGTGCCAGCCGCCGCGGTAATACCAGCAGCCCAAGTGGTGGTCGCTATTATTGGGCCTAAAGCGCTCGTAGCCGGACCGGCAAGTCCCTTGTGAAATCGGGCCGCTTAACGGCTCGGCTTGCGGGGGATACTGCCGGCCTTGGGGCCGGGAGACGTCTGGGGTACTCCGGGGGTAGCGGTGAAATGCGTTGATCCTCGGAGGACCACCGGTAGCGAAGGCGCCAGACGAGAACGGTCCCGACGGTGAGGGGCGAAGGCTGGGGGAGCGAACGGGATTAGATACCCCGGTAGTCCCAGCAGTAAAGGATGCGGGCCAGGTGTTGGAAGTCCCTAGAGGGCTTCCAGTGCCGGAGGGAAGCCGTTAAGCCCGCCGCCTGGGGAGTACGGCCGCAAGGCTGAAACTTAAAGGAATTGGCGGGGGAGCACCACAAGGGGTGGGACCTGCGGTTCAATTGGATTCAACGCCGGACAACTCACCAGGGGAGACAGCTGGATGAAGGCCAGGCTGAAGACCTTGCTCGACTAGCTGAGAGGTGGTGCATGGCCGTCGTCAGCTCGTACCGTGAGGCGTCCTCTTAAGTGAGGCAACGAGCGAGACCCTCGCCCCTAGTTGCCATCGGTGGGAAAGCCGGGCACTCTAGGGGGACCGCTGGCGCTAAGCCAGAGGAAGGAGAGGGCGACGGTAGGTCAGTATGCCCCGAAACCCCTGGGCTACACGCGGGTCACAATGCACAGGACAATGGGATGCGACCCCGTAAGGGGAAGCCAATCCCCTAAACCTGTGCGTAGTTCGGATCGAGGGCTGAAACTCGCCCTCGTGAAGGTGGAATCCCTAGTAATCGCGGGCCACTATCCCGCGGTGAATACGTCCCTGCTCCTTGCACACACCGCCCGTCAAGCCACGGGAGTCCGCTTCGCAATAGGCGTCTCCTCGTTAGAGACGTCGTTTGCGAGGTGGATGACTGGGGCTAAGTCGTAACAAGGTAGCCGTAGGGGAACCTGCGGCTCGATCACCTCCTACGTATTTATTGGTGGGAAGCATCGGACTCTCGGAGGGCCCGTAGCTCAGTGGTAGAGCGTCGGCTTTGCAAGCCGAAGGTCCCGGGTTCGAGTCCCGGCGGGTCCACATCAATATGCAACGTGCGGAGTCGGAGGAGTTCCGTGCGTGAAGGGCGAATAAGTTCATTAGATGACGCCACGCATAGGTTCCCAACGCCGGCCAAGTGGAAACGCTAAGCCACTTGGTGGATGGCTGGGCTCGAGCGCCGAGGAAGGTCGTGGCAAGCTGCGAAAAGCTCGGGCGAGGCGCATGCAGCCTTAGAACCCGAGATTACCGAATGGGAGTCCTGGAGGAGGGTTTGAACCTCCTCCGCTCGCGGCAGCGAGCGGGAACCCCGGGAAGTGAAACATCTCAGTACCGGGAGGAAGAGAAAGCAAATGCGATGCCCTCAGTAACGGCGAGTGAAGAGGGCACAGGGCAAACCGAACCTGGTGGCGAAAGTCACTGGGGATGTGGGGTTGTAGGACTTCCCCCAATTCCTCGCGCGGGAAGCCGAAGTTGCCTGGAATGGCACGCCGCAGAGGGTGAAAGCCCCGTAGGCGTAACTGCGCAGGATACGAGGGGAAGGATCCTGAGTAGGATGCCTTGGGATTGGCGTCCGAAGCTGGGAGTCACCAACTCCCAACCCTAAATACGTCTCGAGACCGATAGCGAACGCAGTACCGCGAGGGAAAGCTGAAAAGCACCCCGGAAGGGGGGTGAAAAGAGCCTGAAACCAAGTGGTGACAGTAGGATACGGCTCGAAAGAGATGATACCTCCCGAAGGAACCCGTCGTGAGACGGTAGTACGAGGGAGGGGAATCGGGGTCGTATCGTCCGTCTGGAATCACGGGCCAGGGAGTTCATCGTCGTGGCGAGGTTAAGGGGATAAACCCCGGAGCCTCAGCGAAAGCGAAGGTCCGCAACCCGAAAGGGTGAGGGACTGGGTGTTAAGAGCGCCCGGAGTCACGGCGATGAGACCCGAAACCGGGCGATCTAGTCCGGGGCAGGCTGAAGTCCCGTTTGGGGATGGAGGGCCGAACCGGTCTTGACGTGCAATTCGGTCGGATGACCTCGGGCTAGTGGCGAAAGACCCATCAAGCCCGGTGATAGCTGGTTCCTCCCGAAGCTGGCCGCAGTCAGGCCCGGCGCGAGGTGGCTGGCCGTGTAGAGCACCGATTGCGGGGTGACAGGGGGAAACCCTTGCCCTCGCTGTCGAACTCCGAAGCGACCAGCGCCGTAGACCGCCGGAGACGGGGTGCGGGGGGTAAGCTCCCGCTCCGAGAGGGGAACAACCCAGACCGAGGTTAAGGCCCCTAAATGCTGGCTAAGTGCAGAAATCCAAAGGGCGTCTCCACCCTAAGACAGCGGGGAGGTAGGCTCAGAAGCAGCCACCCTTTAAACAACGCGTAAAAGCGGACCCGTCGAGGGTGGGGGCACCGAAGATGGACGGGGCTCAAGCCAGCTGCCGAGACCTCGGGGCAGGCGAAGTATAGTAGCCTGATCCGGTAGGGAGGCGTCCCGCGTGGGCAGAAGCTCGGCCGTGAGGTCGAGTGGACCGCGTGGGAATGAGGATCCTGGTGGTAGTAACAGCGAAGTGGGGTGAGAATCCCCACCACCGAAGGGGCTCGGGTTCCTCGGCAACGATCGTCAGCCGAGGGTTAGTCGGTCCTGAGGTGGCCCTCAACCAGAGGCCACCGAAAGGGAATCCGGTTAATATTCCGGAACCACCTAGGTACCAGCGGCAACGCAGGCTGGACTCCTGACATCTCGGGGTAGACCGAGTGAGGTCGTCGCCTCATCTAACCACTGAAGTCCGGGGAGTTCCGTAATGGAGAGAACCGGATGAAAGTGGGAATGGCCTGCCGTTAGGTGGGTTCGGTTGATCCCTGGGATCCGTGAAAAGGGAGTCCGGAAATGGGATCCTAGGTGTCCGTACCTAGATCCGACACAGGTGCCCCTAGGTGAAAAGCCTAAGGTGTGTCGGGATACACCAGGTCAGGGAATTCGGCAAGTTAGCCCCGTAACTTCGGGAGAAGGGGTGCCTGCCTTGCGGAAGGCAGGTCGCAGTGACAAGGGGGGACCGACTGTTTAATAAAAACGTAGGTTCCCGCAAGCCCGAAAGGGTGTGTACGGGAGCTGAATTCTGCCTACAGGCGGTACGTGAAAGCAGGGTTCAACCTGCCGAAGCGCCGCCAATGGGCGGGGGTAACTATAACCCTCGAGTGAGGGGGTTGTAAAACCCGGCTGTATGCGGGGAAGATCAGAAAAGCGGACTACCCTCTTGGGTAACAAGGTCCGCATTTGATGAGGTCGACCCGCAGGAAACCCCTGAGAGTCAGAAAGCATAAGTATTTGACAAAGTCCCTCTTAAACGGGGATCGGTGTCGCTGGCTTACTTGGTGGGCTTGATGCTTGGCGATGGCGGCGTTTACGGGGACACGTATACGGTTTTCTGTAGGGACAAGGATGAGGAGTTCGTACGTCGCTGTGCAGAGACGGTCAAAAAAGTGTTCGGAGTTCAACCAAGAGTCCACAGAGCGGCCCCTAATTGCTGGGCCGTTAGCACGAACCGCCGGGATATCCACCGCTTCATGTGCAAACTCGGATACCCCAAAGGACGGAAGTTGACCACAGCAGGAATCCCCTTGACTTTCCTGAAGACTGAGAGTGATAAGATCGATGTTATCAAAGGGCTGTTCGATGCGGAGGGGTACTGTGGGGTCGATAGACAGAAGCACGGGGACAAGGTTTACCAATACCCGTACGTCGGCATCGACATGATAGCAAAGCCCATGATCAAAGAGGTGAAAAAAATTCTCGGAGAATTGGGCATCGGTAGTACCCTTCAAGTCAAGAAGCCCCACGCTTGGGGGAAGCATCCCCAGTGGTCCATAATCATCAAAGGAAAAGAGAGAGTAGCGAAGTTTGAGAAAATCGTGGGGTTCAGACATCCGGTGAAGTCAGCACGTTTGAGAGAACTCGTTGAGGGGGGATCCCCAGAGACCATACGCCGGGCACCCTGATTAGAAGGGTGATGATATGGTCCACCCTTTTCGATAGGGAAAAGGGCGCTTAAGGTAGCGTAATACCTTGCCGCTTAATTGGCGGCTTGCATGAAGGAATCAACGAGTCCCCCACTGTCCCGACCTGGAACCCGGTGAACCCGCTTGCCGGCGAACATGCCGGGGTCCCCCGAAGGGAAACGAAGACCCCGTGGACCTTTACTGCAGCCTGTCGCTGAAACGCGGTTGCGGGTGCAGAGGGTAGGCGGGAGCCTGCGAAGCCGGATCTCCGGGTCCGGTGGAGGCATCGATGTAACACCGCCCACCCCTAACCACGTTTCTAACCCCGCGAGGGGAACACCGACAGGTGGGCAGTTTCGCTGGGGCGGCAGCCCCTCGAAAAGATATCGAGGGGGTCCAAAGGTCGGCTTAGGTGGGTCAGAACTCCGCCGGTAAGGACAAGGCCAAAAGCCGGCCTGACTGCGTGCTCACTACCAAGGCACGCAGGGGCGAAAGCCGGGCCTAGCGAACCCAGATGTCCCTCTTGGTGAGGGCTCTGGATGACAGAAAAGGTACCCCGGGGATAACAGAGTGGTCGCGGGCGAGAGTCCATATCGACCCCGCGGTTTGCTACCTCGATGTCGGTTCTTCCTATCCTGGTCGTGCATAGGCGGCCAAGGGTCGGGTTGTTCGCCCATCAAAAGGGAACGTGAGCTGGGTTTAGACCGTCGCGAGACAGGTCGGATGCTATCTTTCGGGGGTGTTCGGTGTCTGAGGGGAAGGTGTCCCTAGTACGAGAGGAACGGGACGCCGGCGCCTCTGGTGTACCGGTTGTCCGACAGGGCATCGCCGGGTAGCCACGCGCCAGTCGATAAGGCCTGAAAGCATCTAAGGCCGAAGCGACTCCCGAAAATAGACACCGTGTCCGGCTGCCTCGCAAGGGGTGGTCGGCGGAGAGCTGGGGCTAGAAGACCCCGTTGATAGGCCGGGGGTGTACGCGCGGAGCTTCGGCGACGCGTTCAGCCCACCGGTACTAATCGCTCGAACTCCATTTGGCTGGTTGGGAACCTGTGTGTGGCCTTTTTTTAACTGATGCGGGTGGGAAGTTCCCCTTCCGAAAGGGAGGGGGTGAGAGCCCGCAAATCTTTGTCGGGGACGCCTCTGGGACAGAGGTCTCCGTAAAGGGTCCCGTGCTGGAGTTCCAAGCCGTGAAGGCGCGGTCGGAGGAGCTCCTTCCGGAGGGAGGGTAGTTCACAGATTTCCAGATAGTGCGTTGCTGTCACTCCAGAGCTCTAGGCGCATCGTTCGCGCTTCGTAAACCGGTGGCTTGTTTGGTCGGCCAGATGGTGAAAAATTTCTACTTTTTTTGAGGCTGGAGCTTGATGAGGGAAGTGAGATACCCGGCTACCCGATTCTTCAGCGGTTTACTCTCAACTTGGAGGAGTTCATCCACTACCTGGCGGTTGTGCTCGAAATCGGTTGAAAACTTATCGGGATAAAGTTCGAGCAGTTGTCTAGCCGCCCGCTTTATGTAAACCTGTCTCACCTTTCCCATCTTCACCCCTCGAGCATGCTCGCTATTCTCAGCGCTAAACCTGCAACTTCGGTTGGAGTGGTCCCCAGTAGTCTTATCATCGCTTCCTTGCCATGTGCCCCTCTATCCACTACTACTCTCGGAACTCTGTTCATTCTCCTCACGATCGATTCGATTCCCCATACCATCGTCTTGGTTCCTTTTGGTTCTTTTGCTCGATCGAACTCTCCTATCTCCAGACCCAACTTTCTGCACACCTTGAGGATCCCATTTGAAAAGCGGATGTTCATCCCCGCCCGTATGGTGGGGTCAAAGCGCATCGCGGTGAGTACCATCCTAGCTACATGCTTTGAACCTCCAAGCTTTGGGAAGCCTGTGAGATGTGGAGACCCTGAGACCTTCACGATGCGTCCGGACAGTCCAACGACCTCGGAGGGGTCGGTGGAGTTGGGAAGGGCCATAACCACGTTTGTTCCAACCTCTGGCAGGAGGGCGGAGAACTTCGGGTCGGAGACGAGGAGCTCGGCGGCCTTCCACACCTCTTCCACAGCATTTCCTCTCTCGGCCTCCCTTATCAAGGATCCGAGTGGATCGAGTGTGGGGAGGCCCTTCCCTACATTGATTCGATTCGCTATCGATACTCTGACGAACTCTATAGCCCTTGCCACGGACTCGCAGAGCTCGTTTCCCTTCGCGAGTTCAGCGGTGATAGCGGCCGAGAGGGAACATCCGGTTCCATGCACGGGTCCGGATCGCACGCGTGGGTTCTTGAACACTTCAAATCCCTTCTTCGTGTAGAGGACGTCGACCACTTGTGATCCTTCCAAGTGTCCGCCCTTTACGAGCACAGCTTTAGCACCCAGCTTTCCTATCCTCTCAGCGGATTTCTTCATCTCCTGAACCGATCGTATTTTGAGGTTGGAGAGCTTCTCGGCCTCTGGCACATTAGGAGTTACTAGCTCGGCGAAACTTATCATCGCTCTCAGAGAGGCTTCCGCACTTTCGTTCAGGAGCGGGGCCCCGGTTGAGGCCATCATAACGGGGTCGATTACCAATCGCAGACCGTGTTCGCGAGCTTTTGTGTGAACGGCTTCTATTACCCCCTTGCTGTAGAGCATGCCCGTTTTGGCCCACCCGATCTCGAAATCTTCAAGCACAGCATCCATCTGCTCTTCCACGAATTCCGGGGGTACCTCCAGGATGGATTTTACACCCTTCGTGTTCTGAGCAGTGAGCGCCGTTAGCACGGAGGTCCCATGCACTCCTAGAGCGCGGAAGGTTTGAAGATCGATTTGGATACCAGCACCTCCACCCGAATCAGATCCGGCTATGGTGAGTGCGGATACAATTTTTCTGGATTTTGGAGGATCTTTGGTCACTCAGCTCACCCTTTCAGCCATCAAGTAAGTGGGTTTTGCATCAACGATTCTTACCTCTACGAGTTCCCCCAACCGTGCCTCTTCCAAGATGGCGAGTTTGTAGTTCGGTAGTCTGGTGACGTATCTTCCCTTCCATCCCCTCTCCGTGACGAGAGCCTCTCCTCTCCACCCCACATATTCAATGTTTCTCTCGTAAGTGATCCGTCTGCAAATTTCACTGAGGATCCTGGACCTCCGAGCAATCTCTCTCCCCTCGAGTTGGGGCATGCCAGCAGCGGGGGTTCCAGGCATCGGGGAGAATCGTGATATGTTCGTTTTGTCGGGCTTCACACGCTTGATGACTTCTATCGTGCGTTCGAATTCTTCTTCCGTCTCGGTTGGAAAACCGACTATCAAATCGGTGGCAAGGTATAGATCTCGGAACTTCCGCCTGAAAGATCTCACTATTTCGAGAAAATCCCGCACCGTGTGTCCTCTTCCCATCATTTCGAGTATCCTGTCGTCGCCTGATTGGAGGGGGAGGTGGAGAAATTTGTACACCTTTTCGTTATCGTACGCTTTGAGCAATCTAGGTAGGATGGGCCTCACATGGGCAGGATTCATCATCCCGATCCTGATTTTGAAACTTCCTTCTAGGGTGGTCAAGGAGTGGATGAGTTCGGGGAGGGAGCTGCTTATATCTCTCCCGTAAGCGGCGGTGTCTTGGGAGGTTAGGAGGATCTCCCGATGTCCGGCTCGGATGGCAGCTTTGACTTCGGACACGATATTTTCAGGCTTGAAACTTCTCAGTCCCCCTCGAGCGAGCTTCACGGAGCAAAAAGTGCAGGCTGAGAGGCATCCCTCCCCTATCTGCACTATGGCACTGACTGCACTCGACCGGAGTTTTGGAAAACACGGCTTTTCGACCTTCTCCCCGTCCAAGAGTTCGATTCCGGTCTCTCCATCTCTCACCCTCTCCACAATATCCCCGATTTGAGTTAGGGAGCGGCAAGAGAGAACGGCCGCGAAGCTTCCAGCTTTTCTCGTGGAGTTGAAGTCTATCATCGGGAGACATCCGGTGACGATCACGGGTTTTCCCACCCGGTTCAACTCCTGTAACCTCTTCAGCATTTTCCTGTAGGTTGTACCTTTCACCGCACATGTGTTGACTATCACCACATCGGCTTCCTTCAGCCCTCGAACGGGTGAATGCCCGCGTTTTGAGAGGATTCCGAGCATCAGCTCGCTGTCTCCTCGGTTAGCAGTGCACCCATAGGTTTCACAGTACACGTGCATCATCAATTTTTTATGCATAGGAAACAAAAACCTTCAAATTGACCATCGAAACCGTAAAAAAGATCGATGTCAGAATAAAAGGGTTTAGATATGATCCAGATAACCTTAATCCAGCTAGATAACTATGGTCCTTGGACGGTAAGTCCCAAGCCGAGACCAGAGGCCGAACTCCAGATATTGCAGTCCGAAATTTTTTCTGAAGTGGAGAGGGAGTTCAGAAAGCGCCACGGTCTGGTATTTCAAACCCGATACGACAACATGTTAGCCGTTACAAACGGTGTTTCGCTTGGGGATCACCAGAAGATCTTGAAGAGAATCAACCGGAAGTTTCCAGTAACGGTGAGTATGGGTGTTGGGGTGGCCCGGACAGCTTATGATGCACAGAAAAAAGCGACGATGTTCCTCCAGCAGGCGGGAAGTAGTAGGTCTCCAGATCGAACGGGAATGTTAGTGGGGAAAGCATTGAGATCCATTAGCGATGGGTGGGTTCAGCTGACCCACATAGATATAAACCACTCCACAGCTCTGACGGATACGGAGCCCATTTACGATACACACTTCTACATCCAACAAACGTATCTTATGCTCATGAAATTCCTTCTCAAGAAAAAATCACTCGTGTTTTATACAGGAGGAGATAATTTTATGGCACCTTCAAATGGGCTAAGCGTTGCCGATTTCTCTAAGGTCTTCAGCAGGATCAGGAAAGAGCTCGATGTTGGTCTCAAAGCCGGAGTGGGTCTCGCACGCACGGCCGAGCGGGCGGCCCATCTCGCGAGTGAGGGTCTCCACGAAATTAGAGAGGGAAAGGTTGGAGCTTCGATAGTCTTCAAGAGAGACTAAAACTCTTGCCGCATACATCCGCTTTGGCCCTCTCCAGGGAGGTGAGTAACAGTTGCCGATAACTTTATATATCTTCACAAATACTAATACAATTGATGGTACTAATGAGAATGAAGGAGGCCGCCGAGTACACGGGATTACACCCCCATACGCTACGGAAGTACATCGATCAAGGAGTGATAAGGGGAGTGAGGATTGGAAAACATCG
>JAPDJF010000025.1 GCA_029259185.1 Hadesarchaea archaeon
CGACCACGTTGCGGCGCTCAACATCGCCGCTAGGGCCGCCGTCAACCGGCCTATTGTTCCGGGGTTTTTGGGACATTTCGGTTCCACCTCGGGGACAAGCCCCTTCCTTTAGGGAGGGGTAGTTGACGAACTCTTACCATCTTCCAAGTGCAAAAGCTCCGGCTTTGGACGGGATGGTATATTCGATGCGTCGATGCCGACAGTACGTAATCGATGAAATCTTGAGGTTTAACCGAGAATCGAAACCGCCCCCAGAGTGGTCAACATCGTCAGCGCGTTAGCCGTTACTACTCCGCCGGAGATCACCGCAAGGTGCCTTTTTTTCGTCATCCCTAGCATGAATGCTAGGAGCGTTCCGGTATACGCTCCGGTTCCTGGGAGGGGAGTTGCGGTGAACGTGAAGAGGGCAGCTAGGTGCGTTTTCCTGATTTTTCTTCTCACAATTCGTCGGAAGAGGGAGTCGATCCATTTCCATCTCAGCCTCATTGGGGGAACGATGAGTTTCAAGGATAGAAAGACGGCGGGGATGACAGCGAGATTCACACCCGTGCATGCGAGATAGGCGAAGAGGGGATTGATGTCCGTCACCAAGAGCGCGGTCGGTAGTGCATATCTCCCCTCAAACGTTGGAACTGCGGATAGCAGGAGGATGAAGAGGAGTTCAGATCCGGGCACTCAGTTCCCTTTCTCATAGTCTTCGGTTTCTGAGCAAGATCCGCTGGTTTTGGAGGAATCTAACCATTCCTTCGATGTCCTTCACATCGCGACGAAGTAATCTCTTCAATTTTTCTCGGGGTTCTAATAGGGGCTCCACTCCTAGTGGTTTCAAGTGTTTTGAGCAGAATTTGGCCAGCTCCTCTCCGGTTCGATCGAAATCCGTGAGCACGATCATCCGGGGGTAACCCGAAAGGCTCTCAAGGAAGTTTAAGAGTTTCTTCCTCCCGTTCAGCTGGAAGATTTTCCCTTCTATCCCCAAGGCTGCTAGGGAGAGCCTGTCATGGACCCCTTCCACCAGAATTGGGGTCCCTTCCTCACACTCCCCCTTTATTTCGTTCAGGGTTTCCTCTATTTTTTCAACTTTTTTCTCCGAAATCAATTTCGCTCACTCTTCCTTTTCACCAACCCACAATCCCTTGGAAAGACACTTTTTGCACGATCGTAGATCGGGAGAGAAACATCTAGAGCACACCATCGCACCACACACCTCACACCTGTGGAGCTCGATGGTATCCCTGTTGCAGATTGCACACGTTCCGGTTATCTTGGCCATCATAAACACTCGGTTTTCCTAATTAATATCGGTGAGCGTCCCATCCACGGCCGCTTGGTCGAACCCTAGCTCTAGGATGGCGCGCCTGATCTCCCCTATGTGTTTTCCCTCACCCCTCATCTTGGAAACGAGCTTCATGATAGTCTCCTTCACCTCCCAGGGATATACTATCCATTCCCCCGTTTCCTCAACGAAGAAATCTGGCTTGAGGACGCTCCAGGGTTTGTAATGAATGGTTGCTATTTTGATCTCAAGCGCACCTCTTCCGCTTATGTGTTCTCTCACAGCCATCAGCGAATGTCCGGTATCCGAGACATCATCGGAGATCAAAACTTTCTTCCCTTTGACGTTCGCGTTTAGCGGATGGACCACCTCCGGTTTCTCCTCGGTTTTTCCGGGTTCCGTGTAATAGCGTACTTGGATGCACGCTAACTCCTGGATTTCCAGCTGATCGCACAGGATGCGAGCGATCGGAAAGCCCCCCCTACTCACGGCCACCACGAGGTCGGGGCGATATCCAGCTTTTTTTATTTCGCTCGAGAGTTTCTCACCGAGCCTCTGGATATCCTGCCAACTCAAGTGAAGGAATTTTAACTTCACCTCATCACCGCCAAGGAGACCCCGTCCGAAAGGGCGGGGAGGAACTGCGGAGGATTTTTAGGTGAAAATGCGCGTGCGATATCTGAAAGGCAATCCCGCGGGGAGAAACGGCTTGGATGTGGGCCGGATGTCCGGAAGCCCGAATAGGGCTCCGGACCGAAGTGGGAAGAGGAGGTTCGGGCATCCTCTTCCTCTTCCCGGCGGGGAAGATCTCCAGAGTCGAGCAGGTTCGCTCTGGACTGGCCGCCGTCAACCGGCCCATTGTTCCGGGGTTTTTGGGACATTCGGTTCCACCTCAGGGACAAGTCCCTTCCTTTTGGGAAATGGTAGTTGACATCCAATCTCCGAATCCTGTCTAAAAAATGTTGAGAGATCAGTACGGTCTGTCCTTGAATCCCAGCTTGTATCCCACGTAGTTAGTTCCCAAGTGGAGAAGGGGGGTGAGCACCATGAGCACGATCACAACCCCTGTGTCAAAAGATGCCAAAGCTCGGGAGAAAACCAGAGCTCCGACCACGAAGTCGAGCTGATCGAGCACAGGGAAAGGGGATCCTCTTCTTAGACCCAGCCTCC
The DNA here is from genome assembly GCA_029259185.1 of Hadesarchaea archaeon. GTDB lineage: Archaea > Hadarchaeota > Hadarchaeia > Hadarchaeales > WYZ-LMO6 > JAPDJF01. Next base: position 2,444 of record JAPDJF010000025.1, read on the forward strand.
TCTTGATGAAACTTCCCGAAAGGTCTCCGACCATCGCCCCGGAGGAAATCAAGAGAGAACCTAGAATTATCTCAAGACGTCCGGAGAAAAAAATGGGGAACACCGGCCGGACGAGTGGATCAGCCAACGCTTGGATCACTCCAACCAGCACCCCTGCTGAAACGCCGGTGAGAAATCCCCGAACAGTTTTTCCCGGTCCGAAGAGAGGGCGTCCGTCCACGAACTTCTTTCCCCCGTTCAGTGGTCTCCCCCCGCCGGTCACCACTGGGGTCATATTCGCAACATAGGCCGGGAGGACGAACCACACGGCACCGCAGATGAGCTCAATCGTTTGATGCATCTAATTCACCAATGTAGCTCGCTTTCAAATTAACTCTACCGCCGGGAAGTCCCTCTTCCGCAAGGGGGGATGAGAGGTGGAGCGATATATAGAGTTTGTAGTAGCCTATTGCGATGACGAAATACACCATCGCGGTTGAAGATAGGTTGGGGGAGGAATTCAAGCGGACCATAACGAAGGACAAGGCCATCAATGAAGCAATAGTGGAGCTGATAAAGAAAGAAGTGGGGCAAGCCCATGCTTAGCCACAGGTTCCGCCTGTATCCGTCGAAGGTTCCCGAGGGTTCGAAGTGAAGCTCGGTGTCCACGTTGTGGTTCCGAAGCCCACCCAGACCCAGTTAGGAGCATCTTTCTTCATAGCGTTCGAGACTTCGGATCAGTTGACGACGCATGGATGCACGTATGCGTGGAGTTGAGTGTGAACACTTGATGTTTGCGTGTTGGACTCGGGGAAAAGAGGTTACAAGTTCCGAATAGAATCGGATTATCAGGTTGTACATAAATTCCCTTGTTTGCCGGCCTTTGGCCTTGGCCGTAATATTTATAGTTAGAAAATAATACCGATTTTGCATGTTACTTGATAGAAACGGTTTCGGTTTCTGGAGCTTGATGGCAAAAAGAGCTTTTAAAGCCACGTTTACTAGGCCTAGTTCACCCGATAGCAAGATCAAGGATACGCTTAAGGAAAGTGAAGTGGCCTTGTACATTCACATCCCCTTTTGCAAGAGCAAGTGCCTTTACTGCCCATACGTGAGTTTCACGCGGAGGGAAAAACTCGTCTCAAAGTATATTGAGGCCCTCAAGGCTGAAATTCGAATGTACGGAGATTTACTTAGAGAGTCGGGCGTAAAAATTACGGATATCCACGCGGGCGGGGGGACGCCGAGCCTTCTCAGCGGCTCGGACTTCCATGGGATATTGGACACCATTGCTGAGAGTTTTGACTCGGATCAGAAGATAGCGATTGAGGCAAATCCAGACGACCTGAAAGATGAGGGCAAAGTATCAGGCTTGGTGGACTCGGGCGTCTCCGAGGTGAGCCTGGGCGTGCAGTCGTTCAACAGGAAGACGCTGAAGAAGCTTGGAAGGACCCACACAGAAGTAGAGTCCATCGCCAGCATTGAAAACCTACGTGCTGCGGGAATCGATCATCTTAATGCCGACATGATGTACATGGTGCCGGGTCAAACGTTGGAGGAATGGGTCGATGATCTCAGGATGGCCGCTGAGCAGGATATCGATGAAATCACTTGTTATCCAACTTTGATCACTTCTCACTGCATCGGTTATAAGATGATTCGAAGTAGAAGGACAGAACCACAGCCGGATAAGAGCATCTTCAGAAAAATGGTATACGAGACCTTCGGCACGCTAGAGCCTGCAGGCTATGAGTCAGTCGAGATCTATGGGTTCTGCAGGGAGGATGGATGGAAATACGCGACCGTCAACTACGAGATGGAAGGTCCCTTATTGGGATTTGGTTGCGGCGCCACGGGATTTACGGGAGGATACGAGTACCAGAATGTATGCTTGCCAGAGGAGTACATACGCTCGATAAGGAAAGGCGATTTCCCGATAGCCGGTAGCCGATTCGTAGATATCAAGGAGCGTGCGATTCGGTATACCACCTGTAGACTTTTTGTTTGCAAAGAACTCGACTTAAACGGTTTTAAGAGGAAGTTCGGTGAGGATTTTGGAGGGCTTCTTGGTAAAACTGGTTTCGGCAGGGCACTTAGGCTTTTGAGGTTAATCGGTATCACTAAAAAAGAAGGCCAACGAATCAAGCTGACTAGAAAAGGGCTGTTTACCGCACACCAGATTTGTTGGGCTTTTGTTTTGAACGTCCCGTGCAGGATATGTGAAGAATTTTTAAAGAATCCGTGGCCATCTAAAGTCATCATTCCCTAGACAACACGAGTTTCGAATTGCACCACCTCGGGCTTAGCTAAAAGAAGTCCCTAATACGCAACAGAACCTAGATCTCCTTCGAAATTTTGACTTCGCCGAGATTTTTGAAAGAGCCTTTCATTCGCTTTATCAATCTAAGATTTCTTCGATTTTATCTAGTTCTATATCCTCGATTAACGGTATTCCTGTGACTTTAGCGGCTCTCACGCTAAGCGAGGCTAAGTCTTCTCTGCTTAATAGGTTCAGCTTCCACTTCCTAGCTCCAGCCATTAGCTGTTGTAGTCCTACGCCTATTCTTTCGTTTAGGTACGTGTAAAGCCCGACGGCTTCCCACGGAATCTTCTTGAAGTCCTCTCCATACATTCTCCTAAGCTTAGGTGCTGCTATGAAGAACTTTTCTGGTGTAGAGCCATACTCTTGTGAAAAAGCTTTCGGAAGCCTCCCGGATCTAGCGAGCTCCGTGAAGTAGGAGGCCTTCATGATGGCTGTGAGCGGTGCCCTAGCCATAACTATAGCTTTAACGTACGGGCCTTCACCGAAGTTGCTCATCGCGATAGCCTTGAAGATCTGGGTTTCGTTTATGAACCCGCCAGCCATGATGATGTCCGGGACATGTCTGCCTTTCTTCCTAAGCATCTCACAGCATTTAAGGACTAGGGCTTCGAGGTGAACCGTCGGGATACCCATCTCGTTCATCATCGGTACAGGGCTCATACCCGTTCCTCCTCCAGCCCCGTCGAAGACTATGGCGTCTACCCCAGCTTCTGAGGCAACCTTCAACGTGAAGGCGACTGAAGCTGGCTTGTACGCACCAGTCTTTATGGTAACCTTCTTTGCTCCATGTTCTCTAAGCCGATCCACATCCTCGATGAAGCTCCTGAACTCGGGTGTACCGACTCTGCTATGTCTCTCGAAGCTATTGAAGACACCGCTTTTGAATGCTTCTTGGACGCTTGAGTCTTCAGGGTCTGGTATGATAAGGTATCCACGCCTCTTCAGCATAATGGCTCTCTCTAGATCCCTTATTCTGGTTTCTCCTCCGATAGCCTTTGCACCCTGCCCCCATTTACGTTCGATCACGTTTACTTCCAGTTTCGAGAGTACGTATTCGTCTACGCCCATACGCTGGTCTTCGACGTTCGTCTGGACGATGATGTCTCCATGCTTTCCATCCCAGAACTCCCTGTACTTTATTACCCTGCGCTCCATCTCCCCAGAGTATGTGACTTTACCATCAGTAAATTTGGATTCAGGATCCATTCCACACACGTTCTCGCCTATCACGACAGATACTCCAGAGATGGCTGAACCTATTGCTAAGCCGTCCCAGTAGCGTCTAGCTATCTCGGTCGACCCGAAAGCACCGTTTATGATCGGAAGCTTCTGCGGGATACCCATAACCTTAGTGGTTATGTCGACATTCGGGAATAACGCAACATCCGAATCCGCCTCTATCCCTTCTACCTTAAGCACATCTGATAGTATGTTTAAGTGGGACCAGTCTAAATGATAGTCTTTAAGCGAAGCCGCCGTGCTTTCTCCATAGTACGTTGAGAGGGGGTACAGCGCCTCCCTACCCCTAAAAGCTGAGAGGCCGATCTCACAGAGAAACAAGCAATCCCTGATGCATATTGGGCACATACCGCTCGTCGGGCTAACATCCTTAACCCTCGTGAGAGTACCGGTCGTCGAGATACAGTTCAGATAGGAGGAATTCTTCTGAACCCTCTCACTCATACCAAACACCCTCTAGGACATAGGCGGCCACTGTGACAATCTCAGGAAATTAGTTATAAACTTTACGGGTTATGGGGCTTTGCACATAAACTATTGCTTGCACATAAATTCCTTAGTTTGCACACAAATTCTGGGGGCCAAACAAAACAACATGTGGCACCCCAACCATCCCAATTTTTGCCTTGTGACCGCCTCATAACCCAAAACAGAAACGCTTTTATATGGGAAGTTTTCAACTTATCTTGATTCTAATTGTGATGTAGTTAAAGGGGTGTATGAGATGGCATCAACTCCAGCACAACTGGGCGGAACACCTGTCTTGATATTGCCTGAAAAAGTCACCAGGTACTTGGGGCGAGACGCCCAGCGCATGAACATAATGGCCGCCAGAGTGGTCGCGGAGGCAGTTAGAACAACTCTCGGTCCTAGGGGAATGGACAAGATGCTGGTTGACAGCCTCGGAGACGTTACGGTAACTAATGATGGTGTCACGATTCTCAAGGAAATGGATGTGGAACATCCAGCGGCTAAGATGATGGTGGAGGTCGCGAAGACCCAAGATGACGAGGTGGGTGATGGCACCACTACTGCTGTGGTACTCGCGGGAGAACTTCTCAAGAAAGCGGAAGAGTTATTGGATCAAGATATCCATGCTACAGTCATCGCCAGTGGATACCGAAGAGCGGCGGCCAAAGCCCAAGAGGTTTTCGATGGAATGGCCAAGAAAGTGTCGAAAGACGATGTCGATTTGCTCAAGAAGATCGTTTCGACCTCCATAAGCAGTAAAGGGTCTGAGATCAAAGGGGGGAAGCTCGTCGATATAATCGTTGAGGCTGCGAGGCAGATAGTGCGTGAAGAGAATGGGAAACTGAAGGCGGATAGGGATAAGATAAAGGTGGAGAAGAAGATAGGTGGTTCCTCCTCTGATTCCCAGCTCATCAAAGGTATAGTACTCGACAAAGAGGTAGTTCACCCGGGAATGCCGAAGCGGGTGGAGAATGCGAAAATAGCATTGATAAGCAGTGCTTTTGAGGTCGAGAAGACGGAGACGGATGCCAAGATCAACATAACGGATCCAGAGCAGTTGAAGAGCTTCTTAGATGAGGAGAGGAAGATGCTTGCGGACATGGTGGAGCAAGTGAAAAAGGTCGGAGCTAATGTGGTTCTCTGTCAGAAGGGGATAGATGACATGGCCCAACACTACCTCGCGAAAGCCGGTATCCTGGCGGTTAGGAGGGTGAAGGAGTCAGACATGCAAAAGCTCGCTGACGCCACCGGTGGGAGAGTGGTGATGAGTTTGAAGGATCTCGGATCCTCCGATCTCGGTTCGGCAGAACTCGTGGAGGAGAGGAAGGTAGCTGGAGAGGAAATGGTGTTCGTTGAGGGGTGCAAGGATCCGAAAGCGGTGAGTATTTTGGTCAGAGGAGGAACGGAGCACGTGGTCGATGAACTCGAGCGAGCCGTCCACGATGGAATATCGGTGGCCTGTGTAGCGATCGAGGATGGAAAAGTACTTCCGGGTGGAGGAGCTTCAGAGATAGAAGTGGCGAAGGCCCTCAGGGACTACTCAAAGGAGCTCGGCGGTAGGGAAGCGTTGGCCGTGAACGCTTTTGCTGATGCTATTGAAATCGTACCAAGGACGTTGGCCGAGAACTCCGGCCTCGATCCGGTGGACATACTTGTGAAACTCCGGGCAAAACATGAGGAGTCGGGCGGAGAACCCATGGGGATCGAGGTGGTCAGCGGGGAGATAGTGGACATGATGAGTAAGGGGATCATGGAGCCGGTGAGGGTGAAGTTGCAGGCGATAAAATCGGCTAGTGAGGCGGCGGAGATGATCCTCAGAATCGATGATGTCATAGCAGCGGGCAAGACAGAGGAAAAGGAGAAGGGCCCCGGTGCTGAGGGCGGCGCTGGGTTCGAGTAGTTACTGCGGTCAGGGATCAGATATATTTGCGATAAGAAAATACACCAAATTTGAAAAAGCCAGGATAATAGGGGCTAGGGCTCTTCAGATATCGATGGGGGCCCCGGTCCTCATCGAAGTCCCTAAGCACTTGACGAGTTCGATCGACATAGCAACTTATGAGTTTGAGAAAGGGGTTTGTCCCATAACGGTGATCAGGGAACTGTCTAGGGAGGATTGAGGGTTTTTTATTAGTTCGGCTTCCCTCTTCTTTTCTGATGGGTGTACAGCTCGGTGGGGTCTTGCCGAAGCTCGAGATGGGGCTGGAGGAGCTTAGGGGAAAGAAGGTGGCGATAGATGCGATGAATTCACTATACCAATTCCTAGCCATCATCCGGCAGCGAGATGGAGAACCGCTTCGGGACTCCAAGGGGAGGGTGACCTCCCATCTCTCAGGTCTCTTTTATCGAACAGCTAACTTGATCGAAGCGGGGATCTCACCCATTTATGTGTTCGACGGTGAACCTCCGAGGCTTAAGAGGAAGACGTTAGAGGATAGGAGGGCTTTGAGGGAGAAAGCGGCCCGGGAGTGGGCGAGGGCCCTCCAAGAGGGGAGGATCGAGGACGCGAAGAAGTATGCGGAGCAAGCCACACGGGTTGATGAGTGGGTAATAAAGGACGCGAAGACCCTGTTGAACCTTATGGGCCTTCCGTGGGTTCAGGCTCCGGGAGAGGGGGAAGCGCAAGCAGCCCACATGGTCAGGCGGGGCGATGCATGGGCCGTGGGAAGCCAGGACTTTGACAGTCTCCTCTTCGGGGCACCGGTGCTCGTGCGCAATTTGGCCATTACTGGTCGGAGGAAGCTGCCCGGGAAGGATGTTTATGTGGAAGTCAGACCAGAGGTGATCGAGCTCACACGCGTTCTCTCCGAACTTGGGATAACGAGGGAGCAACTGGTGGATGTGGGTATCCTTGTGGGGACGGATTTCAACGAAGGAATTAAGGGGGTGGGTCCCAAGAAGGCGCTCGAGTTCGTGAAGAAGCACGGATCGCTCGAACGAGCTTTCGAAGGGATGGATCTCGGGGTGGATCTGGAGGAAATACGCAAGATATTCCTAGAGCCCGGGGTTTCGGATGATTATGAGCTCAAGTGGGGGGATCCGGACCCGGAGGGGATCAAAGACTTCCTCTGCGGGGAACATGATTTCTCCGAGCAGAGGGTTCAGGTGGGTATCCAAAAACTAATGAAGGGAAAGGGGGAGAAAAAGCAGAGTTCGTTGGAGAAATGGTTTTGAACGAAGTCCTCTGGAGTGTCATTCCTCCTTCCATCCGTACATCCCCACCAGCGGGACGAAAGAACACTGCGTGAAATCTCTTATCCGTACCTCGCTCTCCCCCACCTTTTTCGCGACCTTCCACACTTGGAAAGAATAAACGTGTCCTATGGGTGCCCCAATCTTTCCACCTATCCTCAGTTGATCCAACAGGGGCTGGGGGAAGGAGGGAGAGCATGCAGTGATCAGGATCCTGTCCCACGGAGCTTCCTCCTCATATCCACACGTCCCGTCTCCTACAACGACCTTGACGTTTCCGTATCCAGTCTTCTTGAGATTTTTTTTTCCAAATTCTGCGATCGCCGGTATGCGTTCGATGGAGATCACTCTTCCAGCTTTCCCCACGATTTCGGCTAGCAGGGCGGCATTGTACCCCGAGCCCGTTCCTATCTCCAAAACCTTCTGTCCCTTTTCCAAGTCGAGGGATTCGAGCATAATGGCGATCATGCTCGGAGCAGAAATCGTCTGTCCGTGGCCTATGGAGAGAGGCGTATCTTGGTATGCGTATTTCCTGAGATTGGTCGGCACGAATTCTTCCCTCGGTACCCTCTCGAAAGCCTCGATAACCTCAGCTCGGTGGAGAACCCCACAGCGGATCAAGAACTCAACCATTTTCTCTCTCTCGACCTCGAAAGTCAGAAATATCCCACTACTCATTAAGGAGTAGATGGAAAAAATAGTTGAGGTAGTGCTCGCGAGAGGACACCCTTCGATAACGGCCAGACATCCCACCACTCTCATGATAACTAAAGAGGAAGAGGTGAGCCCCCGAGGGGACTGCATAGTGGCGGTGGGGGCGGACAAGGCGGTCGTGGATTTGGGGGAGGGGTTCAAGCATAGGCTGAGGTTGGGATCTCGTGTAAAGGCGAAGCTCGAGGTTCAAGGAGTTGTGGAGATCGTTGAAGGCTGGGGGCATCCCGAACTTCCACTAGATCATCCGCTGGATATCGTTTTGCGTAAGAGTTCATTCATTTGCGGGAGGACCCTCATGGTGAGGGCCAACAAAGCGGCTGGGGACATCTCTCGGGACTTCGTAGATCTTCTTAGGGATCCAAAGGGTTTGGTGAAAATAACGCTTGAGACTTGACGGGTCTTGAAATCAACGTCTGGATCTTGCCCTCTTCCCCCTCCTGTACTTCTCGGGCATGAGTTCGGGGGGGAGGAGGTATGGGATGCCATCCACGATAGGATAACGGTTCGAGCATCCAGTACATATCAGCTCGTTTTTCTTGAGTTTGAGATCTTTCTTACACACCGGGCATGCTAGGATATTCAACAGTTCCCTGCTTATGGTTCTCTTGGGCATCTGAACCCCTCAAATTTCGGTCGTATATTTCTTTCCATACCCATACCCGTAAACTTCCCTGCGCAGCTTCCGTATGTGCAGGTAGTTCCCTACATACCTTTTGATGCCGAACCATATCAGCCCGAACTCCCTCCGTTTCAGTACTTTCCTGAACGCGCTTTTCCAACCTTCTCGCTTCGAGAAGTCCGCGCATCGGTTGCAGAGTTCTTGGAGTTCTTCGGTGGAGTAAGGAGTGAGTCCGAGTTCAGGTGCGGTGGCCACGAATTGGTTCGGCCTCACCTTCCCTAGTTTCCTGGCCCAGTTCCATATGGCGGATCCGACCATGTAGAGCAGAATGTTTCCATTGATGAAATCTGCACCCCCTTTCTCCAAGAACTCTATCGAGTACTCCATATGCTCTTTGGTTTCCATGGGGGCACCGAATATCAGACTGCCCAAAAAGACGATTCCATACTCATCACACAACTTCAAGGACTTCTTCACATATTCTGGCCACTTCTCCGGATATCTCGTCTTGTTGTACCATCTCACAACCTCTGGCACCACAGATTCCACCCCGTAGCTCAGGGCCAGTACCCCCATATCGCGCATGCTCCGATAAAGCACCCTGCTAGGCACATCTACCCTCGCTTGGCCGAAGAAGTGAAACTTGAGACCATTCCTCTTCATGAGTTCTGCCAGCTTTATCACCACCTTTGGATTGTTGGTGAAGTTGTCATCGGCTATCCATATCGAATCAAAACCCTCCCTATCGAGTTCCTTCAGCTCTCGTAGGATTTCATGGGGAGAGCGAACCCTGAATCCCAGCTTTTTAGGTCGGTTGCAGTAGGTGCATCCGTACCTACAGCCTCTTGTCGTTAAGATGCCCGTGACCTTCCCCACCGCTTGCATCCCATAGAACTTTCCGTATTCCACATGGGAGACGAGCCCCCTGTCGGGGAACGGCAATGAGTCTATGTCGTGTGTCTCTTTTGCGTAGATTATCCCTCTCGGTCTCTCCTTGATTATCTCACATATCTCAGCTTCCGCCTCCCCGACCACATAGGCGTCGGCATCTATCTCTTCTAGGTACTCGGGCGGGCTCACAGAAATGTGGGGCCCACCTACCACGATGTATGCATCCGAATGCTTTCTGGCTACTCTCACGATGTGCTTGCATGAATCGAGGGTGAGGGTGAGGCAGGTGATTCCTATCACATCAGGGTTTATGGTTTTTATCCTCCCCGCCAGTTCGGCCAATGACAAGCGTTCGGCCTCAGCGTCTATCACATGGACTTCGTGACCTTCCCTCTCCAAAATCGCAGATAGGTAAAGTATGCCAAGTGGGGGGGAATAGGCGGAGAGGGCGCTACGCTCTCGGAAGCTTATGGGTGGATAGATGAAGAGCACCGATGCCATATCTTTTTCGTTTTAATGCCAAAAATATATAGGAAAAGGGGGCTCACGTGATTTCCAAGAGTGGACGGAGAAGAAGGTTGCTCCTTCCCTTATTCATCGGAGCCGTTTTCGTCCTGACCCTCATGCTAATCGCTGGGGAAGATCTGTACTCGATGATTGACGCGCTAAGACATGCGGACTTCTTGATGGTGGGATTCGCGATATGTATTTACTTTTTCAGCGTGGTGGTTTGGGCACTCAGGTGGAACGTGTCCCTCTCTTTTGTGGGTTCGCGGGTGGGGATCAAAGATCTTTACATGATTCTCACCGGGAGTGTTTTCATCAATAACATCACCCCGGTCATGCGTGGTGGGGCGGATCCGCTCGGGAGGGTTTACTTGGTTGGAAAACTGAGGAGGGTTCCCTACTCATCGGCCTTCGCCACCACTCTCGTGGAACACCTCTTCGATTTTCCAGTCGTGGTCTCTTTCCTGATGTTTGGGTTGTTGCTGGTCTTCAGTGGTGGTCCGTCTCACGTATTTTGGATGATCATCGGTAGTTGGATCCTCCTCTTGGTTCTCCCCCTCACCATCGTGATATATCTCGTCAAAAACAAAGTCGGAATCCGGAAATTGAGCAAATTCGTAACCGTGTTGTTGAGGATGGTCAGGATGGGAAAGAGCAAACTCAAGATCTTCAGGGCGATCTCGGACACATACTCATGTTCGTACAAGGTGATGAGCAGGTGGAAGTGTGTTTTCTCCCTTGCTGCTCTCACCATCTTCATCTGGATCCTAGATATGGTTCGCATTTTGCTGGTTTTCTTAGCACTGGGATACCGTCCTGGGCTGGCAATGTTACTCCTATCCTCTTCTCTCCCCACCCTCGTGGGTTTAATCCCCTTTCTCCCAGGGGGGCTCGTCTTGGTGGAGGCTACGATGATATCCATCTTCACATTTTTCGGAGTTCCATTCGGGCTTGCATTAGCGGCGACCCTCATAGAGAGGATGATATCTTTTGTGCTGAGCACCGTGGTGGGGGCAGGTGTACTCTCTTATCTTGGCGTTCGGGCATGGAGGGCGACGTGACGCTACCGATATCAAACCGCGTCACTTTTGGGATACCTTCGGTCACCCCCCGTAAATCGCTTGAGATCCGAGAATCATGGGTTAAAGAAGGTGCAATCCGTTAGCCCCGCACGTTTCGTCACGCATCCGCTAACCGAGCGGGAGCACGGGGGGTTGGGTGATCCGTTAAATCGAGCAACCCCGGTGTACTTCGCATCCAGAAAAATCCGTGCCGGGTTGATGTGGGATTTTAGGACGGCGCAGCCCATCCCTCCGGAGGATGTTTTTAGAGTGAATAACCCTTCAAAATAAGGGGAAGATGCGGATCGCGATGGTCTGCGACGAGTTCTATCCAGAGATAGGCGGAGCGTCCGTCTACACGACTCAGCTCAGCTCAGCCTTAGCCAAGCTTGGGGTTGAGCCCGTGGTTATCACCCGTGCCCGTGAGGGACCCACACATGAAGAGGAGGTTGGGGGGGCCAGGATCAAACGCTTGAAAGGATTTTCGCTTCCTAGGGCGAACAGGGAGGTGTCTCTAAAACTCTTCAGGGATCTTTACCAGTACATAAAGCACGGAAGCTTCGATGTCGTACACGGACAGGATATTTATTCCACCATGTCGCTGGTAGCGATTCACTCCGCCCGAAAGCGAGCCATCCCATCCGTCGTCACATGTCATTCCATCCACAAGGCATGGGGTGCATGGAGAGCCATCTACTTCCCCGTCCTCTTCACTCTGCGTCGCGTTGATAGGGTGATAACCGTGAGTAAATCAGTGGAAAGTTTCTGCCATGCTTTGGGAGTTTCCGCGAGCAAAACCGTGGTCGTCCCCAATGGGGTCGACCCTCAGAAGTTTAACTCTCGGGTGGGGGGGAAATTGATGCGTGAGAGATTGGAGCTCAAGAGGGAGGATCGTCTCGTCGCGACTGCCATCCGGTTGGTCAGGAGGAAGGGTATCCGCGTCCTCCTTGAAGCTTTTGACTTAGTGATAGCAGAATTTCCGGATGTGAGGTTGGCCGTGGCGGGATGGGGTCCCGAGGGGTGGAGACTGCGTAGCTGGGTGAAGGGGAGGGGGTTGGAGGAACGAGTTGAGTTGCTCGGCCCGTTGTTGCATGAAGAAGTCGCCGAGTTGATGGCGGCGGCGGATGTCTTCGTCTTGCCTTCGACTGTTGAGGCATTCGGATTAGCTGCAGTCGAATCCATGGCGGTGGGTACCCCCTTGGTCTGTCCGAGGGTTGGAGGGATTTCAGAGTTCGTGAAGGATGGACTGAATTGTTTGATGTTCGAGCCCAACGATCCTCGCTCCTTAGCGCGCGCGATAGTTCGACTGCTCGGTGACCGGAAGCTGGCCGAGCGCTTGAGTCGGGAGGGAATGTCCACGGCAAAAAAATTCAGTTGGGATAGAACGGCTAAGCTGACTTTGAAAGTTTATGAGGAGGTGAGTAACAGTTGCCGATATCTTCACAAATACTAATACAAATTGATGGTACTAATGAGAATGAAGGAGGCCGCCGAGTACACGGGATTACACCCCCATACGCTACGGAAGTACATCGATCAAGGAGTGATAAGGGGAGTGAGGATTGGAAAACATCGATACGTGGAGAAGGCGGAGCTGGACAGATTGATGGGTGTTGTGGAAAGAAGACCCGCCGGAGTGGCCATTTACGCGAGGGTCTCGGCAAAGAAACAGCAGGATGCCGGGAACCTGAACAGGCAGAGAGAAAGGCTGCTGAGCTACTGCGTAACAAACAAACTGGAAGTCGTCGATGTAATCGA
>JAPDJF010000046.1 GCA_029259185.1 Hadesarchaea archaeon
AGGCGATCTTCCCGCAGTTCATATACACACTTTTGGTGACATTTCTTTGTCGGGGACGCCTCTGGGACAGAGGTCTCCGTAAAGGGTCCCGTGCTGGAGTTCCCCAAGCCGTGAAGGCACGGTCGGAGGAGCTCCTTCCGTGAGGGAGGAGTAGCTCACTCCACAGGTGTTCGGGAGCGAGGCGCGACGGTCTGGCGGAGTTCACCCGTCTGACTCTCCAAAGACTTCTCTCGCGGCTTCTTCGTAAGTTTTCAAATCGTTTTCGCTGAATAGAACGAAGACGACTTCTTTTAGTCCTCCCTCTTTCTTCACGAACTCCTTCACCGTCTGCAAGGCGATGCGGCTGGCTTTATCCACAGGGTATCCGTACGCTCCCGTGCTTATGGACGGAAATGATACGGTTTTGAGGCCCTTCTTGACTGCGAGCTTCAGGGAGTTGCGATAAGCCTCTGCGAGCAGCTGGGGTTCTCGCTTGTTGCCCCCTCTCCATATGGGTCCGACCGTGTGGATCACGTACTTGGCCTTCAAGTTTCCCCCCGTGGTGATGACGGCTTCACCCGTTGGGAGCCCTCCAGGCCATTCGAGCTCTCTTATTCGCTTGCACTCCTCCAAGATCTTCGGCCCACCCTTTCGATGTATTGCCCCGTCTACCCCTCCTCCACCCATGAGGCTTGGGTTAGCGGCGTTGACTATGGCATCCGTCTCCTGCTCTGTGATGTCACCTCTTACGAGTCTGATCAAAGTTTTTCCAACCCTTACCTCCATCTCATTGAGTAGGGAATCTACTCATAAAATGCTTACTCGTTCGGGCTCATCAACTAACTTTTAAAGTTGAAAATTCAAAACTCCTAGACGAACATGCAGCACGAATTGCTAGCCTGCATGTCGATGGCGATTGCCGGGATGGTCTTCGCACTGGGCCTCATCATTTGGATCCTAAGAAAGCCTGCCGGTACCCCCCTCATGAAGGAACTCTCGGACACGATATATCAAGGTGCCATGACTTTTTTGAACAGTGAGTATCGGATAATCTCCGTATACGCGCTCATTATGGCCCTCATCCTGTGGGCGTTCAAGGGATTCGAAACGAGCGTATGTTTCGTGGTGGGTGCCCTTCTCTCAGCCTTAGCCGGGAACGTTGGGATGAGGGTGGCGACGAAATCGAACGCCCGAACTGCGGAAGCGGCTAGGAGGGGGATAGGCAGAGGCCTTAAGCTCGCATTCTCGAGTGGCACAGTTATGGGGATGTGTGTCGTCGGGTTTGGTCTTTTCGGAATAAGTTTGATGTACCACCTCGTGGGTGATCCGAAGATGTTGGTGGGCTTCGGGTTCGGAGCTAGTTCCATAGCTCTCTTCGCCAGAGTGGGTGGCGGAATCTTCACGAAGTCTGCCGATATGGGTGCAGACCTTGTGGGAAAGGTTGAGGCTAGGATACCGGAGGACGATCCCCGTAATCCGGCCGTGATAGCGGACAACGTGGGGGACAACGTGGGTGATGTGGCGGGAATGGGTGCGGATCTGTTCGAATCTTACGTTGGTTCCATCATCTCAGCCATGGTGATAGGTGTGGGGGGCGTTACCCTCGGCGGGGCCATGATAGCGGAGGAAAAGGCGGTGCTCTTTCCCCTGATGCTCGCGGGGGTTGGAATACTGAGTTCGATTCTCGCTTGGAGCTTCGTGAGGTCGACCGGGAGGGCGAGTATAGGAGCCCTTCACTCCGCCCTCAACCGCGGCGTGTTCGGGTGTACTATCTTGGTCGGAATTTTGGCTTTCTTACTTTCCTACTGGTACTTGGGAAAAGTGGAGGTGTTCTTTTCGGTGCTTTCCGGGCTGTTGGCGGGGATCGTCATCGGGCTCTCCGCTGAGTACTTTACGGAAAGCAGGTTTCCGCCAGTGCTGTCCATCGCTAAGGCCACCACCACAGGTCCTGCTACCACCATCGTTTCCGGGTTTTCAATGGGCATGCTCAGCACCGCGATTCCGGTGGTCGCGGTGGTGGTAGCAATTGGGGTTTCATGGTATTTCTCGGAACTCTATGGGATAGCCGTAGCAGCGGTTGGGATGCTCAGCACCCTGGGAACGACCCTCGCGGCTGACACATATGGCCCCGTGGCGGACAACGCAGCCGGGATAGCGGAGATGGCACACATGAGGCCGGAAGTGAGGCGGAGGGCAGAGAAGCTGGATGCTGTGGGAAACACCACCGCGGCGATAGGGAAAGGGTTTGCGATAGGGTCGGCAGCCCTCACAGCCCTCGCCCTCTTCACGGCTTTCACCGAGCAGGGTGAAGGAGTGACACTAGCCCTGACCGATCACGTGGTCCTCATAGGGATATTCATAGGGGCCGTGCTTCCATTCGTGTTCTGCGCTCTCACGATGAGGGCGGTGAGTTCAGGGGCTTCGTTGATAGTGATGGAGGTGAGGAAGCAGTTCAAGAGTATCAAGGGCTTGATGGAGGGGAAGGCCAAACCAGATTACAACAAGTGTATTCGAATAAGCACGAACGCGGCCCTGAAGAACATGGCTCCTCCAGCGATCATGGCCGTTGCGGCTCCGCTCGTGGTGGGGTTATCACTCGGTCCCGAGTGTGTTGGTGGCCTGCTCGCGGGGGCCATCGTCACGGGATTCTTGCTTGCTGTTACCCTCGCTAACTCGGGTGGGGCATGGGACAACGCGAAGAAATATATAGAGGAGGGAAATCTGGGGGGGAAGGGAAGCGAGGCTCATGCAGCGGCGGTTATTGGAGACACGGTGGGCGACCCCTTTAAAGATACTTCCGGGCCTTCTTTAAACATACTGATAAAACTCATGTCGATGGTCACACTCCTTTTCGCATCGCTCATCATCTGAGTGGTGGGAATGCACGTGCTTAAGATTCTCTTGAAATCGGTGGGTGAGATAAGAGTTGGACTCTCAGGTGAAAATCCTAGAACGATCGAAGGGATATGGGCTTCCCTTCCATTCGAGTCCACGGTGAGCAAGTGGGGGGACGAGATTTACTTCGAAATTCCTGTGGAGATGGGAGAAGAGAATAGTAAGGTCGAAGTGGAGGTGGGGGATGTCGCTTACTGGCCGGATGGGAGGGCGCTCTGTTTGTTCTTCGGGAGAACCCCTTCGAGCGTGGATGAGAAACCCAGAGCCTATGGTCCCGTGAACGTGGTCGGAAAAATCGAGGGGGATCCGACGATTTTGAGAAAGGCTAAGTCTGGAGAAAAGGTAAGAGTCGAGAAAGCCTGATCCTTTTTGTTCAGCCAACGTTGGATCTAGATTCTTATTTATCGGGTGGGAGAGAGTTGTGGAATGGGTGGAGAGAGGCGGGGGGAAAATTTCAAGGCGAGGAGGAAGGAGCTCTTCCTGAGGTTGAGGAGGGAGGGAAAGCTCACGCCCGAGCTTGAGGAGGCGATAGTGGAGTTGTATGGATCACGGGGGAGGCATGCACTCAGGGCTATCAAAGAAGGAAAGGTGGTGAGGAGGGGTAAAAGGTGGTTCGTCAGGGGGAAGACAGAAGAATATGAGATCGTGCGCTCGCTCTGTAGTTGTAAAGATTATGTGCTTAACGTAGTTACGGGGAGAGCGAGAGTAGATATGTGCTACCACGCTTTGGCCAAAGTAGTATGTGAGCTCACGGGATGTTACTTCAAAATCGAAGATGAGAGAGGTCCGATAGGTTGAGAGACACGAGGGTGAGAGCAGTAGTGGATATGTTGGAGAAAAGATATGGAAGGAGGATAATGGAGAAGTGGTACTCTGACCCTTTCCAAGTCCTAATCGCATGTATTCTGTCCCAGCGCACGAGGGAAGAAAACACGGATGAGGCTTCTAGATCGCTCTTCGCCGTCGCCTCCACCCCCGCGGAAATCTCCTCCCTCCCCCTTCCCAAGTTACGAAAACTCATAAAAGCAGCAGGCTTGGTGAAGCAGAAGGCGGAGAACATCAAGCGAACGGCTGAGACGATCGTGAAAGAGTACGGAGGTAAAGTTCCGACCTCTAGAGAGGCCCTGATGAGGCTCCCCGGAGTGGGACCGAAGACGGCAGATGTGGTTTTGTGTTACGGATTGAATGAGCCCACGATCCCAGTAGATACCCACGTGAACCGTGTGAGTAAGAGGTTGGGACTCGTAAGGGAGAATGCCGATCTGGAGGAGGTGAGGAAGACACTCCAACGCATTTTTTCTGTTGATCACTGGCACCTCATAAACAGGGGGCTGGTCCTCTTCGGTCGGGAGATATGTCTTCCTCGCTACCCGAGATGTGGGAAGTGTCCTCTCAGGAAGATCTGCATCACGGGAAGTAGAAGATGGTAGAGGCCCTCTCTCCCGCGGTGCTTTTAGATCTCGAGCTTTGGATTAGAGATCTCGTCTTGGCCTCTCGGCAGGAGGTCTCCGTCATGTGTCCAGAACGATTTCTTTGGCAATCGGGCTGGGGTTCGGGGCAGCGGTGCTCCCTCCCGTCTCTAGGGGTCTCCTAGGGGAGTAGGGCCGCTCTGGGTAAGGGACGGGCGTCAGCGAATCTGAGTGAATCCCCTCCTTAGCTTCGAGAGGATGGCTCGAATTTCTGGAAAATATCTGAGTTCTGACTTAAGCTCCCTTTCCACGTCTAACCAGAGCTCTTCTAGTCTCCGGGAGCGGTTCCCGCTTTCCCAATATTTTAGGGCTTGGACTAACATCGAGAATCGATCAGCTATATAAACTATTTTGGCCTCATCGGTCTTCTTCTCTAAATACTCCTCCCACAAGTTCGTCAATTCCCTTCCTCCAAGTATCCCCGCTAGGATGTTTTCCATAGCTTTTCTCTCAATTTTTTCCTTCACGTTCTTTTCCAGGTAATCGGTTGCAGAGCGTGGAAGGTCGCCAGTCATCGTTTCCGGCCAGTCGTGGAGTACCGCCATCGAGAGCGCTTTCCCCCTGTCTATCCTCCTCCCCCTATTTTCGAGTTCGATGCAGAGGAGGAGGGTAAGTGACGTGACCTCGAATGAGTGTTGGGCCACATCTTCCACAAGCCCCAGCGGAATGTTGCATGATATCCACCCAGTGCGGGGGGTTCTCTTCAGGTTATTCAGTCTCTGAAGGAGTTCACTCAGTTCCATCTCCTAAGTTCATCCTCTTCTCCACATATAGGTTCTCAGTCTTCGTTCTCCAGACGACCCCTGCTGGAGGATTGGCTCAAAGACCAAAGGTTAAAATGTCTGAATCCTAACTTGAAACGAGAGTATGGGGGAAAAGAAGCTCGTGGGGAAGATTACCCATTACTTCAATAAAATAGGAGTTGCCGTGGTAGAACTTTCGGATGAGCTCAGAGTGGGAGACAAGATCTCCATCGAAGGCCCTACCACGAATTTCCAGCAAACGGTGGAGTCAATGCAGATAGAGCATCAGAATGTTCAGTCAGCCGGGGCCGGGCAGTCGATCGGATTAAAAGTTATCCAGCGTGTCAGGGAGAAAGATCAGGTGTACAAGCTAGCCTGAGCTCAGGTTCCTCTTTCCCAAGATTTCAGGTATTCTCGTTGTTCGGCTGTTTGCCTTTCTAGCTTTATCCCCAAAGCCCTCAGCTTCAGTTCAGCCACTCTTCGATCTATTGTATCAGGAACTTCGTGAACCTTGGCCTCCATCCTCCTCCCGTGTTTCGCTAGGTACTCCACACCCAAGGCTTGGAGGGAAAAGCTCATATCCATGATCTCCATGGGGTGGCCGAGCGACCGCTTTCCCGCTAGGTTCACGAGCCTTCCCTCGGTCAGAAGATACAACCGTTTTCCATCCTTTAACTCAAATTCTTCCACATCCTCAAGCACCCGCTTGCGTCTCGTCGAGATCCTTGATAGAGTTTCTACGTCTATCTCCACATCGAAGTGGCCTGAATTGCAGAGAATGGCACCGTCGTGCATCAATTTCATGTGTTCCTCTCGGATTACGTGAAAGCTTCCGGTAGCCGTTATGAATATGTCTCCGTACTTGGCGGCTTCGGTCATGGTGGTGACTTTGAACCCTTCCATACTTGCCTCAAGGGCCTTTATGGGGTCGGTCTCCACCACAGTTACAATTGCCCCCATCCCCTTGGCGCGGGAGGCTATCCCTCTTCCCACGAATCCATATCCGACGACGACAACGTTTTTTCCGGCTATCAGGGTGTTGGTCAACCCCATTAAGGCTTGGAGCGTCGATTCTGCTGTGCCGAACCGGTTGTCGAAGAACCTCTTTGCAGGTGAATCGTTCACCGCTATTACCGGAAACTTGAGTTCACCTCGGGATTCCATGATTCGAAGACGGTTAACCCCTGTGGTCGTCTCCTCACATGCCCCTATCACCCGCTCCACGATCCTTGGTATATGATGGGCTTCCGACACTAGGTCAGCACCATCGTCTATGAGGATGTCCGGTTCCATGTTGAGCACCCTCCGCAGGTTCGTGTAGTAATCTCTTTCACTCTCCCCCCTCCAGGCATAGACACGCACCCCCTCCTTCGCTAGGGCTGCTGCGACCTCGTCACGCGTTGAGAGCGGGTTACAGCTCGTCACGGCGACTTCAGCACCCCCCATTTTTAAGGTGAGAATGAGCACAGCGGTTTTGGCCTCGGTGTGGAGGGCAGCACCTATCCTAAGCCCCTTGAGAGGTTTGGACCTCGAAAATTCCTTCCTGATCTCTTCCAGTACCGGCATGTGTCGTTTGGCCCACTCGATCATCATCCTTCCCTTCGGTGCGAGTCTGATGTCTTTAACCCTGTATTCCACTCATCCACCCCTACTCATTCTCATGACCTCTTCATGAAGCTTTCTGAGACGCGTGATCGCTGGGTGGGTGCTCCCGAGTTCAGATTCGAACCTCTTCAAGATTTGGCCTATCTCGACTACCTGATTTCCCTCGATGAGCTTATCGGCATAAGTTACAATCTTTTCTTCGATCGTTCGGGGCATGAAGTCTCTCGCTGGAAGACCGAGTTTTACCGCCTCCTCCCTGGGTATCCCCGCCCCGAGGTGATTTTCTGCGAATTTCGATAATTTAGGTAATCCCAATTTTCGAAGGATCTTGCCCCCTTCTATCCCGTGTTTTATCCCATGGGTCTTGGACCGACCTATGTCGTGCAGGATGGCACCCAGCCTCACGAGTTCGACATCGACCTCATATCCTCTTTTCTTCACGAGTTCAGCGAGTTCTACGGCCTTCTTCTCAACGGCCAAGGAGTGCCTGATGACGCTTTCTTGACATCCGGCCTCCCTTAGAAGCGAGAAGGCCTTCTCACGGGTTAACTTGAAGCCTTTCCCCCCAATTCTCTTTAAGGGATTTGATTTGGGATTCGAGACTCGAGACCACACCCTCATTGTTCATGAATTCGAGTGCCTCCCCACAGTGGGGGCACTTGAACTCCAGCTCCGTGGCTTCCTCGAAAGTGATTTTTGGGCAGCCATGTTTGCAACCGAAGAACATATGATTTCGTTCGTATTCCAACCTCTCCTCCAACTTTCTAAGGAGCTCCGCTTGAATGGATTGAAAGTTTTCCATCGCGTTCTCTATCTCTACGTGCCAGTGGTAGACGTACCATCCATTGCTCTCATTCCTAGACCTCCTGTAGTTGACTATTCGATTTTCGTAAAGGTCATACAAGATTCGTCTGACTAAGTTGATCTTGAGATCGGTCAGCTTGGCTAGTTCTTCGTCTGTTAACTCCTTTCCCCAGAGATTCGAAATTACCACGATTCCTTGGTTTCCAGATATTCGCTTGATGAACTCCTTGAGCCCAGGATTTTTCTCGAATATCTCAGACTTTTTCTTGGGTTTCCTCTTTTTTTTCACCATTCCTATAAACTCTGCGCTCTGAACTTAAATTGATTTTTCAATTTTTTCATCGGACCTTAATCTAGGGATGGGGCCGCCAAGATTTGCTCCCGCCTCGTGTTTCCCTCGAAGCAATCGGGATCCGTTACCAATCTTACCAATCACCAATCGAAAAGTTTATTTACTCTCTTTGGAATTGTGTTCAAATGAAAAAAATTGATGTAGTGGTAGTGGGTGGGAGTGCAGCTGGTATTACGGCTTCTCTGACCGCTAAGATTCACTATCCTGAAAAGGAAGTCCTCTTGATAAGGAAAGAAAAAAAAGTCCTGATCCCGTGTGGAATCCCGTACATCTTCGGGACCGTTGGATCCCCCGAGAAGAACCTCATTCCTGATGCGATTTTGGAGAAGAACGGTATCCAGGTTCTGATCGATGAGGTGAAGTCTGTGGATAGGGATAAAAAGGAGCTCTCCACCGCATCCGGGGAAAAAATAGGGTACGACCGACTCATCTTGGCGACAGGTTCTGTACCCGCGGTGCCTCCTATACCCGGGATCGATAAAGAAAATATCTTTGTGGCGAAGAAGGATGTCGATTATCTCCAACGCTTCTTGGAGACGCTCAAAGAGATCCAAGATCTCGTGATAGTGGGCGGAGGATTCATAGGGGTGGAGTTTGCGGATGAGTGTAGGAAGAATCCGAAACTGAACGTTTCGATCATAGAGATGCTTCCCCACTGCTTGATGCTGAGCGGTTTTGACGAGGACTTTTGTTCTGGAGCTGAGGGAATCCTTTCCCAAAATGGGGTAAAGGTGTTGACGAATGAGAGGGTCGAGTCGTTCACGGGGGATAAGAAGGTCACCGGAGTCAAGCTCGCCAGTGGGAAAGAGCTGAAGGCGGATGCCGTGCTCGTGGCTATTGGGGTTCGTCCAAACATACAGCTCGCAAAGGAGGCGGGATTAGAGATGGGCGCCACGGGGGCGATCAAGGTGAACAATCATATGAGAACTTCAGATCCGAATATCTTCGCTTGCGGGGACTGCACTGAAAAGAAGTCGTTCTTCACCGGGGAGCCGGCTAGAACCCTCTTAGCCTCCGTAGCCACTTTGGAAGCCCGCGTGGCGGGTTGTAATTTGTTTAAAGCGAAGCGCGAGAACCCAGGCGTGATAGGGGTATTCTCCACGAGGATAGGGGACACCTCTTTCGCCTCAGCAGGTTTATCGGCTAGGCTGGCGAAGCAGAGCGGGTATGAAGTGGTGGTCGGGGAGGCTGTAGCCCCGGATCGGCATCCAGGGGGAATGCCC
Source organism: Hadesarchaea archaeon (assembly GCA_029259185.1). Classification (GTDB taxonomy): domain Archaea; phylum Hadarchaeota; class Hadarchaeia; order Hadarchaeales; family WYZ-LMO6; genus JAPDJF01. Next base: position 9,071 of record JAPDJF010000046.1, read on the forward strand.
GAGATGAAGGAGACGAAGATGAGATTGACGTTCAATAAAGACACGGGGGTTCTGTTGGGTGGTCAGGTCATGGGAGGATGGGGTGTGGGTGAATTGATAAACGTGGTGGGCGCATGCATTCTTCACCGGATGACTGCAAACGATATCGCCCAGTTTCAGATGGGCACCCATCCAGCACTAACAGCTTCTCCTATAGCTTACCAGCTCGTTAGCGCTGCCGAAAACGCGATGAAACAAATGGGCTAGAAGTCTACTTCTTTCCCTTCGAACGCGTAAAGGAAAAGTCTTCTGTAGTCTTCTTCTCCCGGTACACGTGGATTGACGAAAGTGCACGCGGATTGGCACGATTTCGTCACCAGTTCATCCAGCCTTGCCTCGTAGTCTTCCTCGCTTATTCCCATCTCCTTTACGGATAGGGGCTCCTTGAGCTTCTTCCTCATGTCTTTGATGCATTCTATGAGTCTCTTGGTGGCCTCCTCCCCGGTTTTGGCCTTTATTCCCACTGCTTCTGCGATTTCGGCAAATCGGTTCATCACCACCTTAGAGCTGTATTCCATGACGTAGGGCAAGAACAAGCCTACCGCCCTACCGTGGGGGATATGAAATACCGCACCGAATGCATGCCCCATGGCATGGGTGGAAGCGACTTGAGAGTTGCTGAACGCCATCCCCGCCATCGTCGCGGCGATGTGCATACGCTCCCTAGCCTCTACATCCTCTCCGTTCTCATAGGCCCTAGGGAGGTATTTGAACACTAGCTGGATGGCTTTTATCGCCATAGCATCAGAAAAATCGTTTCTCCACTGGCAAACGTATGCTTCGATGGCATGGGTGAGAGCATCCATCCCGGTGGCCGCGGTGAGCTGGGGAGGCATTTTCAATGTCAGCTTTGGATCGACCACCGATAGATCTGCCACGAGTTCCCTCGACGAGAGTTCCATTTTGAACGATTCTTGTTTGTCGGTGATCACGGCAGCCCAAGTCGCATCGGAGCCCGTCCCACTCGTAGTGGGGATACATGCGAGTCTGGCCTTCTTCCTCAGCCCGAGTTCTGTCATCGGGGTTATGTCGTGAATCCGGAGATCGGGTCTCTCGTACAGAACCCACATCGCTTTTGCAGCGTCCATACATGATCCTCCCCCCAAACCGACGAACCAGTCGGGGGAGAACTCCCTGGCGATCTCAACTCCTTTCATCACGTTTTCAATGGATGGTTCCGGCTCTACTTCATCGAAGACTTTAGTCTCCATCCCCGCTTTTTTCAGGTGCTTGATGACGGTATCAACAAATCCCAGCCCGCGAATGGTTTTGTCTGTCACTACGAGGGCTCTTCTCCCCTTCATTCCCTCCAGAGATTCAAGGGCGTCTTCACCGAAAACCACTTTGGGTACGACAAACCACCACAATTATATCTAGATTCTTTGGGGGGGATGCTAAAAAACTTTCATTTATAGGAAAGTACAGCTAACGGCCCGAACGAACGCCTGGAGACCAAGACCCCCGTAACCCCCCTTCCAAGGGGGATCGAGCCCTGGTCGTCGAAGAGGAAGCCCACCGCTTCAGCGGTGCGGTAGTTGACATGCCTCGTTTCCAATGGTATTTTTTGACAAACCCGGAAAGACCATAAAACTTAAAAGACAGACTTGCGAAAACCTTTAGTTAAAATCCTGATAACGGGGAGAGGTTTCGGGAGATGCCGAAGAGGAAAGCAAAAAAAACTGGCATGAAAGCGGTAAAAAAAGAAAAATTGAAGTTCGCATTCTACTGGGCTGCGAGTTGTGGGGGGTGTGAGATAGCAGTCCTAGACATCGATGAAAAAATTTTAGATGTGGTTGAGGCTGCGGATATCCTCTTCTGGCCGGTGGCACTAGATTTCAAATACAAAGATGTTGAGGCGATGCCGGATGGACACATAGATGTGTGTTTTTTCAATGGAGCGATCCGAACCGAGGAGCAAGAACACATCGCCAAGCTTTTGAGGAAAAAGTCGAAGGTGATGGTAGCGTTCGGTTCTTGCGCTTGCATGGGAGGGATTCCAGGCCTAGCAAACTTAGCCGATCGGGAGGAAGTATTCCAACGGGCCTATCTGGAATCCCCCTCAACCGAGAATCCTTCGGGGGTCGTCCCCAAGACTTACGTGAAGGTCAGGGAGGGAGAACTGAGGTTACCAGAGTTTTATGACACGGTGAAGACCCTAGCCCAAACGGTGGATGTGGATTACTACTTGCCGGGTTGTCCTCCCACTCCTGAGCTGATTCTCCAAGCGGTTGAGGCCATAGTCAAGGGTGAGCTTCCGCCCAAGGGCTCCATCCTCCTCCCCCAGAGATCCGTGTGTGACGACTGCCCTAGGAATGAAACGAAACCCGAGAAGTTGAGCATCTCTGAGGTCAAAAGGCCCTATGAGGCCGACCTAGATCCGGAGAAGTGCTTTTTGGTGCAGGGAGTGATATGTTTAGGGCCGGCCACGCGCGGGGGCTGTGGAGCGAGGTGTCCGAGTGGCAACATGCCCTGTACGGGATGTCAGGGACCATGTCCGAACGAAATCGACCAAGGAGCGGCGATGATAAGCGCTCTTTCCTCTATCTTGGGTGTGGAGCAAGAAAAGGAGGAAGGATACGACCCCGAAAGATTGGTATCTCAAGTGGTGGATCCGGTGGGCACATTTTACATGTACAGTTTACCGGCCTCAATCCTCAGGAGGAGCGTGATGCGCAAATGAGCAAAGTAGTTACCATAGATCCAATTACGAGACTCGAAGGACATGGGAAGATCTCGATCTTTTTGGATGAGAAGGGGAACGTGGAGAACGCGTACCTTCAGATCCCCGAACTAAGGGGATTTGAGCGCTTCTGTGAGGGCAGGAGGGCAGAGCTGATGCCCCAGATAACCTCTAGGATATGTGGAGTATGTCCGGTTGCCCACCACATGTGTTCCACCAAAGCGCTGGATGCAGCGTTTGGCGTCGACCCTCCGAGCGCGGCGAAGAAGTTGAGGGAGCTGATGTATTGTGGTTACATGATATACGATCACACCCTCCACTTCTTCTACCTAGGGGGGCCGGACTTCGTCGTCGGGCCGGAGGCACCTCCGGGGGAGAGGAACATCCTTGGGGTCATCAAGAAGGCTGGTTTGGAAGTGGCAAAGGAGGTGATAAAGCATAGGGCTTACGGACAGAAGATTACAGCGATGCTCGGTGGAAAAGCCACCCACCCGGTTTCCGGGCTCCCAGGAGGGATAGCCAAATCACTCAGTGAGGACGAGCGAAAAGAAATAGAGAAAATGGCGAAGTCTAGTGTGGAGTTTTCAAAACTGGCCTTGAAGCTGTTCGATGATATAGTACTCAAGAACGAGAAATACGTGGAGCTGATAAAGAGCGATGCGTACACGCTCAAAACCTACTACATGGGGCTCGTAGATGAAAATAATAAATTGAACTTTTACGATGGAAAGGTTCGAGTGGTGGGGCCCGATGGAAAAGAATTCGTGAAGTTTCATGCCTCTCAGTATCTGGATGTGATAGGGGAACATGTGGAGGAGTGGACCTATGTCAAGTTCACTTATCTCAAGAAAGTCGGATGGAAGGGACTGGTGGGTGGACCGGATAGTGGTATTTACCGGGTTGGTCCGCTGGGGAGGCTGAATGCCGCTGATGGTATGGCAACACCACTCGCCCAGCAGGAGTACGAGAAGATGTATGAAATGCTTGGGGGGAGACCCGTGCACTCCACCCTAGCATTTCACTGGGCTAGGTTGATCGAGCTCTTGTACGCTTCTGAGAGGGCTGTAGAGTTGGTCCAGGACGATGAGATAACGAGCAAGGACATTCGAAATCCTGTGGGGGCCCCAGGTGAGGGTGTGGGAGTGATTGAGGCTGCTAGGGGGACTCTCTACCACCACTACAAGCTTACTGAAGATGGAATGATCAAGAAGGCCAATCTCATAGTGGCGACCACGAACAACGCCGCTTCGATATGCATCTCCGTGAGGGAGGCGGCGAAGGCTCTGATCTCGGGGGGCAGAGTAAGCGATGGGCTACTCAACATGGTGGAGATGGCGTTCAGGGCGTACGATCCGTGCTACGCGTGCGCCACCCATTTCGCCATAGGGAAGATGCCATTGGAAGTCAAGATATACGATCACGAGAAGAATTTGCTCAAGACGATCACACGACCCTGACCTCATAATGAGTTGAGGACAACCCTTAGTTTTGAATCCTCGAGGTATTGAGATTGGGGGGTTTATCGGTGGAGCAGGAAGAAGAGCTTGAGAAATGGTTTTCGGGGGCGAGGAAGGTGGTGGTCATGGGGGTGG
>JAPDJF010000029.1 GCA_029259185.1 Hadesarchaea archaeon
GATGAGTTCTCCAACTTCGGTGTTGGGCTCGTAACCGATGCGGATGCCCTTCAGCGCAACCACTCTGCCCATCAGTATAGGTATAGATACTAACCTATATAAAAACTCCCGATTACGCAACAGAACCTTTACCACAAAAATTTTTAAATCATTCCGACAACAACACATATGTTTTTCTGGGGGTTTTCTCTTGAGGAGTGAAATCGAGGAGAGGAGGAAGAACCTCGAAGAGATGACGAAACGTCTCAGAGAACGAATGACCAGGGTGAAACATAAAATCGTTGTCATGAGTGGGAAGGGGGGTGTGGGAAAGAGCACTTTCACAGCCAATCTGGCGCTAGCCTTCTCAAACAAAGGATACCGAACAGGGATTTTAGATGCGGACATTCACGGGCCCAGTATACCCAAGATACTGGGGGTGAGGGGAAGGAGTATGAGGGCCGGGCCCAACGGGGCTTTGCCCGTGAATGGGCCGAAGGAAATTAAAATCGTCTCGATGGACTTTCTCTTAACGAGTGACGAAACCCCCGTTATCTGGAGGGGACCGCTCAAAGATGCCGTTATAAGACAATTCCTTTCGGAAATAGACTGGGGGGAGCTGGATCTTCTGCTCGTCGACCTTCCTCCCGGCACGGGCGATGAGCCACTCAGCGTAATGCAGCAAATTCCGGGAATCGACGGAGTCCTCCTCATAACCGTTCCATCCGAGGTCTCCCAGCTTGTGGTCAGGAGAGCAGTAGGTTTCGTGGAAAAGATGGGGGTACCGATCCTTGGGATAGTGGAAAATATGAGCGGATTCGTGTGCCCGAAATGTGGAGAAGTGACAGCTGTGTTTGGATCGGGGGGTGGAAAGAAGATCTCTGATGAGCTTGGTCTCCCATTCCTAGGATCCATCCCGCTTGATCCGAGGATATCTGAGGATTCTGACGAAGGACGACCTTTCATTCTTGAAAGGAGTGGAACCCCGGCAGCGAATGCGTTCGCTCGGCTAGTCGAAGTGATAGAAGAGAAACTCAAGGAGAAGGGATGAAAGATCAAAGGAGGAAAAGATACGAAGAAAATCATCCCAGAACTCTTGTCACGCGTGAAGAAGAACAAACGTCTGCTTGAGAACCTCAAAGTCTCAAGGGTGTGCGTTGGCATTCACTACACCGCGATCATGCTCCAAAACGGATACGTTGGATTCTGCTATACTCCGATGGAAGATCTGGGAACCACACCCGCTCCACCCGACCGAGGCTTCCACCGGGCCGATGTATTTGACTTACTGGAACTCGCTGACTCTCTGGATCTGATAGAGAGATGCGTGGGCATCGCTACGCTTAACGCCATGTGTCAGTACTTGATGGACTTGAAAGGTTACGAAAGGGAATTCGTAGACATCGTGGAAACCGCTAGGATACGAAAAAACGATCTCGTGGCAATCGTGGGATACATGGAACCCATCGTGAGAAGAGTCGAAGAGAAGTCGGAGAAAGTCGTAGTGCTTGAACGGAACGTCAAACTCAGGAAGGAAAAAGTTCTGCCAGACACCTTCGCGGATCTCGTCCTCCCCAAAGCTGAAATCGTTTTTATTACCGGATCTAGTCTCGTAAACGGTACCCTCGACATCCTGCTAACGCTGTGCAAGCGGGCGAGATCGGTTGCCGTCGTGGGGCCGACCGCCAGCTCTCTACCCGAACCTTTCTTCAGAAGAGGGGTGCATATCCTGGGAGGGATCTACGCCAAAGGAGTTGAGCCTTTAGAGGCCGTGGCCGAAGGAAAGTCGTTGAAGGAGATGGGAGGGATCACTAAAAAATACGTGATGAGATTACTTCAAAAAACGAACTAGCTTCGTCTGCTTATCGGTGGTAAACTTCAGATCATCCTCACTGTACCCCAACACTTCCATTATCCTCATCACGGCTGGAAGAACCTGATGCTCCACGTAGTAATTAGCATCGTATTCCATCTCCTTGAAGTCCTCGACTGGGGTAGCACGATCGCTTATACTCCCTGGACCCTTAGCTTCCACGTAAGCTACCACCATACCGGGCTCTACCGCATATCCCTTAGCTCTCAACTTCTTCGCGGCCGCCACATGGGGTCCGATCGATCTGTAGCTCTCGATGGGCATTTTCAACTGGGTGTATATGATCAGGTCTTCAAACCTCACTCGACCCTCAAACAAGTCTTTGGCCATCTTCCGAACGATCTCGGCCGCTTTTTGGGGAGAGCCATCCCTCAGGATCGCGTCTAGAACCGCTTCTTGGGTTCGCTTAGCTATCGCAGCCCAGTCCCGGCGCACGAACTCTAACCCCTTAACTATCAGCCTCCCACTTTCGTCTATCAGTGCGTATCTTTTTTTTGTGATGAAAACACCCCGCGGATAAAAGCCCTCAAGCTCGAGTTCCATGATCCCGGGCAATCTCCTGTTCATTTTTTCCAAGAATTTGAATGCGTCCCTCCTGCTTCTCCCGTTCAACTTGCAATACAACCCATCGGTATCCGCGTAGACAACCTCGAACCCCTCTCTAGTGGCGCTCGTGATCGTTTGATGGATGTAGTGTCTTCCCCAGCTTGTAACACTCTCAGCACATTCTTTGAAATACCATCTCGCTCTAGCATACCCCAGCATCCCATAAAAGGAATTGGAGATTATCTTGAGAGCCATCTGCCGGGCATCCAAGGATCTGTACTCGGCAGTTCCAGGCCTATGACGTTTGAGTTCTTTCTTTATCTCTGCACGGGCGTTTATTAGCCGCTCCAAGATAAGGGGAATGAAACCCCTCCTCCTCTTACAGAAGTGGTATCCGAGATCAGGCACCGCCGTGGTTTCATCGGGAGCGCAACAATTACAGTTAAACATAGATGGATCTACGTTATGGGAAACTATGATACTGGGATAGAGGGATCTGAAGTCGAAAGCCACGAGGTTCTCATGTAGCCCTTTCTTTGGCTCCATCACGTACCCGCCAGCGTACGTGTCCTCCATTCTCTCCCCATATTCTTCCTCCAGGGGGCGTGGAGGAACTAGCTCCTTGAGTCTAAATGCCTCCCTGATGAGTAGCCACTCGACCAATTGTCCAGGAGTCATTCGACTCACATCGAAGAGGGTTTGACCCACTAAACGGCTCAGCTCGTAGAAGACGGGTAGCAACTCTAGCCCTAGCTCCAGCGTTGCTCGTGCATCAGAGAGGGAGTACTCCAACAGTCTCTCCAATTTCTCACCGCCTGTGTCCCAAGCCCTCGCTATCTCCCCTACCTCGAAGTCCGGTTTCTCTTTTCCCAAGACATGCTTGTAGACATCCTCCAGTGTGTAGTGGATGAGTCTTATGGCCCCGATGGTGGCGAGAAAATTCACCATAGCGTACACGTCCACGTGCACCCTTCCACGGATTCTCGTCGCGGTAGCGAATCGTCTCTTCCTCATGTAAACTTCCGATCCATCCCTGCCGAGAGCCAACTTTGTTTTGAGGCGTTTCGCCCGTTCTTTCATGTAAGGGAAATCAAATAGGTCCGTATTGTATCCCAGCAGAACATCGATATCCCTCTCCCTAACCGTCTCGACAAAGCGCCTAAACATCTCCCTTTCATCCTCAACCACCTCCACATAATCCGGCTTCATCTCCGGGACCTTCCAAGTCAAAACCTTTCGAAGTCCCTCCGTGTCCACCATACTTATCATTATCACGGGATCCCTGTCTGGTCGAGGGGTACCGCTCGGGTTATGAACCTCGATATCGAAGCTCATTATCCTCAGATCGTCCCCCGACCATTCTCTTGGCTCCGGAGATTTATCCAAGAATATCGTTTTTATCCCCTCACACTCTCTCTCCATCCCTTCAACCCTCACCCCCGCTAAGGGAACCAACCCTGTCTCGATGAGGTAACGTCTCGCCGGGGGGATATCGAACTCGTAGAACTCCTTTACCCCGGGCAATTCCCGAACGGCATGCCTCAAGAGGGCTTGGTGCTTGGGATGCTGGAGGACTATCTTGACCGCGTTCACTTCCCGACCGAGTCTCGTCCGCTTCACGACCTCCACCGCAGCTGGTCTCACGGTGCGACCACGTTCACTTACCTCTACCTTAGAGATTACTCCCGCCGCCCTCCCCGGATCCTCCGCCAAGACGTAAAAATACTGTCTGAAATTCCGATCTACGGCGACCACCTTTTCCCCACCCGCCTTGAGATATATCCTCATCGACGGATGCTCTTCGTCCTCGACGTAATCCACATCCAACAACAAACCTTCCATTATCAAAGACTACTCCTCAATGCACATAAAGCATCCTAATAAAAAATGGCGGGGACTTCGACCCGTCCGCTACTCCTTTGGTGAGAACCAAAACCTCGACCACTTTTTGGCTCCCACCAGTTTTTCGCGTCCCGGGTCTTTTTCCCGCGATTGGTGCATCGCACCGAACTCCCCGGTGCTTAGCCGCTGCCTTCCTGGGTTTTTACCCCAGTTTTTCAGCGGCTCCCCGTTGCCCGTAGGCTCCGGTTCTGCCCCACTCGCGGGCTTCTGTCCCCGCCAATCATTATTCGACCGAGTTTTTATTTAAAGGTTGTTCAAGTTCACTAACATATTTTAACCAAAAAGATATTCTTCACCCAAAACCATGCTCAGCTCTTCACGAACTCCATCCTATCTACGATTTCTTGAGCTTTTTCCAAAGATTTTCAATCATCCCCTTAGCCTCTTCTTTGATCCTCACTCCATCCACAGTCAACAGTCGTCTGTCCCTCACTATGAACTTCCCCCCCACCATCACCGTCTCCACGGCTCTCCGACCCGCTCTCAAAACTTGAACGAATACATTTGTGGACAGAACCGGGGTCGGGAGGAAGGATGGATCCAAGATCAAGATATCCGCCATTTTCCCCTTTTCCAAGGAGCCCACCTTCCCGTCCCACCCATAGAGCTTGGCACCCTCCACCGTCACCATCTTGAAGAGTTCATAAAGTGAGAGCATGCCGAGATCCACACTCTGGAGTTTATGTATGCAATAGGCGAAGTGAACGTTCTGAAACATGTCTGATGAATACCCTCCCCCACCCAGCCCCACGGGAATCCCGGCCGCTCTCATTTCCACCACCGGAGCCACCTTTCCTCCCTCCAACACATCACTAATCGGGATGTGGGCGACCTTCGCTCCGCTCTTCTTCATCAAGGAGATCTCATTGCGGCTCAGGTGAACACAGTACGTCAGGACGACATCCGGACCTAATACTCCGAGATCGCCGAGACGCTCAACGTTTCCCTTCCCGAACTTCTCGAAACTCGAGTAAACTTTCACGATGCTCCTGGAGGTCTCTACACTCACCCGAGCACGACATCGATCGGCCGCTTCTCGAACATGACATAAAAGTTCATCCGACACCGTACACGTGTCACCGACACCTAACATCCCCTGAACCTTCGTGGCACGCTTTTTCCTCATCTTTTTGATAAACCTCTCGTTCTCCCTCACCCCCCTGGCACCCTCCCTATCCGATCGTTCATCGGTAACACTTATGCCCAAGCTGGCCCTGAGCCCGACTCTCTCCAGCAAGGTGGCCACCTCCTCCAAAATTTTCCCCCCTCCGATCGAACAGGGGAGATCGCCGGCGATTGAGGTGACCCCACTTTCCACGAGTTCCAAACCGCTCAATAGTGCACCCATTCGGGCCTCCCTTCGACCGATCTTCTCCTCAAACAACTGACGCAGGAGGGTAGAGGAACAAGAGAGATCTAGTGGGGAGCCGTGGAGGAGGCTCATGTGGATGTGGACGTGGGCACACACGAGACCCGGCATCACTATTTTACCCCTCGCATCGATGATTTCCTCGGGTTTAGTTTTGGGTTTAACATTTTTCCCTACCGCCTCTATTCTACCATCCTCCACCAAAACTGCACCGTTCGATATCACGTTCCCGTGCTCATCCATTGTGATAACCAGCCCGTTCTTGATCAAAAGGTCGCTCATCCCCCCACCTTCTCACTAAGGGATCCACCGGTAAAACGATATCTGTATCTAGCTTCGGGGGAAAATTGATCACAACATATGGCTTCGGTCAGTACACCCGGAGAGGGAAGATTTCAGACCCTTCCAGCCAACACGTCGTCGATAGAGGGGAAGGAATGAAGAGGTCCAGCGGGAGAAATCTTTCCGGTCGGACAAACTTCCTGGCAATACCTACATGTCCAGCAATTTTGGGCCTTTTCTGGAAATATCACGACCCGCCTATTGATTCCTCTCCCGACAAATCCTATTACTCCATCCCCCGTGACATCACTACACGTACGCACGCATAATCCACAAACGATGCATTTCGTGGGCTTTATCTGAACCCTTGAAGCGAACCTCGAAGGATCTGCCCCATATTCTCGAACCAGAGTCCAGAACTTGCTACCTTCCTCCCATTCACCGGCTGAAACCGCAGCGAGCTCGATAAGGGTCTTTCTCATCCTATCCAACCTAGGAGATCTCGTTCTGACCTTGAGACCGTTTTCCACAGGGAAGCCACACGCTGCAACCATCCGAGTTTTACCACCCCTCTCTATCTCCACGGTACACACCCTACACGCCCCGTACGGCTCCAGCCTCTCATCATGACACAAGGTGGGTATCTCTGCTCCCACCAACCTCGCGGCCTCGAGCACGGTCATTCCCTCTTCCGCCACAACCTCTTTTCCATCTATCTCAAGTTTGACTTTACCCACCCGCTCACCTCTTCGCACGGGGTCTCGTTCCTCTGGGTGGAGAGGGAGGAACAGGCTCTCCGGAAATTTTCTTCACGGCATTGAACGCACAGACTTCATAACAAGTTCCACACTTGGTGCACTTGTCCTGATCGATACGATGGATCTCATCCTCACCACCCTCAACGGCTCCGACCGGACAGTTCTTGAGGCACGCCCCACACGCCTGGCATGCTTCGGGGTCTATATAGTACGCTATGAGGCTCTTGCACACCTTCGCCGGACAGCGTCTCTCCCGAATGTGGGCCTCATACTCGCTTCTGAAGTACTTTAAAGTCGTGAGCACTGGGTTGGCGGCCGTCGTCCCTAAAGCACACAGTGAAGTCTCCTTCATCGTCTCAGCTATCTCCTCGATGAGCTTCAGATCTTCATCTCGTCCTCTCCCCTCACATATGTCTGTGAGAATGGAGTGCAGGACTCGCAATCCTTCCCTGCACGGAACGCACTTCCCACACGACTCCTCCAAGAGGAAACCAACGAAAAATCTGGCTATGTCGACCATACACGTATCCTCATCCATCACGATCATCCCGCCTGAACCCATCATCGAACCAAGTTCGACCAACCTATCGAAATCGACAGGCGTGTCCAGGTATTCCTCCGGGATCACGCCCCCAGAGGGCCCACCGGTCTGAACTGCCTTGAATTTCTTCCCACCCTTGATCCCCCCTCCTATCTTGTAAATGATGTCCCGGAGTGTAATACCCATGGGAACCTCCACGAGTCCTGTATCGTTCACTTTGCCAACGAGCGAGAATATCTTCGTGCCCTTGCTTTTCTCCGTCCCGATCGATCGGAACCAGTCAGCACCATGCTCGATGATGAGGGGAACGTTGGCCCATGTCTCCACATTGTTCAGACAGGAGGGCTTCCCCTTGATCCCGCTCACGGCCGTGTGGATGTATTTCATTCTCGGTTCCCCAACCCTCCCCTCGATGGCATTCATGAGAGCCGTGGATTCCCCGGAAACGAAGGCCCCGGCTCCCCTGTGAACCCTAACGTGAAAATCGAAGCCAGAACCCAAGATGTTTTCCCCCAAAAGTCCATACTCCTCCGCCTGTTTAATAGCGACCTTGACATTCTCTACTGCCAACGGATATTCTTCACGTACATAAATGAACCCCTCGCGAGCGCCGATAGCGTAGGCACCTATTATGAGACCCTCCAAGACCCGATGGGGGTTCCCCTCCATCAACGATCGATCCATATAGGCACCGGGATCACCTTCATCGCAGTTCACTATGACGTACTTGGGTTCCCCAAGAGCATTGCGTGCCGTCTCCCATTTCTTCCCGGCTGGGAAGCCACCTCCACCCCTTCCCCTCAAATCGGCTTTCTTTATCTCCTCGAGAACTTGCTCGGGGGACATCTCAAAAAGCGCCTTAGCGAGTGCCCCATACCCACCTGAGGCTATGTAATCCTCTATGCTTTTTGGATCCACCTGCCGGTTGAGACCGAAGACTATCCTTTTCTGATACTTATAGAACGGTATCTCTGACTCCCTCGATATTCTCTCTTTTCCCGGCCCAACGTAAAGCAAGCGGCTGATGATCCTGTTCTCCTTCACGGATTGAACGATTTCGGGTACATCTTCGGGCCGAACACGGACATAACAAATCTCTTGAGGATAGACCACCACGAGAGGCCCCTTCTCACAAAAACCGTGACAGCCCGTCTTCTTCAGCTCGACCTCGGCATCCAAACCCCTCTTTCTGATTTCCTCCTCTAAAGCCACCGCGACCTGTCTGGCCCCAGAGGCGCTGCAGGCTGTGCCCGAACATACCGTAATCCGGGGTTTATTGGGATCCCTTTTCGCCAGTATTTCCTTTCTCAACTCCTCTAGGTCGGCTCGAGAATTCAGGCGTGGCACCACATCACCTATAGGATCTCACCACTTTCTCCACATTCCTGACGGTAAGGTTGCCCCAGTAATCTCCGTCGACTACCACCACGGGTCCCAACGCACAGCAGCCCAAGCAATTCACCGTTTCCAAAGTGAATCTGAGATCGGGCGTTGTCTCCCCGGCCTTGATTCCCAGTAACCCCTCGAGCCTCTCCAGTATCACGGGGGCTCCCCGAACTTTACACGAAGTTCCCATACACACTCTTATCTTGTGTTTGCCCACAGGAGCCAAAGAGAATGCTTTATAAAAGGTGGCGACTTGGTATACCCGGGTTAGCGGAACACCTAACTGTTTGCTGACCTCCGAAAGCACCTCCCTTGGAATCCAGCCGAAATTCTTCTGAAAGGTTAAAAGGATTTGAATCAACATGTTCTCATCGTAACCGAATTGAGAAACCACGGTGTTGACGATTTTTGCTATCCCGGTCAAGTTCTTCGAATGCTCTTCGAGCCCGATCTTCCCTAACTCCCCGGTTTGGTCAACTTTCTGATTGGGAATCCTGACTTTGTAGTGGCAACGTGGACAAGTGGCGTAGAACGCGCTTTCACCCCGATAATTCCACCTGTAACCACAATGGTGACACCCCAACTCCACCATCTTACCACTACCTACTTACTACCCACATGATTGTCTCCACTTTTTAACTTTATCCACAGGGGACAGGGGCTCTCGGGAGGGAGCCCCGAAGGTCAAAGGATGCTTGAGATCCTAGCCACGGGGACCGGTTAAGTTTTAATAAGGGGCTTTTCTGTGTGATTTGTAGGGGTGATTGAGTTGCGTATATTAGCTGTGGCAGACTTTCATGGAAAACCCGACAGCAAACTTAACCTGTCCAAATACCTTGACAGGGGGCCAGATTGCATCGTCATAATCGGGGATCTTACCCAGTTCGGACCTGTGAGGGTTGGCGAGGAAATTCTGGAGCCGCTCAAGGACGTGAACGTGCCGATTCTCTGTGTTCCGGGCAACTGTGACCCAAAGGAAATAGTGGGGGTTCTGGACAAATTGGATATAAACCTCCACGGGAAACGGGTTGAGATCGAAGGATTGACATTCATTGGACTTGGCGGATCGAATATCACTCCGTTCAATACCCTCTTTGAGTTCACGGAAAACGAAATATGGGAAGAACTCTCATCCCTCGTTAAAGAGAAAGATGATAAACTCATACTCGTTACTCACGCACCACCCTACAACACTAGAGTGGACGAGTGTCAAGGAGGAGCCCATGCCGGAAGTAAGAGTGTGAGGAGATTCATCGAAGAAAAACATCCGCTCGTCAACTTATGCGCACACATTCACGAAGCTAGAAACATCGACCGGATAGGGAATACGCTACTGGTAAACCCGGGACCCATTTCTGAAGGATATGCGGCCTTGGTGGAGGTAAATGAGAAGGAAGTCAAGGCCGAGCTACTTGGGCTCTCTCGGGAGAGGTAACCGCTTCGCTTTTTTGATCATAGACTGATCATGAAGATACCATGAAGAAGTTCTTCATAACCACAGCAATAGATTATCCATCCTCAAGTCCCCATCTGGGCCATGCATACGAAAAGATATGTGCCGACGTGATCGCGAGGTTCAAGAGACTCAAAGGTTTTGATGTCCACTTCAGTACGGGCACCGACGAACACGGGTTAAAGATCCAGAGGAGTGCCGAACGCGCAGGTGTGCCTCCTCAAGAATTCGTGGACAGAGTCTCATCCGAGTTCAGGCGCATGTGTGACGAGCTGAGGATATCGTACAACGATTTTATAAGGACTACGGAGAGAAGGCACTTCAAGACCGTCAGAGAGCTCATCGAGAAGATCGATCGGAACGGAGACATATACAAAGGGACGTACGAGGGATTCTATTGTGCAGAATGTGAAACTTTTTACAGCGAAGCTGAACTCGTGGATAGAAAGTGTCCGGTGCACGGAACGGAAACCGAATGGGTGAGTGAGGAGTGTTTCTTCTTCAGAATGGGAAAATACAAAGAAAGGATAGTAGAACACATCAAGAAAAATCCAGAATTTATTGAGCCGGAAAGCAGGAAAAATGAAATACTCAAGAGACTCGAGGCCCCTCTCAAGGACTTGTGTATATCTAGGACAGACTTCGAGTGGGGAATTCCCCTCCCAATGGATAGAAGACACTTGCTCTACGTCTGGATCGACGCGTTGATCAACTACATCACCACAGCGGGATATCCCGACGAGCAGTTCTCCAAACGCTGGCCCCCCGACCTCCACCTGATAGGAAAGGACATAAGCTGGCACCACTGCGTCATATGGACCTCCCTCCTTTTTTCCCTCGGACTTCCCCTGCCTAAGAAGATATTTGTCCATGGATTCATCACTTACCGAGGTGAAAAACTGAGCAAAAGCAAAGGTGTAGTCCTAGATCCTTTCTATTTCATCCACACATACTCCTCGGATGCCCTGAGATATTTCTTGATAAGGGAGACCTCGTTCGGTCAAGACGGAACCTTTTCTGAAGAGGCTCTCTGCTCACGGTTGAACGAAGAACTTGTGAGCACGCTAGGAAATTTCGTGCACCGTGTGCTAACTTTTACTTGGAATCATTTCGGGGGCAAAGCTCCAGCGGGAGAGGTGGACTCCAAGATCGAAACTGAGGTAAAGAGCCGCATCGAAGAGGTCGAGAGATTGTTAGAGGGACTCAAGCTCGGTCAAGCACTGGAACGTGCCATGTCGATAGCCAAGCTGGGGAATGAGTACTTCCAGTCAACGAGGCCATGGGAAGCCGTGAAAACCGAACCAAAGAGGGCTGCGGATTGTATTTTGACATGCCTCAATCTCGTGAAAACACTTTCCGTGATCCTCATGCCTTTCCTCCCATCGGCTTCAGAAAAAATTGCTGAGATGCTCAGACTCGGAGTGCTTGATCTGGAGAGTGCGAAAAGATTTGACCTGAGACCGGGTCATGCCATAAGTAAACCCTCGATCCTATTCAAGAAAGCCAGGCATCCGTCCCCTCCTTTGAACCCTGTGAGCTTGGAGGAATTCAGCAAATTCGATCTCCGAATTGGCGAAGTTCAAAAAGCTGAAAGAGTTCCGGGATCCGAGAAAATGCTCAAGCTGGAGGTGAAACTCCACCACGACCTCCGCACGGTGATGGCTGGTATCGGGAAGAGCTATTCCCCAGAACAACTCATTGGAAAGAAGGTTGTGCTTTTAGTCAATTTGAAGAAGAAGAGAGTTATGGGTGTGGAATCGGAAGGAATGATCTTGGCAGCGGGTGATGATGAGGGGGAGCTCTCACTACTCACCGTGGACAAGCCCGTAAAGGATGGGACGAAGGTGAGATAAACGATCCGCCTCGATTTGCACGTCCACACGATTCATTCGTATGACGGATACTGTACTTTAAAAGAAATCGTGAAATTGATAAAATCTGCGGGTTTGGATGGATTCGCTATCACGGATCACGACTCGATAGAAGGTGTCAAAGAGATGGAAGGACTATCAACAACTGGCGACTTCATCATAATCCCTGGCATAGAAGTTACGACCAAACACGGGCACGTCTTGGGCTTGGGAGTGAGGGAACTCATACCAAAAGGGCTACCTGCTGACGAAACGGTAGAGCTGATAAAGGAACGAGGGGGAATAGCGGTGGCTGCCCACCCTTTCTGGTTAACAGGCAAACCCGGACTCGTTCACAAAGCGAAATTCGATGCCATCGAATCTTTCAATTCGCGGGCTTATTTCCTAGCAAATCGGTTAGCATATGAATACGCCAAAAGGAACCGGATCCCGGTGACCGCCGGATCGGATGGTCACGCCCCGGACGAAATAGGCCTAGCATGGACATCCGTGAATTGTGGGAGAAACGCAGAAGAGGTTCTCGAGGAAATACGTTCAGGAAGGACCAAGACCTCCGGGAGGAACTTCCCATTTTTGTCGTATGCCAAGAGGGGCATCAAAAAGGGGATAATCTCACGTTGGAGGGGGGGCGGGAAGTAACCTTTCCCTAAGGAAAGGTTACTTCCCGAGCTGGAGCGGGGTGGGGGGTTACCTTGAACTCTCCTTCTTGGAATACTTCATCAACCCATGGAACCCGCCGATATTGCTCATCACCCAGTCGTGCACCATTTTCCGCACGACCTCGCTTCGATTGCTCCCATAACCCGCAGTGATGAGATCGTCTATCACTTTCAAATAAAGCCCGTCGATGAAAACGCGAACCTCGGCTTTTCTCTGCATGACCAAACACCCTTACCCTCCATCTACAATCCATCTACAATCCAGTTAAACCCGAGGCTATAAAAAGGTTTGCCTTTGGCCTTTGGCCTTTGACTTTGGCAAAAACTTCAGAACCGGCAGACATAGGGCGAAAACGAGAGATTTCTTACCTTTCCCCTCCGACTTGGGTGTGGGATTTGGGCCTGGTCACCGAAACCTAACATATCTTCACACGAAGACATGGTATGTTGGTTTTCAAGCTCCGCAGGAAGCGAAGCCCCCGGATACCAGGAATCTCCGGGTAGCCTCCGTTGCAGCTAACCGCAACTTCATCGTGCACCAAGCTTTCGGCCTGATGCAGGGCGGTAAGCCCGCTTCCCGCGCTTAGCCAGCGCCTCGGACTTCC
>JAPDJF010000052.1 GCA_029259185.1 Hadesarchaea archaeon
CTCCACCCACCCCCCACTCACCGTTAGTTTGGCCATGATGTTATCGGCTTGAAGCGTCAAGGTGAAGTCCGTTCCCTCCCCACTCGTTTCTTCGTCTCCAAACTTGAATTTCCTCACCCTGATCTCCTCCCCCCTATTTTCGGCTTTGACCCTGAGAGGAATCCCAAACACCGTGGTCTTGAAATCGAGCTTCTCCCCCATGTCCAGCTTTTCCATCCTTAAGATCTGAGTGGAACTCAACTTGATTTCAAAGTTCTCAGAACCTCCGAAGAGAGACATCACCGCTTGTACCTCCGGTTTCGCAGGATCCCAGTTCGCGGTTTTACACAGATACCTGAGCCAGCCGAGCTTCCCCGAGTCCACAGTGTTGGGGATGGCTTTTCCTCGATTTTCCTCGGCCAAACCAAGAACCTCTAAGGTCGTGACATCGTTCTCCCAGCCGAGCGGTCTACCGGATGTCTTGATGAGAACCTCCGAAGCATCGTTCGCGATCCGCTCCAACGAATAGCGAGACATGGTGCTCTCCGCCCGCTGACGCGCCTGTTTCAGGGCGAATCCAGAAGTACTGATCACGATCGCCACCAGGGTGATTGCCAGAAACATGTCAAGGGTGAAAACTTGCCCACTCTCACCCCCCTTCCGATGAAACCTCAGCCCGGAGCCTTTCCACGATGATTCATGGCCGCTCTCGTCCATCGGCACCATTTGAGAACTCGGTCGGGTGTCTATCTCACCACCCTCTCCACCTCAACCACCACATCGTACGTGTAATAGCTTGTCTTCACAGGATAAGCGTTCCGGGGAAAATCTCCAGCTATCGCTTGGTGGATGAACCTCAGCGCGTCTTCCCTCACCTCGTTTTCGATTGTCTGGTCATGGGGTGGTGGCCCTCCCACGACTAGAAGGGAAATGGAAACCTCGCCGTTTTTAAAAGATACCTTCTCGATCCAAATGGTGACCCCATACTCGGCCTCAAGCGCGATGATGGCGTTCTCGGCTCCCAAGGAGGCGGCGGATTTGACGATTTCGACTTCTCTAGACAAGTTTCCAGCGTATACGATGGAGGTGGCGGTTAACACGATCACCCCTATCAGGATCAACGTTTCAACACTCGCTTGTCCCCTCATACGTTTGCGACCTCCACGCGGTCGTTCTCCCAGTAGATCCGGATGGGCTTTGAGGGATCCAGCTGGTGAATCAATACGTTGCAGACTACCCCCGTTTTTACCTCGGGTCCCGAAGAGGGTTTCACGACGATCTCTCGAGTGGAATCGTCGAAGCTCACCGAGTATTCATCTCCCCCGATTTTTTCAGGTAAATCGATACGGAGTTCGAGTTCCGGTCCATTAGCGTAAACGGTGTTTATGGATGCTGCCAGTTTCTCCCCCACCACTTTGGCTTCCAGAGTAGTTTCAGCGGATTTCGCGACGATCAATCTCGATCGGTGAAGGTTCGAAAGAGAGGAAAAAACGAGCACGAGTAGAGCAAATGCAAGCAAGAGATCCATCGAGAAAAATCCTTCGCTCGATCTCACTTTACGCATCCCCCGGCTTTATCCTGATGTATATCCTTTGACCCTCCTGGACCAGATTTTCCTCTTCTGTCCATTCAACGATAACCGTGTAAGTCCCGGCCGGAATACTCCTCAGGCTAGCATCGAAAGCATACTCGACAGCACTTCCGACGTTCTCCGTCCTGTCCGAGATCCCGATGCTTACCTTCACCTCGGGAGGATTTCTGGTCAATAGCAGGTCCCACCGATGCTCTAGGCTGACCAGAACAGACCGGACGGCACCGCTCCCGTTTCCGTAAACGGTGTTCATAGCCTCGGCAATGATATCGGAGGCGAGCCTAGCTTGGGAGAGCAACGATATATCTCTTGATGCCTCCCGAGAGGGATCTATCAGTTGGGTTGAGGTGAGGGTAGCTACGGTGATCAGCATGACTACGAATATCAAGAGATATTCGGTGGCGGCTTGACCCCGCAAACGTTCACCCGCCTCGAATAGTGATATATCTTCGACCCCCTCTGTACTCGTAAATGAGGGTCACCTGGTGGAGACCTTGGGCGATTCCAAAGTTTTCGTCGTTGATGATCAACGAGTTTTCGTTCACCCCACTCGGGAGGATCGTGTTCAGGAGCACCACAGCCTCCATCTTGTTGTCCCACTGTCCGTCTTCGTTTAAATCCAGCCAGATCTGAACATCCATACGATTGTCCGAACTCACCACCCCATCGCTCGTGACTATCCCATCGGTGCTGGCGTTCGCGTGAATTCCGACGATCCCCTCAGGTAGGCGGTATCCGAAAACTACTCTAGATCCAACTCCACCCGCATAAACCGTGTTGAGAGCATTCTTTATATCCAGTGCGGCTTTGCGTGCGTAGGCGAGCTTAGAGATTTTGTCAGCGTCATCCCGTGAATGCTGGTACATGGGGATCGAAATGGCGTAGGCTATCAGCAACACTCCCGAAAGGACGACGATGAACTCGATGCTGAGCTGACCCCTCATCTCTTTCTCTTATAGGGATTGAAAATAATTAAGTGACCTCCTCCCTCGCTTTCGCAGGGGGGCTTCCACTTTTCCCTCGCGCTTCGCGGAAGCTTTCCCCGCTTTAGCGTGCTCTAGCCCCTGCTTCATCCACCGACCCGATCCCATCCCCCTTCGGGCGGTTACGGAGATCCAATGCCCATCCTACCCGCCTCGTGCAGGTCATCGGTTTTCCAGGGCGTTGGGTTCGGGGTGACCCTCCCCACCTCCCGGAAGATTTTCGGCTCTCATCCCCAGCTCTCCCAGGGGGCCCGCCGACAGAGTTAAACCGGTTTACGAATTTCGCCAACTACCTACCAGCGCCCCGGAGCCGATGGCGAGAGCTTTTAATTTCGAGGCAGGTAATTAACATAGTGATGATTTGTCCGAAATAGGCAAACGCATCCGCTTGGAACGCATAATCGATAGGAGGACGAAGCGAACGCTGATAGTCCCGATGGATCACGGGCTGAGCATGGGGCCAATCGCTGGGCTCGAGGATATGGAAGAAATGATAGATAAAGTCGCTAGAGGAGGTGCGAACGCAGTGGTGCTCCACAAGGGTATCGTGCGAGCAGGCCACAGGGGATACGGTAAGGACATTGGACTCATCGTCCACCTTTCGGGAAGTACTTCTTTGGGGCCGGATCCGAATTGCAAGGTGTCGGTGGCCACGGTAGAGGAAGCGGTGAAGCTGGGGGCGGATGGAGTGTCCGTACACATCAACGTCGGGGCCCCCAATGAGCTTGAGCAGCTCAAGCATTTGGGGGAGGTGGCCGAAGCCTGTGATCGTTGGGGAATGCCGTTGTTCGCGATGATGTACCCCCGGGGGCCGAAAATAAAAAAGGAACACGACTCCACCGTGGTCGCTCACGCGGCAAGGGTAGGGGCGGAACTCGGAGCCGACATAGTGAAGACCGTTTACACAGGGGATATCGATTCCTTCCGGAAGGTGGTGCGCGGGTGCCCCGTGCCCATAGTGATAGCTGGTGGGCCCAAAATGGAAACGGATAAGGATGTGTTGAGGCTCGCAAGCGAAGCCGTCGAGGCTGGTGCGATAGGGGTTTCCATAGGCAGAAACGTGTTTCAGCACCGGAATCCGGTGGCGATGATAAAAGCCTTAGCGAAGATAATCCACGAGAAGAGCACGGTGGAAGAGGCTATGCAAGAGTTCAAGCGGTGAATGGTTTGGGCCGAAAGATCTTTTGGGTTCGCGTGAATCGAGCTGGATCTTGGGAGGACAAAAGAAAGTTCGTATTGGCGGCGATCGAGGCCGGTGCGAATGCGGTCGTGGTTCCCCCCCCGGATGCTGAGAGGGTGAGGGAAGCTGGCTTCGTCGAGGTCGTTTCCGAGGATCCTGCACCCGGGGTGGGGGTGGTGATGAAGAAACTCGGTTCCACCCAAGAGCTGGGCGGACTCCCGTCTCTGGTCGGGAGGCTGAGGGGAGAAGGGAGGAAAACCGCGATCGTTGTGGAAGTGGTGGACAAGGAAACGGAGCGGGCGGCTGTTAGGGCTGGTGAAATAGCGGACTTCGTCGTCGTGGCGGGAAAGGATTGGAAGATAATCCCCCTGGAGAACATAATCGCGGAACTCCACCAGAGGGGGGGAAAGCTGTTGGCTGTGGTCGAGAGTGCGGAGGAAGCAAGAGTCGTGCTCGAAACGCTTGAGGTAGGAACGGATGGAGTATTGCTTGATCCCGAAGGGGTGGACGAGATAAGGAAGACGGGTGAGATCGTGTCAAAGATCTCGATCGGTAAGATCGAACTCGTCCCCGCAAAGGTTCTGAAAGTGAAGGCAGCGGGAATTGGTGACAGGGCGTGTGTGGACACATGCTCCATCCTGAAAGAGGGGGAGGGAATGCTGGTCGGTAGCCAGGCTGAGGGAATGTTCTTGGTTCACTCGGAGACCCTGAACACGGAGTTCGTGGAATCGCGTCCGTTTCGAGTGAACGCTGGAGCGGTGCATGCTTATATCCTCCTCCCTGATGAGAAGACCAAATATCTGTCTGAGCTCTCCGCCGGAGACGAGGTTCTAGTGGTGGATGCGGATGGAAACACGAGGTCTGAGGTGGTAGGGCGGGTGAAGATAGAGCGTCGTCCGCTCGTGCTCGTCGAGGCAGAGGCTCGAGGACGCGTGATAAAGACCCTCCTTCAAAATGCAGAGACGATAAACTTGGTTGGCGGGGATGGGAGACCGGTCTCGGTCACGAAGTTGAGGGAGGGGGATGAGGTCCTCGTTCACTTGGGTCAGAAGGGAAGGCATTTTGGTGTGGCCGTAGAAGAAACGGTGATCGAGAAGTGAAGACGGTGGTCCTCTGGGAGTGATCCAACTGGGGAGGCGGAGGGTGAAGACTCCTGCGGTGTGTGGCTCGGTGATGGGGAGGACCGTGGAGGAGATGGAAATAATGAAATCGAAAGCACTGGATTCCGGTGCCGATCTCATCGAGTTGAGGGTGGATAGACTGAAGAGCTTCAGAGGGTGGGAGAGGCTGTTGGAGGATGATTTGCCCATGATCCTCACCAACCGCTCCAGCAGGGAGGGTGGGTTCTTCAGAGGCCCGGATTCGGAGAGGATAAACGTTTTGATTCAAGGGATGGAAAAGGGTGTCCCTTGCGTGGACATCGAGCTATCCACCCCTCCGGGATTATGCGATAAGGTGCTGTCCCAAGCCAGATGGGAGGGAACGACCGCTATAATATCTTTCCATGACTTCTCCAAAACTCCTCCCCCAAAGACCCTCCGCAAGATCGCGAGGCGAATAGAATCCAAGGGAGATATAGCCAAAATAGTGACGTTGGCTAGAAATCTAGAGGACGTGATCCGCTTGTTAGATTTCGTGGGGGGGGCGAAGTTATCAATCCCTCTGATATCTTTCGCCATGGGGGAGGTGGGATCCCTGACCAGGATCATATCCCCCCTCCTCGGTTCACCGATCGTGTACGCCTCCGTTGGGAAGCCCACAGCTCCTGGGCAGTTCGACGTCGGAACCGCTAAGCGCTTGCTCCATCTGGTGGGGGCATGATCACAGCTCGGACTGAGGTTTTCGCTCTCATCGGGGATCCCGTGGAGAAGAGTCTCTCCCCAGTGATGTACAATGCTGCATTTCGATTCTTCGAAATGGACAGCGTCTATGTCGCTTTGCGCGTGCCCCCCTCCTCCTTGCGGGAGGCCGTCTCCGGAATGAGGGCGATGGGTATCAAAGGGTTCAACGTGACCCATCCCCACAAGACCAAAATCCTCAGGCTGCTTGATGGGCTAGACCAATCGGCGGAGGAGGTTGGAGCGGTAAACACGGTTAGGAGGGTGGGTAATAAATTGGTGGGGTTTAACACGGACGGTCAGGGAGCGATCAAGTTCCTCAAGGAGGAGATAGGCTCCTTGAAAGGGAAGAAGGTCGTGATACTGGGAGCGGGGGGTGCGGCAAGGGCTTTGGCCTTCACGCTCACGAGGGAGGGAGCTAACCTCACCATTGCGAATCGGACGGTGTCGAAGGCGAGGAGGCTGGTTTCGGAGCTGGAGGGGATTGAAGTCGAGCTTTCCTGGTGCGGTCTCGAAAGGAGAGTACTGAGGAAAATTCTAAAGGAGGCCGACGTGTTGGTGAACGCCACTCCGGTGGGCATGGGGGGGCGGGAGACGCTCGTGCGTTCGGATATGATGGACTCTTCCCTTTTCGTGTTCGATCTGATCTACTACCCCCTTGAGACCGCGCTGATGCGAGAGGCGAGGAAAGCGGGAGCTAAGGCGGTAAACGGACTCGGGATGCTCATCAACCAAGCGGTCTTGGCCTTCAAGATATTCACGGGCAAGGATGTCCCCCCACGCGTGCTCAAGGAAGCTGTAAGACTTCAGTTGGGAAAGATCGGGGTCAACTACCCTTCCCTAAAGGATGGGCTTGCAGGGTGATCATCATGTCCGAAGACACTCAGACCCACACGGGGCCGGTTGACGGGGCGGCCCATGGAGGGAGAGCCGGCTCTCCGCTCCAAGTTCACGCGGGCAACCCATCTCCCCTCCTTCGAGCCGAGCCGTTTCAGCCTGCGCTTGGCAGACGGCTTGCCTTTGGCTTGGAGGGAGGAGCGCAAGGCTCGAAAGTGCTGTCTTCGTTTGAGAATACCTTTGCCCCTGACCTTGAAGCCGTTGGAAGCGACGAGCAAATTGTTCATTCCCGCATCAACAGCGGCTGGGTTATCTCCTTTTGGCTCCGGGACTTCTCGCTCGACGGTGATGTGCAGGAAGAACCGCTTGTTCTTGTAGGTGAGCACGGCGTGGGTCGGCTTGACACCCTCGAGCAGTTTCCGCTGGTATTCGCCTATTTTGAGCGGGGGCTTGATCCGCTTCTGAACCGTTGCGATGGAGGCGTGCCACCCGTCGGGCTTCTCGAACACACGGAAGAGCCTAGCGTCGAGGTCGAGCGAGAGCTTGTCGAACCGGAGGAGCCTGTTCCGCCTTTGCTTGTATGCTTTGGCCACCCGATCCCTGGCGCGGATTGCGAGGTTCGCAGGCAGGCCGAATTTGGCCCTGGTATCTCTGTAAACCATGTGGTGCAGGGCGACGGGGTTGAACACCCTGCGCTCGAAGGCGATCTTGGAGATGTGGTTGCAGGCATCCCGAAAAGCCTGGAGCGTGGCGAGGAGCTTATGCCGTTCCTCGTCGCTGAGCTCAAGCCTGCACGCGACGGTCTTGGCGAGCCTCATCAGAACAGCGTATATGCATTTTCACTTAAAACCCCTCCGCAGTTCCTCCCCGCCTTAAAAGGTCGGGTCTCTTCGCGGTGGTCGAGATGAAGTTCGTCGTCGTGGGGGCAGGAGCGATGGGGAAGTGGTTTGCGAACTTCGGCAGGAGTAAGGGATGGGAGGTTTTGGTATTCGACGTGGATGAACGGAAGGCTCGAGCGGTTGGAAGGGAACTGGGGGTTGGGGTGGTGAGTACGCTCGGGGAGGTGGGGAGAAAAGCAGATTCAGTGCTCGTAGCCGTCCCGGTGGCACGCACTCCGGAGGTTTTGGAAGAATTGGCAGGGGAGCTCGGGGAGGGAAAAATTTTGATGGATATAGCCTCTGTGAAGGAGGGGGTCGTCTCAACGATGCGAAGAGTTGGGGGAAGACTGGAAATGGTCTCCTTGCACCCCCTTTTCGGGCCGGGTGCTCGTACCCTGAGGGGGAAAATCGTAATCTCGGTGCCCGTGAGGGGTGGCAGGAGGTACATGGAGTTCAGAAGATGCTTGATTTCCGGTGGAGCTAGGGTAGTTGAGATGGGAGCTACGGAGCACGACAAACTCATGGCCGTGGTCCAAGCGGCCACCCATTTTCTGTTGCTCCTACACCTCGCGACTTTGGAGAAGTCCGGAAGGGAGTGGGGAGAAATCTCAACCCCGATATTCACCTCGCTTCTAGAGCTGGGGAAAGCTGTGCTAGCCACGAACCCCGAGGTATACGGTGAGATCCAGCTGTTCAATCGATACTCCCGGAGGGTGAGAGAGCTTTTGGTGAAGGAGGGTGAAAAGTTCGCACGGGAGCTTTCGTCCGGTAAGGTGGATAGGATTTCGCGCGTGTTCGAGAAGGGATTGAGGATCTGGGGAGAGGGGGAGATACAAAAAGCCTATGAGAAGCTCTACGAGAGGTTCGAGCGCCTCAACACCTAGATGCCACCGCGCCCTACACCGCCACCCTGCCCCCCTCTCTCCTCAACCTCCATAAGGTGAGGGGTCATGGTCTTGACCGCCCTCCTCTCATGCTTGGCGGGATCGACTTCTCTCCCTAGGCCTTTTGGTTAAGAGCCCCGGGTGGGCTTTGAACCCACGACCTATCGCTTACAAGGCGATCGCTCTACCCGCTGAGCTACCGGGGCTCCCAATATTTACTTGCTGATAATTATAATCAAAGACGTTTTTTCATCCCTCCGGTGAACTTCTCATAGGCTCCTTCATTTTAATAAAATGAAAGCTAAAATCAGGGAGGGGGGAATCATCCCAAGTGATTCCAAGAGAAAAGGGAAAGAGAGGGAAAAATTGCTCGACTTGCTCTTGAACTCGGAGATTGTTACCTCCGGTAAAGAACTGAACAAAGATTTCCCCAGGAAAAAACGTAGAAAAAGTAACCGAAATTTAAGAAACTAGGGGTAAAATCTCTCCAAAAATACAGTTCAGGAAGTCTCTCAGCTCTACCCTGCTGAAAGTGGTGATGACACAGTTCCTAGTTATACCAACCACCATACCGTACCGCTTGAACTCGAAAACTGCATACCAAATTTTTCCGTGCTCCAGGTACTCCTTGTAGACTCTGGTGTCCGCCAATGCGGCACCAGCCAAAGCCAGTTTCCCGACGTTCGGGATATCGATATCGTCGAACCATATCAGTTTCGTTGCTTGAGGATTCGACTCGTGGAGATCCCTAAGTGTCTCGTGGGTTATTCGGGCCTCCACTATCGCTCCCGATCTCAAGAACAATATTTCACTTAGCTTATTGGCCACGTGATTGGTCAAGAGCTTCCTCACGCCCCTCGGTTTGGAGGGAGCGAGAACTATCAAGAACACATTTTCCTCGAAGGGTCTGACCCAGAACGGAACTTCCTCGGTGACCGGGATCTCGACTACCCCTCGCTTGTAGTACCGACTTAGGATGAAGTCCTTGCTGAACACGCCAGCCAAGGTGTCGTCCTCTGACCTGAGGTCTAGGATCTCGGTGGTGAGCTCGATCCTCTTCCCCTCGTGCTCATAGGGCTCCGCTTCTCTGAAGTCCTTAAGCTTTCTCGCCATGGTGGGGAAGTCCACCCTCTCCCTGAACTCAAACACCTTTGCAGCCAGTACCACATCGATAAATCTCCACTCAAAGAACTTTAAGATTGGGGAGGGGACAATCATGATGTATGGTGACCACCATCCGGGAGATAATCTTGGAAAACTTCATGAGCCATGAGTACTCGCGTGTCCAGCTTAAACCAGGTCTCAACATTATCTGCGGACCGAACGGAGCCGGAAAATCATCCATCCTGCTAGGTCTTTCGATCGCACTGGGGCAAACGTACACGGAGAGATCCAAGAGACTCAGCGATTTGATCCGAAGGGGAAAGGATCTTGGAAGGGTAAGTGTCGTCTTCGATAATGTCCCTCAGAACGGGAAGCGCCCCATCCCCGATCTGAACTCAGACACCGTGGTGCTTTCGAGGTACTTGAACAAGGACGGTACTTATTGGCACGAAATCAACTCCAAAAGCGTCACAAAGGGTGAAGTATTACGTTTTCTCCGGAGGCTCTCCATAAATCCGGATAACATGCTTATCATCATGCACCAAAACATGGTCGATACCTTCGGTGCCATAGAGGCCAAGGAGAGACTAAGACTCGTTGAAGAAGCTGTAGGATTACGAGAGTACAGAGAGCACATTCTGAGTGCGATGGATAAATTATCCCATACGTTAAGCGAAGAGGAATCAATAAGAAATCTACTCGAGAAGGCCGAAGAGACCCTCCGATATTGGGAAGGTGAGTACGAAAGATTCAAGCGAAAACTGGAACTCGAAGGTAAAAAGCGAGAGCTAGAAGTCGAGTACGCTTGGTCAAAGTGCATCAAGCAAGAGGAGAACTTGGAGGAGCTGAAATCCAGAATGGTGGATCTGAAGAAAGATCTGGACGAACTCGCAAAAGACTTGGAGAGAACTAGGAATAGAGAAAGAGAACTCGAGGAACGATTGAGGGAGCTAGAATTCGAAGTTGAAGCGAGTTACGAGAACTTGATAGCCCGAGAGAAGGCTCGAACCGAGGTGGAGACTAGTATTACCTTTTTCAACGAACTCAAGGAGACCATCGGGAAAGCTGGCCTCAAGCTCCCCCAATCGCTCAAAGTGGAGTTACCCCCTGCACGGCGCAATTTACAAGAACTCGAGGAAAAGATCAGAGAAACCAGGTCGAAGATAGCTAGACTCAAAGGAGAGTTAGAGGAGAAGCGGGATTCCTACATAGACTCCCGGGTGCGGGTAGCCGTCCTCGAATTCAAACGGGGTTTGCTCGAGAGAGAGATTGACTCCTATGTAGGAGAGATCAAGAGGGTGAGGAGAGAACTTGAAACACTAAGGAGGGAAGCCGAGGAAGTGGGCGGAAGAGTCGAAACCGGAAGAAAACCACAAGAGATTCTAGACGAACTGAAACTCCTGAACGCTCAGCTAATGAGTTTGGCTGATGTTTCGTCAGATGTGGAGCGAATGTATCTGAGCTACAAAACCACTCTTAAAGAACTGGAAGTCAAAGCACGGGTGGCGACGGAGAACAGGAAGAGAGCAATTGAAGAACTAGAACTGAGGAAGAAGCGCTGGCGAGAAGAGCTGGAGAGACTTATCGGAGAGGTTAGGAACGAATACGTGGAACTCCTCAAAAGAGTAAATGCGGACGGAGACATCAGATTAGCAAACTTAGAAGACGTGGACGAGGCCGGACTTGAACTGTACGTGGGCTTTAGGGGAGCTGCACCTCACCTATTGGATGCTTATGTCCAGAGTGGGGGGGAGCGAACGACTGCGATAATGTTTTTCCTCTTAGCCCTGCAAAAGCAAATCAAATCGCCGATTCGAGCCATCGATGAATTCGAGACCCATCTAGACCCCCATAACCGAGAGATGATATTCCAATCCATCGTAGAGTCCACAAAGGGAGAGAAAACTCAATACATCGTTATCACCCCCGGCCACCTGCTCTATGTCCAAGATGTGCCAAACGTGATAATGGTCCAAAACGTTGCGGGATCCTCTAGGATTAAGGTGGTGGCGAATGCGTAGGGAAACGAAGGAGATCCTCCTTCGCGTAATCGACCTCTGTGAAACCGTTAGAAAACGGGGGCTCGATCCTTTCGATGTAGAAGTTCAAGAATTCTTCGACAAGCTCAGGGAAATTCTTCCGAGGCTCAAGAGGAGGGAAGATCTTTACCTCGACATCCAAGCATTGCTCAGCCTCGCCGGTGTGATACACCAACAAGAGGAGTGGGTGAAACACCGTTCTTCGATGCTATACTTGGATCCCCTCCTGATAGCCTTAAAGCTACAGGCGATGCCAGCTAGAGATTTGGCCGAGATCTTCGTTCGTTCTTGGCACCCCATCGTCGAACTTGAGTCCATCGCCCCCCCAGGGATCTCCGAAGCCAAACGGTACTGGACTGATCTCCCTCCCCTCAAGGAACGTCATGGCGAACTGAAAAGCACGGAGGTCGGATCGGAGGAAATCGACTCACAAGAACTCTCAAGGATGGGCATACTCAGCACGGAAGAGTTCGAGAATCTCATGCACAAAACTTGGGAGGAACTCTGGAAAGCGGTGGGCGAGGATGGGGAGGTTCCGTATTGGGATTTCATCTCCGCTCCAACTTTTGAAGAGACCGTGAAACGGGCGTGGCTTGTTAGCTTTTTGGTGAGTTACGGTTATGCCGGTATCGAGCTCCGACCGCTGGAGGATGAGATAATACTGATTCCTTCCTCGATGCCTCAACGACGGAAAGAAGCCACCGTGTCGATTCCTATCTCTATAACGAAAACCGAGTGGTTGGAGAGGAGAGAACATGGAAGGGAAAGACATCGCGGATCTGAAGGAGAAGTTAGCTAGGGCCGCCCAGCTCCTCCTTTTCAAACACCACGTACAACCCGGGGCCAAGGGCTGGGAACTGAAGAGAGCTTTGGGAAGGGATCACGAGCGGATCATCGA
>JAPDJF010000007.1 GCA_029259185.1 Hadesarchaea archaeon
TAGTTACACCAAGTCTGAGAGCGATCTTCCTTAACAGTCTGAGGGTCTCAACAAACGATTTCTTTACGGCTTCCTTCTTGGAGGTCCTCACATCGGGAGGGGAAAAGCCCTCCTGAGGTCTCGTCCCCTCGTTGACCAGCCTGCCGTAGAGGAACCCGATTCCTATCGACAGCATGCTCCCCACGAAGGAAAATGCCACGTATTCAATCGCGAGAGAGAAACCCAGAGCGGGTACGGCCACCGGCAGGTAATACCGGAGGAGGGTTCCTATCCTCCTCGACGCTGAGGATATGAGTACGGTGGTGATGGCTTCTGACTCACTAACACACCCTTTGTCTATCAAGGAAGCGAGTGTTGAGTGTGCGGCCGTTCCATCAAGCATAAATACAGCCGGAACCACGGTGGCCTCGTTCGGAATCTTGGCGACCTTCGCCAGTGGTATCAGAGGTCTGGTGAGGTGTTTTATCAGTCCCAACTCCATTACGACATTTGCGAGAAAAATACCGATAAATATGAAAACGATGAGCCTGAGATAAAGTACCGCGAAATAGATCATTCGATCCCCGGTTCATCTTAGCTCTCTAGGGGCTCTACGGGGGTCACCAGCGGATAACGGAAAGTATGGTGGATCACGGCTCTCACACCATAAACGAGCTTCATGTTTTTGGGCGTGATCACCTCCTTCGGTTTTCCCATCCCGATCACCCTTCCCTCTTTGAGCATGACTATTTTGTCAGAGAACCGTGATGCCAGGTTCACATCGTGCATGGCCACGATCGCAGTGACTCCGTGCCTCGTCAAGGTTCTCACGATCTGCATGATCTCCAGCTGGTGTCGCAGGTCTAGGTTGGAGGTGGGTTCATCAAGAAGCATTATCTCGGGGTCTTGAGCTATCGCAGTAGCGATGCGGACTTTCTGAGCTTCTCCCCCGCTGAGCTCGGTGAAGTACCTTGTAGCTAAGTGTTCGATTTTCAAAAGTTTCAGTGCATCGGTCACTTTCTTAAGATCCTCTCGATCGGGGGTCCAGCTCATGTACGGTTTCCTCCCGAGGAGCGTGATTTCGAACACCGTGAGGGGGAGAGGTCTTCCACCCTGCTGCTGGAAATAGCTCATCATCCTAGCTATTTCCCTCCTCCCGATTCTGGTGTTCTCCCTTCCATCTATCATCACGACACCCCTATGAGGCCGGAGAATCCCGTTTATGCACTTCAGTAGTGTACTTTTTCCTGAACCGTTGGGGCCTAGGAGGGTTAGTATTTCTGAGTCTCCCACCGAGAGGGTGACATCTCTCAAGGCGGGAATGCTTCGGTAGTCGAAGCTCACCCCCTTTATCTCTAGGGTCACCAATATTCTCTCCTCCTTTTCACGAGCAAGTAGATGAAAAGCGGGATTCCGGTGAAGGATGTGATTGCCCCAATCGGAAGAACCACAGGGCTCATGATCGTTCTGGAGATGATCTCGGCAGCCACCAACAGAACAGCACCTGCCATGATTGAAGAAGGTATCAGGAACCTGTGGTCACCTCCTACGACCATGCGGGCGATATGCGGAGCGACGAGCCCCACGAAGCCAATAGTTCCAGTAAAACATATTATGGAAGCGGTGATGAAAGATGCGAGGATTAAGAGGAGTGACCTCACCCTTTCGACCTTCACTCCTAGGCTCTCCGCCGTCTCGTCCCCGATACTCATAGCGTTCAAATCCCAAGAGTACTTCCAGAGAACCGGGAAGACACAGAACACGCTAGCCGTCATTATACCTATTTGGGTCCAGCCTACCTTGTCTAGGCTTCCCATGAGCCAGTATACCACTTGAGCAACAGCGTTCTCGGTGCTGAAATACTCGAGGAGGGAGAGCATGGAGGAAAAGAGATAAGCTACGGCTATTCCCGCCAAGATGAGAGTCTCCGGTGTCACCCTCGTGAGTCTTGCTAAGGTGTAAATCAGCAAAACCCCCACTAGCGTCCAAGCGAATGCACTGACTATTACCAACGTGCTCCCGGTTATTCCCTTGTAACCGATGAGTCCAGAGTAGCCCACTATCCCAGCACCTCCGGTTATCGCCAGTGCAGCCCCAAATCCTGCAGCGGAGGCTATTCCGAGGGTGTATGGGCTGGCTAGAGGATTACGCAGGATCGCTTGGAAGATAACACCCGCGAGCGCGAGTCCCACGCCTCCAACGACGGCAGCGGCCATGCGCGGCAGTCTGATGTTCCACACGATAACCCTCGCTACCTCAGATACATCCACATTCGGAATGAAACGGGAGAAAAGTGCGAGGTATGCGTCAGAGATCCCCAGGCTGGATGGCCCTATTGAGATGCCTATTCCAACCAAGAGGAGCAAGATCACAAAGAGTGAGACGATGAAAAGGATCTTCTTGGCCGTAAGAGTCTGGTAGAATTCGGGAACACCACCTACTCTCCGTTTTGAAACCACACTTAGAACCCTCTTCAATCCTTCCAAGGTTGAGGTGTGGTCGGGTATACCCAACACCAGTTCTCAGAATATCTAACGTTCAGGAAGTTCTCGAAATAGCATCTCTGGACCTCCGTTGGATTCAAATTCTCGAAGAGTTCGGGATGGAAGAATTTGGCATACCAGAGGGCACCTATTATCCCTTTAGGACCAGTCGCTATGTCAGGATCCACAGCATACACGGCACCGCTCTTCACGGCTTTTACGGTTTGCAGTTCATCCCGAGCTAATATCCGCTCTCGAGTCTCCCGTAAACAAAACTCGTTGTCCTTGCTCCTTGAATAGGAAGCTACTTTAACGATCACATCCGGGTTCTTCTCCACTACCCATTCAGGGTCAACGGTGACATACGCACTAGAACTCAAAAGGGCCGCGATATTGTTTCCCCCACCTATCTCGATTCCCCTGTTCCACCATCCTTGGTTTGCCGCCGTGGTGGTTTTCCAAGTTGTCCAACTCTCGAAATAGACATCCGGTATCTCCTCAGGGCCCAGTTTCCCCACCCGGTTCTCAAGCATGTTTAGATATCCCTCCCAGAATTCCCAGAGTTTTCTCGCTTCCTCCTCCCTCCCGTAGATCCTTCCCAACACCATTATCTCGCTCCTGAATTTGTCCGGTTTGTAGCCATCGATGATAACGGGCTCTATCCCGGCGGGTTTAAGGTGTTGTTCAAGCTCTTCCACCCCTGGCCATCGCTGGTAGGCTATAACGATATCGGGTTGGAGTTCGATGATTTTTTCATAGTTGGGCGAGAAACAGCTTCCCACCACTTCTTTCTTGCTCAGCACGGGAAAGAGCCACGTATCTTGTGCCATGTATTTGCTCACACCCACGATCAGGTTCAGGTCTACCCCTATTGCCTTCATAAGTTCTGCGGCATCACCGTGGAGAACCACGGTTTTTGGTTGGTAGGGGATCTCTATGAGTCTCCCGGCGGAATCCACAATCTCCACAGTTTCTTTGACTCCCGGTCGCGTGACGGTTGTGGTGAGAAAGGTGGCCAATCCTCCCGCGACGAGAGCTGTTAGGACTATCGCAACCACTAGCTTTCCCAGCGCCATCTCAGAACCGGAAGTATTATTAAAACAGAAGTATTTAATACTTTCGATGAATATTTCAAACAAAAGTAATACTGCTCTTAGGCTCTCCTTCATAATAGGGTATGGTGCCTCGGCTCTCCCAAAGCTTGCGAAGGTGGTGGAAGAAGAGACGGTGGAACATGGCTTTGAGGGTCTGGTCATAAGCGACACGACATACGAACATCATAGGAACTTCGTAGCCTCTAGTGGGGGAGTGTTTATCTATTCTCACGCTCTTCCCATCGGAATCGAGGAGGATCTACGGAACTCGAGGATAGTAGTCTCGGTCAGTCGTCTCCATGCGCATCTCTCCAAAGGGCCGAAGGAGGTGCTCAGGAAGGCGGCGGTTTTGTTCGCTGTTGGAGGGGATAAAAATTTCAGAGAACTCATTCATCTCATGCTTCGAAGCCTTGGTCGTGACGTGGAGGTCGGTGAGGTGGAAGAAATTCCTTGGGATGGAATATACCACCCGAGGATGGGGATGTTCAAGACAGTTGAGGAGTATCTTGAGAAATATCCCCATAAGAATAAACCCTTGGTGGGCCTCATCTTCCACCGAACTTACATGCTGTATGGGAACATGGCCCATGTGGAATCTGTAATCGAAAAACTTGAGGAAAAGGGTCTGGGGGTCTTGCCCGTGTTTACCTACGGACACACGGATCCGATTCTGGGCACACCATCGAAAGAGGACTCGATCGAGAAATTCTTCTTCTCGAGCAAGAAGCCCTTAGTGGAGGCTGTGGTGAACCTGACGATGTTCTTCCTTTTAGATCATGGAAATTGGGTTGCAGACAGTTCGGTGGGATTCAGGGAAGTTCTGGGGGTGGAGAAGCTCAAAAAGCTCAATGTGCCGATACTTCAGCCCACATTCTCTTTTTATGAGAGAGTAGATGAATGGATCGAGGACCCGCGAGGGGTTGATTATCTCAGCCAAGTGTACACCGTTATCATGCCAGAGGTAGATGGTTTGATAGAACCCATTTACCTAGCGGGTTCGAAAATGGATTCCCAAGGGGTTAGTCTTTACGAGAGCTATCCTCCACACGCGGAGTATGTGGCAGGGAGGGTTAAGAAATGGATTGAACTGAGGAGGAAGCCCCCCTCGGAGCGGAAGGTAGCGATAGTCCTCATCAATCCTCCCTGTAAGGGTCTTGAGGCTAGTGTGGGTGTGGGACTCGGTTTGGATGTTCCGGAGAGTGTTACCCGGTTACTATCTAAATTACGCGAGTTCGGTTATACGGTGGGGCAAGATTTGCCGCGGAGCGGGAAAGAACTGGTCGAGCTAATCTTGAACAGAAAGGCCATAAGTGAGTTCAGGTGGACGTCGGTAGAGGAAATAGTGGGAAAGGGTGGGGCGGCAGCTTTCGTTGATCGTGATACTTACTTGAAGTGGTTTGAGGAGCTCCCGAGTGGGGTACAGAAGAAAATGATTGAGGATTGGGGACATCCGGTGGATGTCTTGTCCGGAAGAGTTAGGAGGGAGCTAGTTGGAATGGTGTACGAGGGAAAATTCGTGATCCCTGGTCTGGTTTTTGGAAACGTGTTCTTAACCCCTCAGCCTAAGTTCGGGTGCGCTGGGTCCCGGTGCGATGGAGAGGTGTGCAGGATACTCCATGACCCCACCGTGACCCCTCCCCACCAATGGCTCGCGGTTTATCGCTGGATCACTAGGGTGTTCGGAGCGGATGTGATCATCCACTTCGGGACTCACGGGTACTTGGAGTTCAGACCGGGTAAGGGAGTGGGACTCTCTCCCTCCTGCTGGCCCGAGATAACGCTGGATGATGTGCCCCACCTCTACGTCTACGTTGTTTCCAACCCGATGGAAGGGGTCATAGCGAAAAGGAGGGGATATGCAACGTTGGTCGATCACATGTATCCCCCGATGGCCATGGCTGAGGTGCTTGAGGAGGTGGAGGACCTCTTGGCCCAGTACTCTAAGGCCAAGCAGCTCGGAGAATTCGAACGAGCCCACGTGATCTACGAAAAACTGCTGGAGAAAGCGAAGGAAAATAACATTCCAATCGGACAGGGGGATCCGAGTGAAGTGGTGGAGGGGATACACAGGTACATGGAAGGTGTGAGAAATACTCAGATAGATATGGGATTACACGTCTTTGGGTATCCTCCAACCGATGATGGAAAACTCGCCGAGTACGCCGCCACCGCTATGGCGTTCGACTCACCCACGGGTCCCTCGATCAGGAGGGTCTTGGCCGAACGCCTAGGGTTGGATTATGATGAGTTGAGATCGAAGCCGAGCGAAGTGAGCGCGTTCGGATTGACGAATTCGGAGCTGATTCAAACCCTCCACCGAATCGCTGTGAGTGTGCTCAAACGATCTCTAAGGTCCGGACTCACGAGTTCCGAACTTCATGAACGCACGCTAGTGGATTACATCGACGAGGAACTGAAAAGAGCGTTTGGAGTGGGTTCGAATGCTGGAGCTGGAGAAGGTTGAACGTGAGAGACTCCTGAATCCGTTCAGGAGGGCATTGAACATGATTAAAAGGATAAAGAAGTGCGAGAAGGAAGTGGGGAATTTCCTCGTTGGGTTGGGGGGAGGATTCATAGAACCCGGGGCATCGGGATCCGTGACTAGGGGAAAGATCGAGGTCTTGCCTACCGGTCGGAACTTCTATGCGATAGATCCCACGACGATACCGACCCCATCGGCGTGGAAGATCGGAGCCGAGACGGCCGACAAACTCGTCAAGTATTACCTCGAGAAGCATGGTAGATATCCGGAAAGTGTGGGGCAAGTGCTCTGGAGCATAGATGGCTACAAAGCGGACGGTGAACAGCTCGCTCAGATACTCTGGTTGTTCGGGACAAGGCCAATTTGGGATCCAACGGGGTTCGTGAGGGGGATAGAGGTTATATCGTTGGAGGAGCTCGGAAGACCCAGGATAGATAGTGTGGTCAGGATGAGCGGAATAATGAGAGATACACTGCCGAATTATATCTATCTGATAGATGAGGCCGTGTCCAAAGTCGTGGTCCTAGATGAACCACTCGATAGGAACTACGTGCGAAAGCACTACATGGAGCACTTGGCGAAGCTCGTCGAACTGGGGAAAAAAGCGGGAGAGGCCGAGAGGTCTGCGAGGTGCAGGGTGTATTGTAGCCCTCCGGGAACCTATGGAACAGGCGTGAACTTAGCCGTTGAGGCATCGGCTTGGAGAAGTGATGAAGATCTGGCGAAGACTTGGATCCAGTGGGGGGGATATGCGTACACCAAGGACGTGTTTGGGAAACAGGATCTGGAGGGTTTCGCCTTGAACGTCAAGCGTGTCGATGTGGTTACGCGACAGCACGTAAGCGACGAGCACGACATCTTCAACTGCTGCTGTTATTACGGGTACCACGGAGGATTCTACAACACGGTCAAAAAACTGAGCGGGAGGAAAGACATCGAGGTAGTGGTGGTGGACACGAAAGACGTTTCCTTCACGCACGTGAGGGAGATGAAGGAGGAGATAGAGAGGGTCGCGAGGGTGAAGCTCCTGAATCCGGTGTGGATATCGGAGATGAAGAAGCACGGGTATAGGGGAGCCAACGAATTCTCAAAGAAGATACTCCATCTCTACGGCTGGTCCTCCACCACGAGGCTCGTGGAGAAGTGGATCTTCGACTCGGTAGCTGAGACGTATGTGCTGGACGAGGAGATGAGGCGGTGGTTGGAGGAGAACAACGTGTGGGCACTTGAGGAAATAGCTAGGAGACTCATCGAGGCTGCGGAGAGGGGATTGTGGAAACCCTCGGAGGAGGTCTTGGAAAGGCTTAAGGGCATCTACGGCGAGGTGGAGGGACTACTTGAAGAATCGGTTACTGGGGAGATCCAAGGTGGCACGATAAATGTTTACACAGCAGAGGAGGTGGATAACTGGCAGATAAAAGCATCAGAGGTGAGGAGGATATGGGAGGAGCTGAGAGAAAGATAATCTTTCCATTCACAGCGATTGTGGGTCAAGAAAGGGCGAAGCTTGCTCTTCTTTGCTCGGCGGTAAATCCGTCGATAGGAGGGGTTCTCCTGAGCGGGGACAAGGGAACGGGAAAATCGACGCTCGTAAGGGCGCTAGCGGACCTGTTGCCCGAGATCGAGGTCGTTGCTGATTGTCCGTTCAGTTGTGGTCCCAGTCCGCTCGAGATGTGTGACTCCTGCTATATGAGGTTTCGGAGTGGAGAAGGGATGAACTTGGTCAAGAGAAAGATGAGGGTGGTTGATTTGCCTCTGAGCATAACCGTCGATAGGCTTGTGGGAACCTTAGACATCAAGAGGGCGATGAAAGAGGGTGTGAGGGCCCTACACCCTGGATTGCTTGCTGAGGCCAACAGGAACATTCTCTACATAGATGAGGTCAACTTGTTGGAAGACTACGTTGCGGATGTGTTACTGGATTCGGCGGCTATGGGATGGAACATCGTGGAGAGGGAAGGAATCTCCGTCAGACATCCAGCTAGGTTCATCTTAGTTGGGAGCATGAATCCAGAAGAAGGGGAACTCAGACCACAGATCCTGGATAGGTTCGGTCTTTATGTGAGAATAGAGGCACCGGATGAGGTTGATCAGAGAATCGAGGTTGTGAGGAGGGTCGAGGAGTTTCAAGCGGATCCCATCTCTTTCCACGAGAGATATGGTGGGGAGCAAGAGAAGCTGAGGGAGAGGATAATCAGAGCCCGGAGCATCCTCCCCGGGGTGGAAATTGGAGCCGATTTACTGAAGTTGCTGGCCGAAACGGTTGCGGGAATGGGAATTAAGACCCACCGGGCCGAGATAATGACGGTTCGGGCTGCTAAGGCCATAGCTGCGCTGGAAGGGAGGAGGAAGGTAAACTTGGAGGATATGAAGAAAGCTATGGAGTTGGCTCTTCCCCACCGAGTGAAAGAAAAGCCGTTTGAGCAACCTCCTCCTCAGCCACTTTCGATTCCACCCAAAGCTGGAGGTGGGGGAGGAGATCATGGGAAGAAAAACGAGGGCAACGAGGGAGAGAACAAAAGAGGAGAAACATCGTCGTTAACGGGTAATGCTGAACGAACCTATGAGCCAAGTCATGCCGATCTCTTCCCTCTACCCAAGCGGAGGAATCCAGAGGCGGTCGAAAGGAGGAGTCAGGGGAGGGTTTCCAAGGAGGAGAAGAGAACGATGGTGGGGTTCCCCCAAGGGGTACCTATCTCATACCTTCCGCTACAAGAAAGCGAGCAATTCCGTGATGTGGATCTCACCGCAACCATCGTGGCAGCTGTTTCAAGACCCCGAGACAGGTTCGGGGTGGAGGAGGATGATGTAAGGGTGAGGATCAGGAAAACGAGGGCTCCTAAGTTAACAGTTTTGCTTTTGGATTCGAGCGGGAGTATGAGTATAATGAAGCGGATAAGCATAGCTAAAGGTATTGCGCTCAAGCAGATTGAAAATTCTTATGTCGGGAGAAACTACATGGCCTTGATAGCCTTCAGGGGGCGAGAGGCTCAAGTACTCGTCCCTCCCACCCGGAGGTATGAGGAGGTGCTGCGGAAGCTGAGAGAACTCCCAACTGGGGGAAAAACCCCTCTCTCGTCCGCTCTCCAAGAGTTATTATTTTTGTCCAAGAACTTCAGGAGGAAGAACAAGGGGTCTGTGGTTGAGGGAATACTCATAACGGATGGAAAAGCCAACGTTCCCCTGCGAGGACCCTCCGTGAGAGGGGAAGTCTTGGCCCTCGCTAGGAGTACCAAGAAATCCGGTATAAGGATGGAAATTTACGACACGAGACCTCATGCGCACATAGATCCCGCACCCTCTCTCATAGAACCGTTGCAAAGCGTTTTGGGTGCACCCGTGCATGTGTACTGAGGGATCTTCACGGAACTCGTGGCTCACTACCTCCGCTCTACTTTGCTTGTCGTTGTTTCGACGTTTTTCGGGGTTCTTCTCGCAAACTTCATCATAGAGGTCGGACTCGCGGGCAGGGTTGGTGCCCCCTTAAACCCCTTGATGGGTGTGGCTGGGCTCCCGAGAGAACTTTCGATCGCAGCCCTTATAGGCACCATGGATGGAAGGGCGGGTCACTCGATCGTTTCCTCTTTACGGAGGAAGAACGAGATAGGTGATGAGGCGGTCATAGCGTATAACCTCACCACGATGCCGCTCGCGTTTATCTCCATACTGCTCAAATTTTACATGCCAGTTGTGCTAGCGGCATTAGGGTTGGTGGCCGGCGGTGCATTCCTCATTCTGACTTTCATCTCAAGTTTGATCGGGATGTTCATAGGCATCCTCTATGGAAGACGGAAACTCAGCGATGGAAAACGGCTACGGTTGAAGCAGAGGACTGGGAAGAAATCTAGGGGGGAGGCTTTCAGAAGTTCTTTTTCAAGAGCGGTTGGGATGACGAAATACGTGTTCAAACGTTACATCGTAGTCATCCTTTTGCTTTTGGTTCTCACCCGCACCGGCTTCTTCGATTGGATAGCCAAAGCGATCCAGGGGCTAACCGTGACGGGGTTGTCTCCCCACTCATTGGTGGCGCTCTCAACTTGTGCTGTGAGCCCTATCGCTGGCATATTCATGGTCGGGGACATGCTGAGAGGTGGACTGGTGGGGATACGGGAGACCCTTCTGGTTCTCATCATCGGCAGGTTGCTTTTCACACTAGCGTTCGAGTATCCACGTCATTCATTCCCGTTCTACGTTTCCATGTATCCGGCCAAACTCGCAGCGAAACTGACGTTGACACTCATGCTCACAACGGTGCTGAGTACTCCAGTCTTGATATTCATAACGTTAGCTGCATTCTGAAATACCCGATCACCTGGTACCCAATATCTAATTAACTAGTCATGAGAATCTCAGACGATTGGATGGACAGAAAAAGAAAGGATGTTTATGCGATATCAATGAAGTTAGAGTCGGAAGCGAGAGGACTTGAGGCAGAGGGGAATGTGGGCAAGGCTTTGAGGATGTGGAGGGATTACACGAAACTCAAACTGGAGAAGGGAAGCTACTTCCTCGCCTCTTACGGTCGGTATGCAGAGGGAAGGGTGCTAGAGAGGATGGGCAAACAATCAAAGGCCGCGAGGAAATACGCCGCTGCGGCCGACCTTGCGGAGTCTAAGTGCCAAAACCTTGATCTTGCAGCGTTCTTTCTCCTCGAGTCAGCGCGATGTTTGGAGAGTGTTTCCAGACTGAGCGACGCCCGTCGGGTCTACGAACGCATGGCTCGAATGTGGATGGAGGTGGGAAATCATTTCAGGGCCGCCGATGCATACGAGCGTGCTGTCAGAGTTATCGAGCGGAGCGGTGGGTCTCTAAAAGGATATCATAGGGGTGGGGAGGAGTGGATGAAGTGCTATGAAAAGCACTTAGAAAAGGGGGGCATCGAAGACGCGCTCTGGAGCTTGAGAAGGGCTTGGCTCTACTTCGAGCGGGTCGGGGCAAAAGGGCTCGTGAGGAAGGTTAAAACCATCCTAGAGCGATCTAATCGGAGTGTTAAGTCATGAGCTGATCCTAGGTTTCACCGTCTACCTTAGAACCTATTTCACTTCTCTATCTTTACGAATGCTTTGTGATTTACGAAATCTATCTTTTCGATCTTCGCACGTATGGTTCGCTCAACTCCGGTAATGTCCTTTACGTGTATCGAGTTCTTCCTCGGGATCAAAAGTGCTATTTCTTCCATCAGGATTTTTTCCGGATTCACCGAGTACAATGTGAACTCGCACACACTTCTCTTTTTTAATCAGGCCTTCCCTAGTTTTAATGTTTGTGGGTAAGCGACGAACTCAGTGTTTTTCAGTTTTTCTCCACTTCCAGAGAAGGTATCCGACTGGTAAGGATATCAAGAACAGCCAAACCTCCGGTCTCAATTCAGCTGTAAATGAAAACTCTCCAGTTTCTCCGAGCCAGAAGTCGAG
This sequence comes from Hadesarchaea archaeon, assembly GCA_029259185.1. GTDB lineage: Archaea > Hadarchaeota > Hadarchaeia > Hadarchaeales > WYZ-LMO6 > JAPDJF01. The sequence continues at coordinate 11,453 of JAPDJF010000007.1, forward strand.
CCAGTGGGCACCCATGATCAGGAGAAATATCATCCCGAAAATAGCGGAGAGTATGAATCCCACGAAGATGAATGAGAGTCCCTCTTTTTCTCCACTCCACATCGGTTTTACCCCAGCCAAGTATACGGCTCCGATCACGACCAGTGCGGATCCACCCAACGCATCTGCGGGGAGCGATGATTTCAAGCCGAGCACATCAATGTTTCCGAAGAGCAGGTGTCCTAGTCCTAGGACGAGACTCATCATCCCGACCCCGGCGTAGAGGAGTCCGAGCAGAAATGCGTAAACACCGATTACCTTTAGACCAGTCTCTTTCATCCCATCACCTCATAAGCGATCCTACTCCTACGATCGCCGCTGCCACTGCGTATGCGAGGATTAGTTCGTACACTATGAGAAATGCTACCCACTTCCACGATCCCGTTTCCTGCTTGACTACGCCCACGGTCGCTAGGCACGGGAGATACACGAGTACAAACGCCATGTATGCGAGCCCGGTTACGGGA
>JAPDJF010000011.1 GCA_029259185.1 Hadesarchaea archaeon
ATGGTTTCCTTGAGCGCATCGAACTGCTCTCTCGTGGGGTTCAGCCTGACCAAGAGCGTCTGCTTCACGGTAGGGATTATTTCCTTCAATACATAAAAAGTTTTCACCAATTCCTCCCCGCCCTCTCAGACGGGGCCTCCTTGGTGGTGGTAAGGTGAACAACTGGAACTAATCATTTTATCAAATAATAACCCGCGGCTTTTTCGCGTGCTACCCTCTTCGCAAATCCCTTGGACACGAGTTCCATCAAGCTGTTGTTCACCATCCCCTTGGGTAGCCTCGTCGCGCGCATGACATCATCCGCTGTCTTCAGCGAGTTCGAAGAAGTGGCCCCGAGCCTTTTCAACGCATCATACACCTTCTGAGCGTTCCCGGAGAGTCCCTCCAAAATCTCACCCGTGGTAGTCGGAACTCTCAGTTTTTAACTCTATCGGCGGGCGAAGACGAGCAGGACATGCCCTTCGGATGAGTATGCCTAATAAAGACAATTTGAACGAAACGATCGTACCGCTAAGTTTTAACTGAGAAGAGTGGAGAGAGGTACGTACAACATGGATGTGAGTCTGATCCTGCAACTGATCGTGCTCTTGCTGGAGGGTGTTGTGATATTCGTCATTCTGTTCCATCTCCGCAGGCTCTCGATCCACACCGAAGCTCTGGATCGCCACATCGAGAGTCTCGATAACCACCTCCGGGAACTCGACTCTCACACCAAACGAGTGGAAGATAGCACTAGGAAGCTCCTGCTCAATTTAACTCAAAAATTGAGAAAGGGAGTAAGAACACCTAGACGAGCAAGACCGAAAAGATCCCTGTGAGAAAAATGCCATCGAAAGTTCCCGCCCCACCTATACTCACCACGGGAGCCCCTAGCCTGTATACTTTCCTCATGTTCATCAAATCTGCTCCTAGGAGAACCCCCACCACTCCAGAAACGTACGCAAGAGCGGCGGTGTTGCCCCCACCCAAGAATGTGGCCACCAACGCTGATACGATGGGTGGAATCGGTGCAGGCATCACTATTCCAACCCCAGGCACGGGGCGAGCGAGCTTCCAGCAAACTAGGGTTACCACCGAGATCCCCACCAAAACCCTCCAAGAAAAAATCGCGCCGAATTTGAGGATGAGAAAAGCTGAAAGGGTGAGAGGAACCAATGCCCCACCGATATTCAGTGCCAAGATGGTGCGCCTCCTTCCACGCTCCCACACCACTATCGGATAGAGAAAACCATAAAAATCTTGGACTCGGATTCCGAAAACATCACCCTCAGTATAAAACGTCTTGATGGGTAAGTTGATCGCACTTCCAAAGATGGAGAAGACGAGGAGGTAAAAGGCCGCACCTGGAGGGAGGCCGAGTTTCATGAATGCCTCACCCATCAAGAGTGGAAGAAGGAAAGCTAGGAGTATCAAGATGGAAAAGAACGGAAGGGCAAGCGGCAAGTAAAGGAGATGCCTGCTCACGGTAGTGTCCCCAGCTAGAGCTTGAGCTTGAATAGTTCCTCGTACTTCGCCTTTACAGCATCTTCCCAGAACTTCCTTACACCCTCCTTCGTTTTCGGGTGTTCAAGCATCTTCCTTATCACAGATATCGGGACGGTCGCCACATCCGCCCCTGCTTCCGCTACCTCTCGTACTTGTCTCGGATGTCTGAGGCTAGACGCTATGATCTTGGTCTTGATGTGGTAAGTCCGGAATATTTGGACGATCTTCCTCACGAGCTCAACTCCGCTCCTCACCCCTTCGTTGCCTCCGGGATCCAACAGCTTCTTGATCTCTCCGTCTCCGTATGCTCCGGAGATCTCACCATTCCATTCTCCAAGATACTTGGAGAGCTTCCCCCTCGCGACCTCGGAAACGAGTGAGAAGTCAAAATAGTCGTACTTCCCAAAAGGTATCCCCAAGTTGGCTCGGATGAAATCATCAACCCTACCAGCGAAAGGACTAACATACGTAGCACCGGCTTTTGCAGCTAACAAAGCCTGTTCGGGAGTCATCACCAGTGTCGCATTGGTTCGTATCCCGGCCCTCCGAAGCGCTGCTATCGTCTCAAGTCCCCCGCACTCTCCCCCTTCCCCCATCGAAGGGTTAACGGGTATTTTTATTACAACGTTCTTGGCCACCGGATTGAATTTCTTGTACAGAATCTTAGCTTCCTCGGTCATCGACTTCGAGTCGTTGCTCATCACCTCCAAGCTAACGGGTCTCCCTCTCCCTGCTAACCTGCATATCTCCCTCACATGAGCGTCGAGTGACCTAGAGCCCTCCTCCTCGATCGCAGCCCTCAGCAAAGTGGGGTTGGTCGTTACCCCATCGATTATTCCCCAGCCCACTGCTTCTCTGATCTCAGAGAGTTTCGCCGTGTCAACGAATATCAACATCCTTTCCTCCTCCGGAACGGAAACTTAAAACTTTTGAGGAGCTTCATTATTCCTTCCTCAAGTGAAACACTCGGTTCAAAACCGAGCGAATCCCTTGCCCTCCTGATATCCGCAAGACTCCTCCGTATGTCCCCTTCCCTAGGCTCGAGGTGAATCGGCTCAAGACTCTTTCCCGTTAGCTTGAGAAAAATCGAACAGAGCTCGTTTATGGTAACGCCCCTCCCGCTCCCTATGTTGAAAACTTTCCCCCCTGCGTCCGGATGTCGGAGGGCAAGCAAATTTGCCTTAGCCACATCTTCCACATAAATGAAATCTCTGGTCTGCTCCCCATCCCCATAGATGACTGGGGGGAGATCCCTCTTAAGACGCTCAATGAACCGAATCATCACACCCCCATACTCTCCTCCAACCTGCCTAGGCCCATACACGTTGAAGTACCTCAAACAAACGCTCTGCAATCCATAATCCTCGAAAAACCTCAAACACTCCCTCTCAGCCTCAAGCTTTGACCTCGCATATGGTGAAAGGGGGTCGAGGGGTGCATCTTCGGGCAGAGGCAGGCGGCTAGCCTCCCCGTAGACGGCACATGAGGAAGCGTACACGAATCTCTTCACCCCCTCCTCCACACATGCCTTGAGCAAATTTCGCGTACCGCCCACGTTCACACCCATGGTGAACTCGGGATTTTTCAAGGAGAGTGGTACGCTCACGAATGCTGCCTCATGAACGACCGCATCAACGCTCTCCACTGCCCTCCTCACAGCATCCGTATCCCTCACGTCCCCTCTCACGAAATGGAAACCTTGAGTTTTGAGGTGGGGCTCCAGATTTTCGATCCTCCCACGAGAGAGATCGTCGAGTACCGTTACCTGGATTCCTGAGTTTCGGAGGAGATCGACCGTATGAGATCCTATAAAACCCGCACCCCCGGTAACAAGAACCCTCATCGATTCCACTTGATTTTTTTAATTTTGGTTCTTTCGCTCGAACCGTGAGGAGCTGCAAAGATACCTCCTTTTCGACGTGGGGTACAAAACCTTAAAATGGGTTCCAACTGGCCATGGTTGAGTTGGCCTCCAAGACGATAAGGGCTGAACTCTACGGCCTCACCCGGTTCAAGCGCAAGCTTCTGGAGGACCTCCAAGCCGAGTGGGATCGCGCCCAGGCCCTTGAGAGGCCGGACTCTGAGAGAGCAAACGAGGCTGCCCTCTATCTCGAGGGCGATCGTCAGCGAAGCTAAGGAGCGAAACTCGGTCATCGTGATAGGAGGTCTGAAAGGAACCGCAAGCGGGCAAAGGGAAGCTCAAGCGCATCTTGCACTCGATGCCCTATCGCCGGCTGTAGGTACATCGAGTACAAAGGCTCTCTTGGAGGGGATCCCCATGGCACGTGCGGGAGCTGGGGCAGCGACCTTTTCAGGGTCTCCTCAAATCCCGCCGTGTGGGCTGGAGTACAACGCCGACGGCACGCGATCTCGGAGAGGGGTTCCTGGGCCACTAGCTCAGGGACGGGTGGCGTGGGGCTTTCGGCCCTTAGGGGATCCCGAGCCTCCAAGCACAAAAATTGGCCCCAGGGGCTATTTGCGCAAAGCCGATTTCATCTCTAGATTCATATCTATGGCTGGGGCCTTGAGAGTCATGTAGCTGGAAGATAGCACATCAGCACCGCACTTGGCATAGTCTCCCACGTTATCAGGGGTTATACCCCCCGAGACTTCAACCAAAATCTTCTGCCGCAATCCCTCCTCTTCAAGTCTCCTTATCGCCTGCTTGGCCTCCGAAGCTGGAACGTTATCGAGCATTATTATATCCGCTCCCGCCTTCGCTGCCTCGAGTGCCTGCTCGACTCCCGTTACTTCTATTTCTATTTTCTTGGAGAACCCGCATTTTTTCGCTTTTTCGACCGCCCTCCTCACAGAACCTACGATCCGGATGTGGTCGTCCTTTATCAAGATACAATCGTCCAGTCTGAACCTATGGGGATCTCCACCCCCTACGACCACGGCTCGCTTATCGAAATATCCTAAGAGGGGAATCGTCTTCCTGGTGGCCGCGATCCTAACCCCAGGCGCCCCAGCCCTCCTCACCGCCTCTTTCATGGCCCGCGTGGCCGTCGCAACCCCACTCATCCGCATGAGCAAGTTCAGACCCACGCGCTCGGCCTTCAATATGGCATGCGCAGGACCTGAAAGAACCATGACCGTATCGTTCGGTTTCAAGGATTCTCCCTCCCTCTTGGTTTTCAGAACCTTCACCCCGACTTCCTCGAATGCCACCGTCGCCTCTTGAACCCCTGCGAGCACCCCCATTTGTTTACAAACTATCTTAGCGCGAACCATCAGCGCGGGATCGACAAGCGCATCCGTAGTCATGTCTCCAAACCCCAGATCCTCGGCTAACATCTCGCGAATTTTCTGTTTGACCCATGGATTAACGACTTCCCCGTGCCCGATCATCGTTCAACATCGCGTTTATCTTCGCTCTTCTTTTATTTGTTACTCCACCCCAAGAGCCCTTACCATAAACGCTTCCAATATGGTTGACCGCTGGATGGATTGCTCACAACCACCCGTCTAGGTAATCCAAACCCATTTTCGGACGGAAAACCTTCTGCTCTCCCCCTTGGACGAGTGTGAGGCGAGGCAGTTTTCCTACCGTCCCCACCATCCCACCGAAAACGATGAGACACCCTCTGATCTCGGGGATCTCTTTCGCCCTGTCCAACCCGATCCCTATGGCGTTCTCCACATCCTCCCCCCTTACTTCGTTGGAGATCGAGGTGGCGGCAGCGTCGGAGATCGATGCCTCATCCGCCACCACCACCACCGCATCTGCCCATCCGAAGTTCAAGGAGGGTCCCACGGTTCCAGCGCTCGTGCATATCCCGGCGGGGGTGTCTCTCGGCCCCATCAGGAAACCTATTCTCCCGGAGAGTGGGGAATCCCCTGCGAAAATGCCAACCGAGAACTCTCTCTTTCCATCGAGTGCTATATCCCCCCCATTCTCAATCAGCACATTCGATGCACCAGTCCTCCGTGAAGCTTCGAGTGCCACCTGGGCTATGGCTCCCGCAACCGATGCGAACGGCCCCACTCCTGCTATCTCCCCAGCCCTTAGCATCAGAGCTATGATCCTCGGGAGCTCAGAGCTTCGGACAGAGACGGGCTCAAGGGAGTACCGAAACTCTGGATACAAGAGGGCGTATCTCTCGATCTCCCTCCTAGCTCTCATCGCCGCATCTATCGCCGCTCTCACCGCTTTTTCGCTTTCTGTCTTGATGAGAAGCCTCGTCTCTTTAAACGACCACCTGCGAGAGATCACTCACCTCAAGAGCTACTAACCGAGGGTAATTTTAAAAATGCTCGCACCCGAGAAATGGATATCGATGAAGGTGGACGAATCCGAAATCGCAGGCGAAATAATCAAACACTTCTCAAGAGACCTCCTTGAGAACTTAGAGGTGGATGTGGCGATAGTGGGTGGAGGACCCGCTGGGCTGACGGCTGCGAGATACGTGGGAAGGCTGGGGTTGAAAACGTGTGTGTTTGAAAGAAACCTTCACATAGGGGGCGGGATATGGGGAGGTGGGATCCTCTTCCCCCGAATAGTCGTTCAAGAGCATGCCAAGCGTCTGCTCGAAGAGATAAACGTGAAATTTGAGAAAGGGGAAAGAGGGTACTACGTGGCCGACTCGGTCGAAACCGCGTGTAAGTGCGCGATAGGTGCGATAGAGGCGGGAGCTAAAATATTCGTTGGACTGAGCGTTGAAGATCTCCTGATAAGGGAGAAAAGAGTAGGGGGGGTCGTGATTAACTGGAAAGCCGTTGAAGCCGCCAAAATGCATGTGGATCCGATAGGAATAGAGTCGAAGGTCGTGATAGATGCGACCGGACATGAAGCATCGCTCGTCAGGACCCTCGTGGAAAAAACCAAGGTGAAGTTGCCCACACGCTCCGGTGGTGTGGAGGGGGAGGGGCCGATGTGGGCGGAGAAAGGGGAGAGCGAAATTCTGAAGAGCACGCGGGAAGTGTATCCGGGTCTGATCGTAGCCGGCATGGCCGCATGCACGGTTTTTGGCTCCCCACGTATGGGACCGATCTTCGGGGGAATGCTTCTCTCGGGAGAAAAAGCTGCCAGGATAGCCGCGAAGAGCTCAAAACGATTCAAACGACACTAATGTGAATTGTTCTAAGTCTGGATGATTACGTTCCAACGAGAACGGTCTCCGTTAGTTCCTTGAGCATCGTTATCGCTGACAACGCCGCCATATAGCTCGTTCGCGGGTTACCCGGAGAGGGCACGTTCCTGGCCACAGTCTTGAACTCCCCCACCACGCCACTCATGCTCACTTCATGCACGTTCCTGTTCAACTTCGGATCGGCGATCACCCTGACCTTTGTCTTGTCAAATCCCACCGCTAGTCCTATGGTCGCGGCGATGTTCACGCTTTCTGGAAAAGCTCTGACGGCCTCCCTGCAAGAACCTTCGAACACCACCATTGGCTCCTTCAATTTCTCCACATCTATTCCCCGATCCCGTAAGTACTGACTGTAAGAGAGTGCCCGCGGTGGTTTCCTCGTGGTGAGGAGAACCTCCTTCACCCCCACCAAGCTCGCCGATTTTATTCCATCTATCCCGAGAATCGAACCCGAGGGAATGTGGATCCTCCTACCACTCCCCGCAGCCGCCTCGCGTAGCCTGTGAAGCAATTTCTCATCGACGAGAGCACCTACACTCATTATCATCAAATCCTTACCCGAACGCAGGACCCTTACCCCGTATTTCGAAACAGCTGCTTGCGAAGCTGCCTCGATCACCATCTCCGTCCCCTCGTCGGCCAGTATTTCATCTATTCTCTTCGCGATCTTCGGTTTCGTATTGAGTTTCTTGCGAAGTGCCCTGCTCTTTTGGAGATCCAAATCGAAAACGAACCTCAACCTCGTGTTTCCTGCTTCGCCCCTGTCAATCGCTTTGGCCAGAGTGGTACCTATTTCCCCACATCCCAAGAGCGAAATCCCTAAGAACCCTCCCCCCTGCCTCGGGATTTTCCCGAGTTTCGCTCTCCCAATGGAAGGATCCCTACTCGCGCGGGGGGGTAAGGACACTTCAGACAAACTCGCCACCCTTCCATCCTTCGAGGCGTGAAGCTTAAACCTATCGAACTCGCTCCCCAGTTTTGAGGATTGGGAAAAGGATAAAAAAAATGCCTCCGATAAGAAATGTGCCCTGCTCAGATACTGGACTCTGCAACACCGAACGAGCTGGAGTGTAGGAGTGGGGAAGAGAAGATGGGGCGATACATAGCGCAACTGGAAGACCTGAACAAATACTCTCTTCCCTTGGTAGGGGGAAAAGCCGCGAACTTGGGGGAGATGTACAACGCCGGACTACCCGTGCCCTATGCTTTTGTGGTAACGGTCAAAGCCTATGAAGAGTTCTTGGAGAAAAGTGGGTTGAAGGAAAAAATACTCAAGATCTTGGACGAGACGAACACCGATGACCCCACGGAACTGGGGAAAAACACGGAAAAGATACGCTCGATGATAGAGGAGGCTGAGATCCCTCAAGAGATAAAAGAAGAAATAATACGGAGTTACAAAGAACTGTCGAAACGTTTCGGAAAGGAAGAGGAGTACGTGGCGGTGAGGAGTTCCGCTACCGCGGAGGATGTGCCCGATGCATCGTTCGCCGGACAGCAGCTCACCATTCTGAACGTGAAGGGTGCCGAGAACGTTCTCGAAGCCGTTAAGAGATGCTGGGCATCGCTCTTCACGGCTAGAGCCACGTTCTACAGGAAGAGGAAGGGTTTTGATCATGCCAAAGTACTGATAGCCATACCCGTGCAAAAACAACTTGGAGCGCTGGGCAAGGAAGCCTACCTGGAGGGGAGGTACAAAGCGGGAGTGGGTTTCACCATCCACCCGACAACGGGTGACAGGGACAAAATAGTTATCGAAGGTTCTTGGGGCCAAGGAGAGAGTGTGGTTTCGGGTTCGGTTACCCCTGACACTTACGTGTTAGACAAGAAGACGGGAGAGGTGGTCGAGAAACACGTTTCGAATAAGTCGAAAATGAGTGTGGCTGTCCAAGGGGGAGGGGTAGAGGAGGTCGAGGTACCCCCATCTATGGCTAAGAAGGAGTGCCTTACGGAGAAAGAGATAAAACAACTGTGGCAACTCGCGCTGAAGCTCGAGGATCATTACAAGTCCCCCCAAGACTTCGAGTGGGTGAGTGAGGACGAAAACGTTTACCTCGTGCAAGCCCGACCGGTGACGGTCTTCTATGAGGAAAAGGCTGAGGAGATAGAGGTAAAGAACGAGCCCATTCTCAAAGGGCTACCCGCTTCCCCCGGGGTGGCGATAGGAAAGGTGAGAATCGTAAAAACCCCCGAGGAGGCCCGAGAGCGTCTGCAGCAAGGCGACATTTTGGTCACGGAGATGACCTCCCCTGACTGGGTGCCCTACATGAAGATCGCCTCCGGAATCGCCACCGCCGAAGGGGGAATCACCTCGCATGCGGCCATCGTCTCCCGGGAATTGGGGATACCGTGCATCGTGGGAGCCAAGGGAGCCATGGAGATTCTGAAAGACGACATGATCATTACGCTAGACTCCAGGAAAGGATTGGTGTACGAGGGGGAGATAAGGGAACTCCTAGCTAGGGAAAAGGCCATGGAAGTCTCGCCCGAAGACGTGGCGAAACTGAAGACTCGGACCAAGATACTGATGAACCTCGGCCAACCTGAGGAGATAGAGAGGTACAAGTCCCTCCCCTTCGAGGGGATCGGTCTGATGAGGGTCGAATTCATAATAGCGAGTTGGGTGGGAGAACATCCCAACCTCTTACTGGAGAGAGGTGAAGGAGAGAAGTACACCGAGAAGCTCGCCGAGGGGATAGCCAGAGTAGCCAGAGCTATCTATCCCAGATTCGTGGTCGTCAGGTTCTCTGACTTCAAGACGAACGAATACAGAGAACTCGCAGGAGGAGACAAGTACGAGCCCACAGAGGCCAACCCAATGTTGGGGTGGAGGGGAGTCTCTCGGTACATAAGCCCCCAGTTCGAAAAGGCTTTCAGGTTGGAGTGCAGGGCGATAAGAAAAGTCAGAGAGGAGATGGGATTAGACAACGTTTGGGTGATGCTACCTTTCGTCCGAACCACGTGGGAGGTTGATAGGTGTCTCAAGATAATGGAAAACGAGGGGTTGCGTAGAGGGGAGAAGTTCAAAGTGTGGCTCATGGCGGAGGTTCCGAGTATCGTCCTGTTAGCGGATGAATTCTCAGCATTCTGCGATGGGTTCAGCATAGGGAGCAACGATTTGACCCAACTCATCCTCGGAGTTGACAGGGACTCCGGAATACTGGCGAACATGGGATACTTCGACGAGAGGAATGAAGCCGTGAAACGGGCGATAGCTACCCTCATCAAAACCGCCCACGAGAGGGGTATAACGGTCTCCATATGCGGTCAAGCTCCGAGCGTGTATCCGGAGTTCACCGAGTTCCTGATAGAGCAGGAGATCGATAGTGTTTCCGTGAACCCTGACACCGTAGCACGAACCAAACTCTTGGTGTACCAGGTCGAAGAAAAGATAAGGAAAGTGGGAAGTTAATTTCAGATAGACCACACCTTTTTGGAGGAGCCCGATGAACCCAGAGTACACACCCGTTGAACCAGGATTCGGAGGCATGCAAGGGGCATATGAACGGGCCAAGGTCGTGTTCGTGGGGATCCCGATGGACTGCACTTCCTCATATCGTAGCGGTGCCCGATTCGGCCCATCCAGGATACGTGAGGCTTCCATCAACATGGAAACGTATCTTCCGTCTCTGGATGTAGATGTCTACGAAACCGTGAACATTTCTGATCTAGGAGACCTCGTGCTGTCATCGGATCTCACCAAGGACGGGATGAGCGTGACCGAAACCGTCAAGAAGTTGATCGGAGATGGAAAAATCCCTGGATTACTGGGTGGAGAACACACCCTCACCTGCTTCGCGCTCCGAGCTTTCGACGATGTGTACGTGCTCCACTTCGATGCTCACAGGGATCTCAGGGACGAATATCTGGGAAGCCGAGTGAACCACGCCACCGTGATGCGCAGGGTTCTCGACCGGATGAAACCTGAGAAGCTCATCCAGCTTGGGATCCGATCCTCCTCTAAGGAAGAAGCTGAATTCGCGAGAGAGAAGGGAATTCGCACCTACACTACCGAGGAGATCCTTCGATCCGGCACCGAGATCATGAAGGAAGTGCGAAGGGTGGTAGGAAGTTCTCCAGTTTACCTCACGATCGATATCGACGTTTTAGACCCAGCCTTCGCCCCAGCTGTTTCCACCCCTGAGCCTGGCGGACTGTCCACCGTGGACCTCCTAAAACTCATAAGGGCCACGGGAGGACTGGAGATAAAGGGATTCGATGTCGTGGAAGTGACACCCCCCTTCGACTCTGGAAATACCGCTTTCGCCGCGTCGAAAGTGATCTATGAGATACTGGGACTCCTGTCAACTACCCCTCCCTAAAGGAAGGGGCTTGTCCCCGAGGTGGAACCGAAATGTCCCAAAAACCCCGGAACAATAGGCCGGTTGACGGCGGCCCTAGCGGCGATGTTGAGCGCCGCAACGTGGTCG
>JAPDJF010000022.1 GCA_029259185.1 Hadesarchaea archaeon
TGAGTTGAGGACAACCCTTAGTTTTGAATCCTCGAGGTATTGAGATTGGGGGGTTTATCGGTGGAGCAGGAAGAAGAGCTTGAGAAATGGTTTTCGGGGGCGAGGAAGGTGGTGGTCATGGGGGTGGGGAATCCGCTGAGGAGAGACGACTTCGTCGGGATACAGGTGGTGAGAAACCTCCGGGGGAGGGTTGGTGGGGTTGAGTTGATCGAGTGCGAGACGGTGGCGGAGAATTTTTTGGAAGATATAGAGCGAGCGGCACCGACTCACCTTCTCATAGTGGATGCGGGCCTCCTCGGCTCCGAGCCCGGTTCCTGGAGACTGGTGAGGTCAGATGAGCTTGATGTTGAGACGGTGTCGACCCATGCTTTGCCCCTCCGGATCTTCTGCGATTACGTCAGGGAGGTCGTGGGGGCTAAGGTTGCTCTGCTCTGTATTCAACCAAAGGACACAGACTTCGGCGAAGGAATGACACCGGAGCTTGAGAAGGTAGCCGAAAGCTTGGCCGAGCTTCTTGCCCGGCTCTTGGGTCGGAGTAGTTTTATCTTGGGGGAGCACCAAAGACCTTAGATGTGTTTGGCGATTCCTGGGAGGGTCGTGGAGAAGGAAGGCGATGTGGCGAGGGTGGACTTTGGAGATGGAACGCTAAGAGAAGTAGATGTTTCCTTGGTTGAGGTTAAGGTCGGTGAATACGTACTCGTGCATGCCGGTTTCGCTATCCAAGTCTTGGACGAGGAGGACGCTCGTGAGACCCTGAAGCTATGGGAGGAAATTCTGAGTCAAGAAGTAACTCCTTGAGTTGGGTTGGATGTTTCGGTTCAGAGATCGCACCACCGCGGAGCGGATTATCAAAAAGTTGCGGGAAATGGGTTTGAACATCTTCCTCATGCACGTTTGTGGAACCCACCAAGATACCTTAGTCAGATATGGGCTCGACTGCATGCTTGAACCCTGTGGGGTAAAGATAAGGCAGGGTCCTGGGTGCCCGGTGTGTGTGACCACACCGGAGGAGATAGAGGAAGCGCTCATTCTTGCTAGGAAGGGAAAGATCATCACCACCTTTGGAGACATGATGAAGGTGCCGGGGGAGAGTGGATCCCTTCAAAGCATGAGGGGGAAAGGACACAGGATCCAAGTCGTGTATAGCATAAGGGATGCTGTGGAGCTGGCGAGGAGAGTGCGGGAGGATGTGGTCTTCTTTGCGATAGGGTTCGAGACCACCGCACCCTCCACCGCCGCCACGTTGCTCAGCGATCCTCCTTCCAACTTCTCGATTTTGAGCTGCCATCGCTACATACCTCCTGCGGTGAAGGCCCTCTTAGAGATGGGTGAGACGAGGATCCAGGGGCTAATAGAGCCTGGCCACGTCTCTACTGTCATAGGAACGAGACCATATGAAGAGATCGCAGAGAGATACAGGATCCCGCAAGTGGTTGCAGGATTCGAACCCCTTGATCTGCTCATGGGGGTGTACATGCTCGCCCAAATGATCAGGAAAGGTGAATGGAGGGTGGCGAATGAGTACGTGCGCTCGGTCAAACCCGAGGGGAACACCAAGGCGCTCAAGGTGATGGATGAGGTCTTTGAGCCCACCGACGTAGCTTGGCGAGGGTTCCCCGTGATCCCAGGCTCTGGCATGAAGCTCAGGCAGAGGTTCGAGGAGTACGACGCTCGTACGCTATTCGAGGACGAGCTCAAGGAGCTGAGGGGGATGGAGTTCAGGACTCCATCCGGGTGTAGATGCGATGAGATCTTGAGGGGTATCATAGACCCTCCGGAGTGCCCGCTCTTCGGAAGGGTTTGTACTCCCCAGAGCCCTGTTGGTCCTTGCATGGTGTCCGCAGAGGGTTCGTGTAGCATCGAGTACAAGTATGGGAGAAGGAAAATAAACCGGGAGAGTATCCAGATGGGTTCTGGAAAACGGTAACAAACGAACCGCTTTCCTTGGGACTCCCCACGCCCGGAGCCCTCAAGAGTTCATCGGGGGCCCTCAACACGCTTCTCCCCCGTCAGGGCGAACCCACTCACGACGCGCTCGAACCACTTTGCGTCGTGGGGAAGTCCCTCCATCTGAAGGTACAGGTTCACGGCAACGTTGAGTTGCCGTGAGATGCTCCTTTCGGGGCTTTGTTTGCTTCCCCACACCTGGAGCAGCGCCTGGTTGAGTTGCGCGGGTTGAGCGGTTTGCCGACACGCGCTTTGTAGCCGAGCATCGCTCGGAGCTGCGACCAGTTTGCCTTCGCGAGCCTTCGGTTGTGCGTTCGGCAGTCGTTGAACATGCTCCGCTTCCCAAGCCGTTCGAAGCGGTGCTCGGAGTTCGGGAAGACCCTAGCTAGCTCGGCGGTGATCTGGTGGAGCAGGTTCCTCGCGCGGGCGTGCTAGAGGGTATGGAGTTAACCCTCCCTTGCGAGGGGTCAAACTAGGAAGCGTTGGCGATGTTACAGAGTCAACGTTTTCTAGGGACTCCGGCTCACATCTCGATAGTCCACTTCTTCGGCTTCCGAGAGAGGAGGTAAACCCAGATCCACAAGACTAGACCGCCTAGGGCAGAGAGCAAAAAATCAACAATCCAGAGGATGTGGTCCCCCCAGTTGAACATCAGTTCTACAAGATCAACTGGTGGGAGCCAGAGGAAAATGATGACGGATAATATCAGGAGGGTTGTCCCGAGTGTCAAGTAGGGAGCTAGGCCCCGGAAGTTATGTCGCCAATTCGCTCGGAGATTGGCTATGAATTCTCTTCGGTCGAGGGGTAATATAAGGAGAAAGACGGCGGCGACTATGGGCATGTTTCACCACCTCCTTCATTCCTTGTCTGAGGAGGTGGCTAAAAGCGGGCGGCCAGCATTCTAATCAAACCCGGTATTTTTGTGTAAAGCGCTACGGATACAAAATTGTAAACGCAACAGAACTTGCAAGTACTGGGTTCTTCCACGGTGAGTTGGAGGCATCAACCGATAAGGTACGGGTGCTTTATCACGGAGTTTCAGCATATCCTCGGAACCGGGTCGCCGTACGGTGGGGGAATGATTCGTTTTCCTCCAGGGGAGGTCTCCATTACCACCCCTCCGAACTCGGAAGTCGCTTCCCCGATCACCTCCGCGTCTCTCCCCTCCTCCATCCGCTTCAGTGCCGTGAGCACGTCATCCGCTAGCTCGGGAACTACACCTATTATCACTTTACCCTCGTTCGCGATCTCCAGCGGATCTATCCCCAGCATTTCACATGCTGCTCTCACTCCCTCTCTCACGGGTATGCGCTCCTCTTGCAGGAGAACACCCACTCCTGACTTTTCGCTCCACTCGTTCAGGGCATTGGCAAGGCCCCCCCGCGTTGGATCCTTCATCGAGACTATTCCCCCCACCTCCAGCAATCGTTGGATCATCCGATTCAGCGGGCGGGCATCCGACTTCACCTCGGTCTCGAATCCGTAACCCTCTCTAGCAGAGAGGATGGCTATTCCGTGATCTCCTACCGTTCCTGAAACGATGATTTTGTCCCCAGGTCTCAGGTTTGAGTCAAGGAGCCACTGGCTTTCCATCTCCCTGTATTCCCTCACCACTCGTAGGTTGTGTTCCAGCGCCTCGGTTCGCGTTCCTATACCCGAGGTGTTTATCACGATTCTATCGAGCGAACCTTTCTCCATCACCTTCGTGTCCCCCGTGATGATATGGACCCCAGCCTCCCTACATGTCTCAGCGGCACTCCTCACTATTCGCTTGAAGTCCTCGGTTGGGAACCCCTCCTCTAAGATGACACCACACGCGAGGGCGAGCGGCTTGGCCCCGACTACTGAGATATCGTTCACGGTTCCGGAGACAGCTAGGCTTCCTATGTTTCCACCGGGAAAGAATATGGGTTTGACGGTGTACGAATCGGAGTGGAGGACGATGCCATCGATCACCGATGCATCGTCTAGTGCTTCCAGTGGTACCTCGGCCTTGCTTCCCCCTAACTCCTTCAGGATGAATTCTTGGATGAGTTCCCGCATCACGCTCCCCCCCGCCCCGTGGGCCATTGTGATCCGATCGTTCCTGTCCATGGGCCCCATTGGTTTTACACCCAGCAGCCTTAAATTTTGAACGATTTCCCAGGAGCAAAAGACTTTATCGCTCTTCTCTCTTCTTTTTTGGATTCAATGCACGAATGGGCGGTAGCCGAAGGGGTGGTGGACACCTTGCTCGAACTTGGGAAGAAAGAACGTGCGAAGCGGATAGTCCGGGTCAAGCTCAGGGTGGGGGAGCTTCGACAGATAGAAAGGGATCTTTTCGAATTCGCGCTGCGGGAGCTGGCGAAAGGCACGATCGCGGAGGGTATGGGGGTCGAAGTGGAGGTCGAGAGATCAGTGATGTGCTGTAGGGTGTGCGGATTCAAGTGGTCCTTCGATGAGGTGAAGGAGAAGCTCGGGGAAGAAGAAAATGAGGCGATTCACTTCCTCCCGGACATCCTTCCCGTGTACGTGAAGTGTCCCGGGTGTGGGAGTGTGGACTTCGAGGTCTCCGAGGGGAGGGGAGTGGTGATCTGGTCGGTGGAGATGGAGAAGTGATGGAACTCGATCCCCGGCGGGTTGCGGTCAGGAAGATGCTTGGAAGGGTAAAGAGAGTGGTTTCGGTGGTAAGCACAAAAGGGGGGGTCGGAAAAAGCATGATCTCGGTCACCTTCGCCCTGATCCTTTCTAGGCGGGGGTACAGGGTGGGTCTCTTGGATCTCGATCTCCATAACCCTTCCGCCCATGTCATCCTGGGCGAGTGTGGGGCCCCGTCCGAGGATAGGGGAATCCTTCCCCCAGAGGTTCATGGATTGAAGTTCGTTTCGATTGTACACTTTTCGGATGGAAGGCCTGTTTTCCTGAGGGGAGGTGAGATTTCTGACACCATAGTTGAGCTCCTCTCGGTATCTCAGTGGGGCTCTCTCGATTTCCTCATCGTGGACATGCCTCCAGGAAGCGGGGATGAATTACTCGAGACCATCAAGCTCTTGCAAGGGCTGGAGGTTCTGGCGGTTTCTACTCCCTCGAAACTTGCGAGGGAGGCGGTGGAGAAGATGGTCGCGATGCTGGAGGAGATGGGTGTTCGTGTGGTCGGGGTGGTGGAGAACATGGTCCCCCCCGGAAGCCTAGGGGAGCGGGACGAGCGGGTTCTGGGAAAGATAAGGTTCGATGGAAGAGTGGAGGAGGCAATAGGAAAGGTGGAGGAATTACTCAGCACGGACTTCGCGATGGATGTGGAAAGGGTGGTGGAAGCGTACCTCAGGGCTTCAAATATTCGGAGGGGCGTGAAGTGACATGGGTTTGACGTCCGAGGGGATCACGCGTGGGGAGCCGTGCTGAAATAGCGGTTACGGGTATAGTCCAAGGGGTCGGGTTCAGACCGTTCATCTATAGACTGGCCATCCGGTACGGTCTCAAAGGATTCGTGCGAAACATGGGTGATGCCGGGGTGCAAGTGGTGGTGGAGGGAGATGGGGGAGCGATAAACCGATTCATCCGCTCCATACGTGAGGAGCACCCCCCTCTAGCTAGGGTCGAGGACGTGAGGGTGAATTGGGGATCGGTCAGAGATGAGTTCGAGAACTTCAAGGTGGTGGAGAGCAAGAGGGAGGGTTTGGGGCTTCCCTCCGTCATCCCACCAGATCTGGCTCTGTGTTCGGAGTGTATCAAGGAAATGCTTGACCCGCGAGACAGGAGGTTCGGGTATCCATTCATAAGCTGTGTGGACTGTGGACCGAGGTTCACAGTGATCTATGAACTCCCCTACGACCGTCAGCGGACTTCGATGGTAGACTTTCCTCTTTGCTCGGAGTGTGCTAGGGAGTACGGGGATCCGGGGGACAGGCGCTATCACGCTGAGACCACGTGTTGTGCAGTCTGTGGTCCCCGTGTAGAGCTCTTAGGTGTCGGAGGGGAGAAAATGGAGGTGGAGGATCCCCTTTCCGAGGTCGCGAAGCTTTTGGATGAAGGATTCATAGTCGCGATAAAGGGGATAGGTGGGACGCACGTGGCGACCAAGACCACCGAGGACGGGGTACTTGAGCGTCTGAGACGGGTTTTCAATCGTCCGCAGCAGCCGTTTGCGGTAATGGCTAGGGACCTCGAGACCATTCGTCGATTCGCGGAGGTGGACGAGACGGAGGAGAGGGAACTCACCTCCCACCGCAGACCTATCGTGGTGCTGAAACGTTCTCAAGCATACGACCTCTCGGATCTCGTTGCGCCGGGTCTTAACTCCGTGGGGGTCATGCTCCCATACTCGGGTATCCACCATCTCATTTTGTCCCAGGGGAAGGATCCGGCCTACGTGATGACGAGTGCCAACCCACCTGGCCTACCCATGATCGTGGATAACGACGAAGCCGTGTCGAAGCTACGCGGAAAGGTGGACTATCTCCTCTTGCATGACAGGAAGATCGTGAATCGATGTGATGATTCAGTCGTGAAAGTGATCGGGGGGAAAACGGTTTTCCTGAGACGCTCCCGGGGGTACGTACCGGAGCCGATTCACCTCAACTTCCGGAGCGAGGAGGTCGTGCTGGCACTCGGGGCGGAGGAAAACGTGACAGCCTCTCTTTTGGTCGGTGATCGGTGTTTCGTAAGCCAGCACATCGGGAACACCGGCAAATTGGATACCCTGATGTACCTGAGGGAGGGAGTGGGCAAGCTCATGCGGATGTTTGGGGTCAAGTCGGTAAACGTGGTGGCCCACGATCTCAATCCCCAATACCCCACAACAAAATTGGCTGAGGAACTCGCCATGAAATTCGGGGCGGAAAGGAGGGCGGTTCAGCACCACCACGCACATCTCTGTTCCTTGATGGCTGAGCGAGGTTTGGAACGGATCGTAGGGATAGCGTGCGATGGTGCTGGCTATGGATCAGATGGTACCGTGTGGGGGGGAGAGGTGATGTTCGCCACCTTCGAATCTTTCCAAAGGGTTGGCGGACTTAAGCCCCAACCCATGCCGGGTGGCGACCTGGCTACAATTTTCCCAGCGCGCATGGTGGCTGGGATCTTATGGGGAGTGTTGGGGAGGGAAGAATTACACGATGTGCTCAATGAGTTCTGTGCGAGTGGGTTTAGACACGGATCGAAGGAGATTGAGGTGGTACTCAGACAACTCGAAATGGGGAGGAACGTGGTGAACTCCAGTAGCTGTGGTAGGGTACTTGACGCCGTTGCATGTCTTTTGGGGATATGTTATGAGAGAACCTATGAGGGCGAGCCGGCGATGAAACTCGAAGCGGTGGCGGAGGGGGGTGACCCTCGGGAGCTTGAGATCGAGCTGGAGGTGATCGATGATCATGCCGCGAAATTCGTGGATACCTCAAAACTCCTGCTGGAGGTAGTCGAATCATTTCGGGCTAAGGTCGCACGCAAGCACATCGCGGCTGCGGCCCAGCAGGCGATAGCCAAAGCATTGGCATCCGTAGCCATTGAGACGGCTTACGAGTGGGGGATTGATGTGGTGGGAGTTTCAGGGGGAGTTTTCTACAACCGGGCCATCACCTCGACCATCCGCGAAGAGGTGGAAAGGGGGGGTCTGAGTTTCATCCAACACGAGTTGCTCCCGCCTGGAGACGGGGGGATTTCAGTGGGTCAGGCAACAGCGTCTTCGATAAAGCGGGTGGGGAGGAATTGTTAGGGTTCTGAAGAGCGTTAACAAGTGAACCGTTTTCTGGGATTCATCATGCTTGGATCCTCGAGAGTTTCATGGGGCTCGCGTATGCATATAAATGTTACCGATTCTGGGAACTGTTAGAAAAGGCACCTTTGAGCGGGTTGGGTCCTAGTTCCCTGATCTTTTGAGTGAGTTCGTTCACGACTTGTGCGAATTTGGCTCCTTCCGATGCCGACACCCACTCTATCCGTAGGCGCTCCGGTTCTATACCCATCTGTTCCAAAAGTCTCTTGAGTAACAAAACCCTACGCTCGGCCTTGAAGTTCCCTGAGAGATAGTGACAGTCACCAGGGGTGTGGCACCCAGCAACCAAGACCCCGTCGGCCCCGCTCTTGAATGCTTCGAGAACAAACATCGGATCGAGCCTTCCACTACACATCATCCTCACTATTCTCACGTTTGGGGCATACTGGATACGACTGAGCCCCGCTTGGTCGGCCCCGGCGTATGCACACCAGTTACAACAGAAGGCCACTATCTTGGGTTCGAACTCTTTCATAGTTCCACCAAGATTCCCTTGACTTGGGACCTCAGCTGTTCGTCCGTGAAGTTTTGAACGGTTATAGCTCCACTCGGGCATGTGGATGCACAGAGTCCGCATCCCTTGCACATGAGTTCGTTGACACTGGAAACAACTTTTCCCTCTTCTCTCTCCTTCATCTCTATGGCATCATAAGGACACACGGATATGCACATCCTACATCCGCTACAAAGGTCCTCGTCGACCTTCGCGATTATGGGCTCCCTCACTATCTCTCCAGCGGCCAAGAATCCCATGACCTTGGAAGCAGCAGCCATACCTTCCGCGGTCGCATCGTGGATGTCCATCGGACCGAGACATGTTCCTGCTACGAATATGCCGTCGGTGAGGGTCTCCACCGGTCTCAACTTTTCGTGAGCTTCCAACAAGAAGCCGTCAGGGCCTTTAGAGATCTTGAGGGTTTCACGGATCTTCTCGACATCTTTTGGCGGGATCAGACCAGCGGCGAGCACCACCATATCAGCATTCACCTCGAAGAGGGTATCAGTGGTGGCATCGAATACATTGAACACTAGGCTCCCGTCCGGCTTCTGTTTGATCTCAGAGGGTATTCCTCTGATGAATTTAACTCCCAGATCTCTAGCCCTCCTGTAGAATTCCTCAAAACCTTTGCCCACCGTGCGCATGTCGTTGTAGCATATGTAGATGTCTATATCTTTACTGATGAAATCCTTGATGTAGACCGCGTGCTTGAGGGAAGCGGTACACCCTATCCTGCAACAATAAGGATTGAATTTTTCATCTCTGCTCCCCACGCATTGAATGAACGCCACCGTTTTTGGCGGTTTGCCGGTGACGGGATTTACTAGCTCACCCTTGGTCGGGCCGTCCGAATTCGTTAGCCTCTCGAATTCCATGTTGGTGATCACGTTCGGGTATATCCCGTATCCCAGTTCGGGTTTCTGTCGAGCGTCAAAGACCTCGCTCCCTACTGCCACGATGATGGCCCCAGCTTCGATCTCTATCGTTTCGGGTTTCATCTTGAAATCTATGGCGTCGGCCTTGCAAGCTTCAATGCACTTCCCACACACCGGCTTTCCAGGTTTGCTATGCTTTATGTATAGACAGTTGGCTTCATCCACCGTGGCCACCCTAGGGACGGCTTCGGGGAAGCTTATGTATATAGCTCCTCTCTTGTTCAGCCCGCTGTTCCATTCGTCGGGAACTTTGACGGGGCATACTTGGGTGCAATCTCCACATCCGATGCACTTGCTCTCATCCACATACCTGGGCTTCCTCAAAATTTTCACCTTATAGTTTCCGGGCGACCCGCTGACCTCTTGCACCTCCGAATACGTCAGGAGCGTGATGTTCTTGCTCGACTCCATCGCCGCCATCTTTGGGGTTAGAATACACGAAGCACAGTCCAACG
Organism: Hadesarchaea archaeon; assembly: GCA_029259185.1. Taxonomy (GTDB): domain Archaea; phylum Hadarchaeota; class Hadarchaeia; order Hadarchaeales; family WYZ-LMO6; genus JAPDJF01. Next base: position 9,586 of record JAPDJF010000022.1, read on the forward strand.
AGGGGAAGACTTTGGAAAATTTGGCCATCCTCCCCCCAATGGTTGGGGACTTTTCGACGGTGTAGACGTGGTATCCTCCCGCGGCTAACTCAAGGGAGGCTATGATGCCGGTGATACCCCCACCTATCACCACCACATTCCTGCTCACCTTTTCTCTAATGGGTGTTAGAGGGGTGAGACACCTCGCCCTGAAGATCCCCCCCTTCACGAGATCGATTTCCTTTTGAGTTGCAGCTTCCATGTTATCTCGATGGACCCATGACCCCTGTTCTCTCACATTCACCCTTTCCAGTAGGTAGGGATTCAGTCCCGCTTCTTCTAGGAGTTCTTGGAAGTGCTCTTGGTGCATGTTTATAGTGCATGCAGCTATGATAACACGGTTCAGTTTATTTTTCTTGATAGAATCCTTTATCTTCTGACCAGCCGGTGCTGAGCACCAGTGATCATCGATTTCAACCGTGACAACACCATCGATCTTACTTATTTTTTCCTTAACCTTTTCGAGATCAACGAAGTCCGAGATGTTACCCCCACACCTACAAAGAAATACACCTATTCTCGGTTTTTCTTCCGTCATAACGAATATCATACAAAAAAGGGATATTTAAGAATTATGGCATGGGGGATCTGGCATTGGTTTTCGTTTGCTGGATTCAGAACGGGATCGAGCGAGAAACCCCGAGCGCTTTAGCCGTGGGGTGAATGCGTGCCGAGGGCCGATTCCGCAATAGCTAACGGCCCGAGCGAACACCTAGAGATCAAGACCCCCGTAACCCCCTTCCAAGGGGGATCGAGCCTGGTTGTCGAAGAGGAAGCCCACCGCTTCAGCGGTGCGGTAGTTCACCTTACCACCACCAAGGAGGCCCCGTCCGAGAGGGCGGGGAGGAATTGGTGAAAACTTTTTATGTATTGAAGGAAATAATCCCTACCGTGAAGCAGACGCTCTTGGTCAGGCTGAACCCCACG
>JAPDJF010000034.1 GCA_029259185.1 Hadesarchaea archaeon
GAAATCTTCATCCCGAAAAAGTACCTCGACCGCTACGGACACCTGCTCGATGGGGGCAGGCCCTACACCGTGGTGATCAAGCGCCGCAACGATGGCAAGGGGCACGACGTGCGGATCGTGGTCGAAGTTCCCGAAGAGCAGAAGCCGGAACCAAAGCGGGTGATGGCGCTCGACGTTAACGCTGGCCACGTCGACTTCGCGGTTGCGGAACGCGGGCGCGTGGTGGCAACGGGTAAAATAAACTGCTACGAGGTTCAGCACGCCTCGACGAACAAAACGAACAACCTGCTCTACGCGACCGCGAACAAGATTCGCAACATCTCCAAGCACTACAACGCAAGAGTCGTGTACGGCAAGCTCAACACGGCAAGGTTCAAAGCCAGTCACAAGGCCAACCGAAAAGTGAAGCGCATCCCCCACCACGAGCTCGGCTCGATCCTCGAGTACAAGTGCGGCGCGAAAAAGCGGAGCGAGGCTCACACGACCAAGCTCGGTGAGCGTCTCTCGCCGCTTGTTGGGCTAGACGTTCACAAGTGCGCCGCAGTAGCATTCGCGCTCAAGGTGCTCGACTACGAGGCGTTCAAGGCTTTGCGCTCGTCTTCGGATGAGATCCCGCGTGGTGTCGCGTCAAATGAGGGCGATGGAAGTCCGAGGCGCTGGCTAAGCGCGGGAAGCGGGCTTACCGCCCTGCATCAGGCCGAAAGCTTGGTGCACGATGAAGTTGCGGTTAGCTGCAACGGAGGCTACCCGGAGATTCCTGGTATCCGGGAGCTTCGCTTCCTGCGGAGCTTGAAAACCAACCTACCATGTCTTCAGATGGAGATATGTTAGGTTTCGGTGACCAGGCTAGATCCCCCTAGCTTGCAAGAGTTGCTCGGGTTTCAGTTCTCGGACATCCACCCCTTTCATCGGGAGTGGAAGATTTTCACTCGCCCTGAGGAGAGCCGAGGGATCATCATAATGTCTGGTGGCTTCGACTATCGCCCGGGCCATCTTGGGGGGATCGGAGGACTTGAAGATACCTGAACCGACGAAAACCCCATCGACCCCAAACTGCATCACGAGGGCAGCGTCAGCCGGAGTGGCTATCCCTCCAGCACAGAACCACACGACTGGGAGTCTCCCCAGCCTGACAACCTCCTCCACCAGCCCAACCGGTACTCCGTATTCACTGGCCTTGACCTCCAGCCCCTTCCGATCCAAGCTTTTGAGTTCATCTATCTGCCTTAGGGTCAATCGGATGTGCTTCACGGCCTCGACTATATTTCCTGTACCAGCTTCCCCCTTCGTGCGAATCATCGCGGCTCCCTCGTTTATCCTCCTAAGGGCCTCACCTAGATCCCTTGCCCCACACACGAAGGGAACTTTGAATTTTTTCTTGTCTATGTGGTACTCCTGATCGGCTGGGGTGAGGACTTCGGATTCGTCTATCATGTCAACACCTAGGGCTTCTAGGATCTGGGCTTCTGCGAAGTGACCTATCCTACACTTCGCCATCACCGGGATGGAGACCGCGTCCATTATCTCCCTTATCTTAGCCGGATCGGCCATCCTGGCCACCCCTCCCGCTTTGCGTATATCGGCCGGGACGGCTTGGAGTGCCATCACCGCCACTGCACCGGCTTCCTCTGCTATTCGCGCTTGCTCGGCACTCGTCACATCCATTATCACTCCTCCCTTGCACATGCTGGCGAACCCTCTCTTCAGCCTCTCCGTCCCCACCAGAACCTTGTTCTCTCCCATCACCATTAATTGGATGTCTAAGTTAAAATACCGTTTCAAGAGAAGGGCTTTGCACAAAAATACCGCAAAAGTCAAATGGACCCCAAAAGGTCGTGGTTAATTGGCCTCCAAGCGATAAGGGCTGAACCCTACGGCCTCCGATCCAAGCCGTGTCGACGAGCTTGAAGGAAACCCCCGCCCATCGCCAGCCTTCCAAGCCAAGCACGGCAGTAATGGGAAGCCAGCATCGCCTCCCCCAAGCTCTACGGGAAGGAAGCAAGGGGAGTGAGGCGTCATTGCGCGTGGCTCCGAAAGCGGCTTGGAGAAACGAAGGGCGAAGGGTCTCGAGCTTCTTCAAATGCCTATCGTGCGGCCTGGAGTACAACGCCGATCTCAACGGAGCCGTAAACATAGGAAAGAGGTTCGCCGACCATTGGTTGGCGGACGGGGCACTAGGGTTCGTGCCCTTGAGGGAGGAGCCCAGCTACCTCCCAAGGTAAGTTACGAATACTTACCAGAACCTTAGATAGAGAAATCTTTAAGACTCAATACGAGTATAATTAACCAAATTTTGGTTCGAGCTACCCGTTCATTAGATTCTGCTTCTCTGAAAGGTGAAAACCATGAACCATGAGAGGCTGGGGAAAGAAACGGATGGTCCTATAGCCAAGTATCTAAATCGAAAAATATCTACACGGATAACCAAGTTCATTCTCTCCAAGGGAGTCTTCATCACGCCGAACCAAGCTTCTGGGATGAGTTTTGGGATAGGGCTCACTTCATCTTTCCTCTATTTTTTAGTACCCGCATGGATGGCAGGATTTTTTGTGCAGGCAGCATCAATAGTTGATGGAGTCGATGGAGAACTTTCGCGAGTTCTCGGAAAGTCTAGTGAAAAGGGCGGATTTCTCGATGCCGTCTCAGATAGGGTCGTGGACATACTTATCGTCTTAAGCGTGAGCGAGTTACTCCTAAACGAGTTAGGGTTCTCCCACTTCTTGTTCATTACTGCCATACTAGCCCTCTCAGGCAGTCTAATGGTGAGCTATATTCATGCAAGAGGAGAGGCTTCCATTCACGTTCACCCGGCGAAAATAGGACGGGTGCCGAACTTCGCTTCCAGAGATGTGAGACTTTTTCTCATTTTTTTAGGAAGCATAGGGAGCCTTCTCGACATGAGGTCGCTCATGATAGCTATGATCATCATCGCTGTTATGTCCCACCTCTACGTGATATCAAAGAGTGTGGAACTCTACTTAGCGAAAGAACTCAGTGGGTGATCACTTGATTACAGAGGCTGTCATATTGGCTGGAGGACTTGGAACGAGGCTTCGTGGAAAGACCGGAGTTCCAAAATACTTATTAGAAGTTGACGGTGTTCCTCTTATCAGATACCCAATAGGATCCCTAGTTAGGGCTGGTGTCGAAAAATTCACGTTCGTTGTAGCCCACTTGTTCAAAAAGCGTTTAGAAAACCTCCTGAGATCATGCGAACTCGAATATTGTCTGGTGGAAAATCGCCACCCGGATTTAGGTAATGGCTACAGCCTTTTGAGGGCCGAACCATGTGTGGAGAAAAGCCCGTTCTACGTGTCTATGTGCGACCACATTTACACTTCATACATTCCACTCCAACTAGCAAGAAGGATGAAGGAGATAGATGATTTCATCGTTTTGATCTCTGGAGATTCGAGTCCAAAGTACATTGACATTGAAGAAGCTACAAAACTCATCACGGATGATAGAGGGAGGTTGCTCAATGCGGGAAAACGATTAAAAACATACACTCATGTAGACACCGGTGTATTCGTAATGTCTAGAGAGATATTCAGTATTGGGGAGAGCTTGGAATCGGGTCCTCTTGAACTGACATCATTACTCATAAGCCTAGCTATGGGTACTGGAAAAGTCTTCGTCATCGATGTTGCGGGTACTCCCTGGACCGAAGTGGATACGGTGGAGGATCTCGAACAGTTGGTGAGGGGGGAGAGAAGAATCGTTCTACGGGCCCTAAAAAAAGAACCTCCAGAGCGGGAGGCTTTGTTCTTGGACCTCCCCTCCAAGGACTCCACAGAAAGTTTTTTGTGAAATCTGGGAGATGTGATATCTAAACTATGAAAAGGGGTGCAAGATTATTCACCTAAAACATGCCTGTGGACGATCCAAACGCTACTCACTCCTCCCCATACGAAAGTTAATTGAAAGGATTACTTCACGAGACACCTCTCAGCTTCGTCTACTGGTGGGTTAGGATGAAAAAAGCATCCCTCTTACTCATCCTCATTTTTTTACTCACACAACTTCTAGGATTATACCTAGGAAGCGAATACGTAAAAATGCTCAATGCCCGACTCGTACAACCTGTGTTCTCAGATCCGGAGAGTATTCAAAACTCGATCTATCTATTTACTGCTATTCCTATCGTAACCGCTTTCATCATCTTGGTTATCAAGTTCAGAGAAGAGTTCTTCCGGGTGATCGAGCTGTCCGTGATCTTCTTCTGCTCTTGGATCACCTTCGATCTTCTAATCGGCACCAGTATGTTTCCCCTCCCTCTCGGACTTTTCCTCGCCTTACTGCTCGTGGGGTGGAGGATCCTAAGACCAACAATCCTTAATCAGAACATTACACTGATCACTTCAGCAAGCGGAGTTGGTGCCGTTCTAGGTGCCTCCCTCGGGATTTTCCCATGTATTCTCCTTATGGTCTTCCTCTCCATCTACGACTACATCTCGGTCTTCATCACGCGCCATATGGTCTTCATCGGGCGAAAGCTCGTAAGATCATCGAGTGCCATGGTCATCTCTGCCCCCTCTGATCTCCGAGCATTTTTGTCTTCAAAGGATTTACCACCAGAAGAAGTGAGTAAAAGAATGCTCCACTTAGGCGGAGGGGACATCGTAGTACCGCTCATGTTCACCGTTTCAGTGTTTTCTAGTTATGGGGTGATAAGTTCGCTCTCCGTCATCGCCTCCTCTGCGGGAGGCCTTGCTCTCTTGATGCTCTATCTGTCTAAGAGACCAGAAGTCACACTCCCGGGGTTACCATTCATCTGTTCAGGGTGTTTATTGGGATTCTTCCTTTCTACTCTCTAAAGTGATCACTTTAGCTCTACGGCAGCGTTCGAAAGAACCACTTCACCTTTCTGATTTAAAGTTTGAATCACGTACTTCTTCTCATCCACCTTCCATCCATGGGTAACCAATGTGTCTCCGGGAAAAACTATACCTGAAAATCTCACCTCGAAGGATCTCATCCTCGTAGGATCGTTATCACAAATTCTTCTCAAAATCGATCTCCCAGCAAAACCGAAAGTGCACAACCCATGGAGAATTGGCCTCTCAAAGCCTGCGAACCTAGCAAATTCAGGATCCACATGGAGAGGGTTGAGATCTCCAGACAATCTGTAGATCAAATTCTGAACCTCTGAAACCTTCATTTCGTCTATGAAGTCTGGCTTCCGAGCCGGGGGCTCATTTCCAGCTTTCGGTCCACGCTCACCACCAAACCCTCCCTCTCCCCGAATTAAAAAGGACGCGATATTTTCGAACATGCGGGTGCCATTCCCATCTTCAGTCTCCGCCCTCACAACGACCAAAGCATGTTTTCCTTTATCGTAGATGTTCGTGATCTCCGCGGTAGTGTACAATTTCCCCTCTACAGGTATCTCGCGGTGAAGTATTATCTTATGACCCGCATGGAGGAGCCTCGTCAGATCAGCATTTGTTTCCCCTATCGCCCAAGCCATAAGGGGATACACGGGGATCACGGCAAAAGTAGGATATACTTTCAAGGTCCGCTCATAAACGAAATTCAAATCCTCATTTGTTGCACCTATTCCTAATGCGTACAATATTACGTCCTTCCACGAATAGCTATATTCAATTGGCTCCGATTTCCTTCCTATCGAACTCAAATTCAAGGGCATTTAAAAACCCAGGTCTCGGAAGATCCCTTCTAGGGTTTCCGGCTCAGGCATTTTCTTTATCATCTCTTTGAGTTTCACACCAAGTTCTTGAGGTATCCACCTCTCATTCTTCGAAACCTTTTGAACTGATCTCCAGCTATCAAGCACCCACATTGTTCCCCCGACTAACCTTATTACTTTTCCCGTGATGTCTGCTGCATCGTCAGAGGCGAGATATACCACAAGTGGAGCAATGTTCTCTGGAGCTAATATGTCGAAACCGAATTTCTCCTTCATCTCTTCTGGAGTGCTCATGAGTGGGGCCAGTGAAGGCGTGGCATCAGTTGTGAGCCTCGTTCTAGCTATCGGCACTACTGCATTGCTAGTCACGTTGTATCTCGCCATCTCTTTGGCCACTATTATTGTGAAGGCCGCAATACCCGCTTTTGCTGCACCATAATTACTTTGACCGGGGTTGTACAGAAGTCCCGCGTCGGAAACTGTGTTTATAATCCTTCCCGCTACTGGTGCGCCAGCTTTGTGCTGCTGTCTCCAGTATGCACATGCATGACGAGTACAGTTGAAAGTACCCTTGAGATGCACATTTATCACGGAGTCCCATTCTTCCTCCGTCATATTGAACACCATCTTATCCCTCAAAATACCTGCATTGTTGACCAAGATATCTAATTTGCCGAAATTCTCTATCGCGGTCTCGATTATCCGCTTGGCTGCTTGAAAGTCAACAACACTCTCGTAGCTGGGTACTGCCTCCCCACCCATCTCTCTTATCTCCTTGACCACTTCATCCGCTGGACCATGGTGTTGTCCCGCCCCATCGAAACCTCCACCCACATCGTTTACCACAACTTTAGCTCCTTCCCTCGCTAACAACAACGCTTCTCCTCTTCCAATCCCACGTCCAGCACCCGTAACAATAGCCACTTTACCTTCGAGCATGCCTGACAACTTATCTACCCACTTCTCACCAACTTTTCTGAACTACCCCTCCCTCACGGAAGGAGCTTCTCCGACCGTGCCTTCACGGCTTGGGGAACTCCAGCACGGGACCCCTTTACGGAGACCTCTGTCCCAGAGGCGTCCCCGACAAAGAAATGTGTCACCAAAAGTGTATATATGAATTGCGGGCTCTCATCCCCTCCCTTTCGAACTTCCCGCCCGCATCGGTTAAATCTTGCGGGAGAAGGGTTTTCTTCGGGACCCGTGACCTCGTCTTTTGTTGAATCACGGCGCGCGCTGAACCACTCGGTACTTGCCGTGGTACTTGCCCACCCGCTTCGCCCTTCCAGAGCCCCATAGGGATACCAAGCTTCACTTCGAACCCTCGGGAACCTCCTTTAGTCCAGCTCCCCAACATCACCCAACGGCAGAGGTCAAAAGTTTCGAAGAGAACCATCTCCCGAAATAAATAAGTTTCTTGGGTTGTAATGATAAAAACGTGGAAAACTTGAAACCAATCTATGAGCCCAAGCCTGGAAAGAAGATGAGGATTGTGGTCCTCTTTTCTGGAGGGGCGAGCGCAGTTCCTTTCATTATGAGGGGGGAAGGATATGAAGTCGTGGGAGGGATCTCATCAAGTAAAAATGCACCTGGTATCTCAAAGCTTGAAAACCTTGGGATTCCTGTAGAAGTGGTAGATATCCACGATTTCTATGGCCGGTGCCCCATCACCGACATGAAAGTAAGGGAGAGTTACGACAGAAAGCTGATCGCCACCATCGAGAAGAGGGGATGGAACCCGGACATCATCGCATGCTCAGGGTACATGTACATCCTGACCCCCGTCTTTCTCAACAGGTTTCCAAATCGTGTTCTAAATGTGCATCCTGCCGATCTCTCGATAGAGGAGAACGGCCACCGCAAATACACGGGTACAAATGCCGTCAAGGCCCAGTTGGAAGCAGGAGAGAGAGTCACCCGATCTACCGTACATATAATGGTCGAAGAAGCTGATCAAGGACCCATTTTGGTCGTATCTGGAGGATTACCCGTAGAAGGGAGAAACGCAGAAGAGCAACAGGCTTTGATGAAGGAAAAATGTGACGGACCGGCGTACAGAGAAGCTCTGCGTTTACTGTCAGAAGGAAGATTCGCTATAGATTCTGAGAGAAATGTTTACATCCGGAAAGACGGTAAGTGGGAAAAAAGGTTCATAAGACTACCGGAGGAAATGGTGTGACGGTCGGGATTCTGGGGGTGAGCTACGGGAGTAGGTTCGCCTGCATGGCGGATATCCTTTGCAGAAGCCAACACGCGGTTAAGCTTTTCATTGCAGACAAACAACGCAACCCCTATAACGTGAGGAAAGCCAACGAAACAGGAGGAAAACACGTCGTAATCCCAAACTTGGAGATAAAAAGCATAGTCAAATTCGCAGAGAGACACCGAGACGAGATAGACTTTGGAATTCTAGGACCTGAGGCTCCTGGAATGGGCGGGGTGAGGGACACGCTAGAAGAGAAACTCGGGATAAAAATGATATGCCCCAAGGCTAAGTTTTTCATCGAACGAAGCAAGGCTGAGCAACGAGAACTCATCAAGAAAACGATTCCTCAAGCTAATCCGGAGTTTAAGGTTTTTGACCCAAAGGACTTTGGCTCCACGGAAGAGGTCAAAAAAGAACTCTTCAAGTGGTTAGATGAGATAGGGGATGAAGTCGCGGTAAAGCCCGATGCTCCAGCCACTGGGAAGGGTGTGGGTGTCTGGGGAGATCACTTCAGTACGAGGGAGGAAATGTTCCAGAATTATTTCATGCCTAACTTCGCGAAAGGAGCTGTGATCGTGGAGGAAAAATTGGAAGGAGAAGAATTTTCACTCCAATTCGTGTCCGATGGAGAGCACCTCGTCCCAACACCTGCTGTTAGGGACTACAAGCGGGCGTTTGACTGGGATTTAGGCCCAAATACCGGGGGGATGGGATCGTATAAAGACACGGGAGAGCTACTCCCATTTATGCTCAGAAAGGACTGGGAAGAGGCCCTCAAAATAGGGGATTCCATCCACAAGTGGCTGAAAGGAAAGGGAAGGAATCCCGCTCTCACAGGAATTA
>JAPDJF010000009.1 GCA_029259185.1 Hadesarchaea archaeon
CTACAGGTTCAGGATCTACCCATCGAAAACTTGCGAGCGGAAGCTCTTGGAGCACATAGAGCTGTGCCGATGGCTCTATAACCGTCTGCTGTCAGAACTGAACCTAGCGAAGGAGAAGGAAATAAAGCTCAACATGTTCGACTTAAACAACCTCATCCCCGACATCAAGCGGTACGAAAAACCCGAGCTTAAAGAGGTGTATTCCAAGACCTTACAAATGGTGGCACAGCAACTTTGGTATAACATATGTGCGTTGGCAGGACTGAAGCGGAACGGTAAGCGTGCTGGCAAGCTCCGCTTCAAGGGAAGGGGCTGGTTCAAGACGCTGAACTACAACCAGTCGGGGTTCAAACTGGAAAATGGAAAGCTTTTCCTGTCCAAAGTTGGGGAGGTTCGAATAAAACTCCATCAGAAAATTAAAGGAGAAGTGAAAGGAGTAATCATCAAACGCGAGCGCTCCAGAAAATGGTATGCAATTTTCCAAGTTGAGAGCGAACCAGAAGCTCTACCGAAAACTGGTAGGAGTATCGGAATAGACGTAGGAATTAGACATTTCTTGACTGATAGCGAGGGAAGACAAGTTGAGAATCCCAAATTCTACGAACATTCGCTGAAAAAGATAAGGATTAGAGACAAACAATTGTCGAAAAAGCAAAAAGGTTCAAAAAATAGGGAGAAAGCAAGAATAAAGTTAGCAAAAGCGCACGAAAAGCTAGTGAACCAGCGGAACGATTTTCTTCACAAACTGTCTAGGTTCTACGTAAACAATTATGATACCATCTGTGTTGAGAAGCTCAATATAAAAGGTATGGTCAGGAATCACAACCTCGCACAACAAATACTCGATGCCTCTTGGGGAAAGTTCCTCCACATGCTCGCCTACAAGGCTGTGAGCGCTGGTAGGCGGTTTGTGGTGGTGAACCCGGGAGGGACTTCACAAAATATTCCTGAAGGATTCGACAGGGACTACATCGCCGCCTGTCGGATCCTTCGAGTAGGGCTGGGACGGTCCGAAGTAACGCCTGTGGAGATGGGACCTCTACTCAGCGTTCCGGCGCAAGCCGTGGTCGCTGGGCAAGTCCCGTCGCTGAAGCAGGAAGCCCCCTGCGAGAGCTGGGGGTAGTTCACCGTACTAAAGGGAGTAAAAAAAATATGCCCAAGATCAAGGTCGGCGATATTCAAATGTATTATGAGACTAGGGGGGACGGGTTTCCCCTCCTTCTAATCATGGGATTTATGGGCAATGCGGATTGCTGGGATCCCCTGCATTTCGTTCCCAGACTTTCTGAGCATTTCAAACTCATAATGTTTGATAACCGTGGAGCAGGACGCACCGATGTTTCGAGTAAGGAGTACTCTATCAAATTGTTCGCCGATGATGCAGCTGGTCTGATGGATGCACTGAAGATAGAACGGGCCCATGTCTTTGGAATCTCAATGGGGGGAATGATCGCTCAAGAACTGGCAATAAATTACCCAGAAAAGGTAGAGAGACTCGTTCTGGCTTCGACTTTCTGTGGGGGAGGAGAATCGATCCCGATTCCAGAGAAGGCCGCTAAGATGGTAATGGAGATAACGAATGCCCTCTCCGAGAAAGGTGGTTGGGACGAAGAGATAGCTCGGAAGCTGCTTCCGTATGTATTCACTGAGGAGTTCATCAGAGAGAACCCAGGGGCAGTGGATGTGTCAATCAAACTCTTGCTCACGGCCCCGACCCCGCTCGAAGCTATCACGCGCCAAGTTTTCGCGATACTCACGTTCGACGCGTGTGGTAGACTGTGTCGGATCAGAGCCCCAACCCTCATCCTCGCTGGCAAGAAGGATGCTTACATTCCCCACCAAAATGCCGAGGTGATGGCTAGGCGTATACCTAATTCGAAAGTCGTGTATTTCGAGAATTCGGGGCACGAACTTCAAGAAGATATAGAGAAGGTCACCGAGACGGTCTTGGATTTTCTCCTAGCCCCTTGAGTTTAGAACGGAATCGAGAGAAACCCCGCGCGCTTTAGCCGTGGGGCGAATGGCGTGCCGAGGGCCGATTCCGCAATAGCTAACGGCCCGAACGAACGCCTAGAGGTCAAGACCCCCGTAACCGCCCTTCCATGGTGATCGAGCCTCGTCGTTGAAGCATGAAGCCACCGCTTCAGCGGTGCGGTAGTTCACGATGGGTCTCTTTGAGAATACATTTTTCATCCTGACCACAGCAAGGAGGTCCCATCCGCTGGGTGGGATAGTCGACGGGAACAACGTGGAGCATTTTGGGTTCCTCTAGGCTTTGCGCAAATAGCCCCTGAGGCCAATTTCTGTGCTTGGGGGCTCGGAGTCCCCCTCAAGGGCCGAAAGCCCTACGCCCCCGTCCCTGAGCCAGTGGCCCAAGAACCCTCTCCGAGACCGCGTGCCGTCGACGTTGTACCCGAGTCCACACGACGGGCATTTGAAGAGACCCTGAGAAGGTCGCTATCCCAGCTCCCGCACGTGGCACGTTCGGCTGGTGTACGCCTCGCCGGCGTGCACCGCGGGGATCCCCTCCCGGAGAGCCTTGTACTCGATGTACCTTGACAGCCGGTGGTGGGGCATCGGGTGCAAGATGCGCCTGAACCTCCGCCCCTTTGCCCGCTTGCGGATTCCCTTCAGGTCCCCTATCACGATGACCGAGTTCCGCTCCTTAGCTTCGCTGACGATAGCCCTCGAGATCTTGTGGCACAGGTCGTCTATTCGCCGGCGCTCCGTTCTGCCTATCCGCTTGATCACCCGCAGCAGCTTGCGCTCGCCGAGTCGCTTTCGGAGCCACGTAATGACGCCTTATCCCCCTTGCTTCCTTCCCGTAGAGCTTGGGGGAGGCGATGTTGGCCTCCTTCTGCAGCGCCACAGACGCCGCGAGAAAGCGCTTCCCAAGTCCACTGCGGGGACGCCGGAGGGACGCATCGGCTTGACCCTACGCTTGACCGTGAGGTGGAGGAAGAACCTCCCGTTGCGGTGGACGAGCTGTGAGTCGGACGGTTCCTCCATAAGTTTTTTTATCCTTGAGATGAGTAAAAAGAGACACATGGGGGAAGATCCTTTTGAAGCGTTGTTAAGTATTCTGGGTTTTCCGGGATCGCCTTACCTGCGCCGAATCTTGGAATATATGATGACTCCGATTCAAGCGAAGGTCGCTGCGGCTCTCCCGGGGGAGGTGGAGGAGATAGCACGCAAGGTGGGGATGTCTCAGGAGGAAGTTAAAAATATTTTGGAAGAACTGTGGTTCAAGGGTCTTGTGTTTCCAAAAGATTTCGATCAGAGGAACTACTTCAGGTTCGCTAGGGATCTCGTCCAACTGCACGACGCGACCCTGGCCACCCAACACCTCGATCCCATCAAGGACAAAAAATACTTCGAGCTATGGCATGAGTTCGGGATCAACGAATTCTATAAGGGGATGGGGGAACTCCTCTCCGCAGTGTTCACGAAACCCATTTGGAGAGTCATTCCAGCCTACGGGGCTATCAAAGATATGGAAGGAGTCCTACCGCATGAGAACATCGTTGAGATGATAAATGCTCAAGATAACCTCGCGGTCGTTCCATGCTCCTGCCGCCAAGTCAAAATTGCGATAGGGGAGCCGTGCGAGTACACGGATGAGAGCAAGGTGTGGCACTGTACCCAATTCGCGAGGGGGGCAGAATACGTGGTAAAGCGAGGTTCCGGAAAGCCGCTCACCAAACAGGAAGCGATCCGACTGATGGAGGAGGTGGAAAGGGACGGCTTGATCCACATGGGTCCCAACAACTCCAGGATGGTCGTAAACACGATATGCAATTGTTGTTCAGACTGCTGTGAGTTTTTCAATTTCTATCGTCATGGAAACGTTCCCCCCGAGGTTCTGACGGCGAAAAGTAGGTTCGAGGCCTATGTGGACGCTGAGAAGTGTGTTGGCTGTCAAACATGTGTGGAGCGATGTCATTTCGATGCAATCGAGCTCGTGAAATCGGAAGGGAGCAAGAAATACAAAGCGAGGGTCATCCCTGAGAAATGTTTTGGTTGCGGTCTATGTGTGGTGGGGTGTGAAGTCGGGGCAATGAAATTCAAGATAGTGAGACCCCCCGAGCACATCCCCTCTGATTGAATCTTACTCAGGCCCCCCCTCTGAGTGCGAACCTGCTTGCGGGTAACGGTATGGCATCCGGGTTGATGGGCACATCCACCACCACGGGCTCGTTTCTTGATGTTTTCAATGCCTCTTCCAAGTCTTTCACCAATCCATCACGGTTCTCAACTTTGATCCCACATGCACCCATTGACTCTGCGAGCTTGACCCAGTCCACCTCGTGGGAGTCTGTAGCGAAGGTTCTGTTACCATAGAACAATTTTTGATGGGTGTAGAGTACTCCTTGTTTCCCATCGTTGAACACCACCACCATTATGTTGGTTCCGGTTTCAACAGCCGTCGATATCTCCGCAGCCGTCATGATGAAACCTGCATCACCTGTGGTGGCCACGACATCAGTCCCGGGAAGAGCCGACTTCGCCCCGATGGCAGCGGGAAGGGCATAACCCATTGAGTTATATCCTACCGGGGAGAGAAATCTCCGTGGTCTGTGGACAGGTAAAGAGAACATTGCTACTTGATTCCAACCCGCATCACAGGTGACCACCGCGTCTTCATCAATCACATGAGCCAGTGCTTTAACAGCATCGCTATAGTTTATTTTAGATTCGTCATAACCTATCTCCTCATAGTCCTTGACCCTATTCCTCAACTCCCGTAGGCGACGGACTTCCGTTTGAACCCTCTCATTCGGACCCTTGAGTCTCTCGATGAGCGCTTGTAGGAACAGTTTTACGTCCCCCTTTATTTCTTCTTCGAGTTCTTCACTTCCGAGAGGGGTCGCGTTCACCTCGCCTACCTCTTCTAGGATTCCTGGAGCCGCCGCCGATATGGGAACTGCATCCAAAATTTTGAATCGCTTGACGGACACAAAAGATAATCCGTTTGGCGATATAAAAGCTGGGTCTGGGGTAGTCTATTTCTAGTGGAAATCTAAGAAAAATTAAATGACTACCAACCACTTTGAAAATGGCTCCTTAACGAGAGAGTACGCGGTTAAGCTGATTTTGCTGTTAGGACTGGTCAGCCTCCTCGCGGATGTAGCGTATGAGGGTGCTAGGAGTATCGTAGGGCCTTTCTTCGAAGTGTTGGGTGCTAGTGCTACGGTCGTTGGAGTAGTCACCGGTTTGGGAGAGTTCATCGGCTATGGTCTCAGGTCTATCTTCGGTTATCTCTCCGATAAGCGTGGAGAGTACTGGACACCTACAATTTTGGGATATTTGTCCGTGTTCTTTTCCATTCCCACCCTAGCTTTGGTCGGGTATTGGGAACTCGCTGCGATCCTCCTGATAGTCGAGAGAATGGGAAAAGCGGTTCGTACTCCAGCTAGGGATGCTATCCTCTCCTACGCGGCTTCTCGTGTGGGAAGGGGGTGGGGTTTTGGGTTACACGAAGCAATGGACCAGATGGGCGCCGTGCTCGGACCTCTTCTAGTCACTGCAGTTCTGCATTTCAGGGGGTACAGCGAGAGCTTTGCGTTCTTAGCCCTGCCGGCGGGATTGGCGCTTGGGGTTCTCCTCTTCTGCAGAAAGCTGTATCCTTCTCCCCAAAGGTTGGAGTTGAGGGAGAAGGGAGTGGAAGGAGGGGGGAGAGTATCACCGATTTTTTGGGTCTATTCAGTATTCGTCATCATCAGTGTTTCTGGATGTGCGAGTTTTCCATTGATCGCATACCATCTGAAGCTATCTTCAGTGTTCTCAGACATCCAAATCCCCATCTTGTTTGCCCTAGCGATGGGTGTCGACGCATTGGCCGCACTGCTGGTGGGTAGGGTATATGATAGGGTAAGGTTGTTATCTTTGGTTTTCATCCCTTCACTCACTTTACCCATAGCTCCTCTCGCGTTCCTGAGGGGTGATCAGCACTTGGTAATAACAGCCATGCTTTTGTGGGGAGCGGTAATGGGGGTTCAGGAGACGGTGATGCGTGCTGCCGTAGGGGAGATGAGTCCCCTCTCAAGACGAGGCTTCACGTACGGTGTTTTCGCCGCTCTTTATGGAGCCTCTTGGCTGTTCGGTAATACGGTGATGGGGATACTATACGGGATCTCCCCAAATTACTTGGTCATTTTTTCCGTTTCGTTAGAACTATTGGCTTTCGTTCCATACTTCGGTCTTCTGAAGATGGACTTCGAGGAGAGTCGATGAGCGAAGTTTCAAAGCAGGCAAACGTGAATTTTCTGCTCATCACGGCTGGAGTGGTGAGCGTGTCCCTAGGGTTGGCCTACCCTTACTTCTCCGAATACACGTATTCGCTAACGGGTAGCCCAATCATAGCAGGACTGGTGAGCTCGGTCAGGAGCGTAGTTTGCATATCTTCCTTCGTGGTCGGGGGGCTCGTCGCGGATACGTTGGGGAGAAAGAAGCCTATCTTCAGTGGAACATTTGTCTTAGGATATGCACTCATAGTGTATGCGACATCTCAGACGGTATACCAACTCCTAATCGCCGCGGTTCTGGAGGGAATAGCATATTTCTACTTTCCAGCTTTCAATGCGATGATCATGGACTCAACGAGTGATCGACGGTTGCTCAAAGTATTCACGATGGTGCTCGTGGTGGAACATCTCCCCTATTCCGTGTCCCCTTTTGTGGGAGGATTCATGAGAGACTCTTACGGAATAGCTGGATTGAGAATTTGTTACGCAGGGGGTGGTGCGCTAACGCTCCTCATGGCCTCCCTGCGAATGAGGTTTTTGACGGAAACCCTGAAGGAGAGGAAGAGAGGTCAGGGAATTATAGTGAAGGCATACCTCACCCTTCTCAAAGATTTCAAACAGATCAACCCATTCGTTAAGGAACTCGTGATACTCCGAAGTTTGGTGTTGTTGAATGCGCTAGCCATGTTTGACTTCTTTTTGGTTCTCTACGCCGTGAGAGATTTCGGGATCATGAATTTCACCGAATTCGGAATGGCGTTCGCTCTGGCTTCTCTCTCCTTTCTGGGAGCGGTGCCGCTCAGCGCAAGGATTGGTAGCATCGATCGGGCCCACCTCTACGGGTCACTTCTCCTTTTGGAGAGTCTCGCACCTTTGTTTGTTCTCTCGAACTCGAAATTGGCAATTTTCATTTCGCTCGTAGTACTGAATGTGTGCGGGGCACTCACCTATGCTTTGGAGAGGAGTTCGATTGCGATCGTGACCGAACAGACCTTCAGGGGAAGAGCCGAAAGTTTCATGAATATATCCTTCTACGTTGGAGCGGCGATAGGTACAATGATCGGAGGATATCTTTACTCTATAGACCCCAGACTCGTGATGAAGGTGGCCTTTCTGCTTTTCTTCTCGGGAGCCCTTCTCGGGCACTCCATTTTCAAGAAGCTCGGCAAGGGATAGGCACTGAATCAATTTTTATCTTTTGCGGCGGGAAGACCCCTTGCGCAAGCAAGGGGATGAGAGCCGCAAGATTATAAATAGTATAGTTGCGTATGAGTTAGAATTGATAATATACCGCCCAGAGGTTGCCGTTCTCCGGAGAAAGCTTCCCACCACCACCCAGTACCTTTTCTTGGAAAAATTGGGAACTATGAAATACGACCTAGATAAAGGGGCGCACTCAGTCTATGCCTTGCAGTACCATCTGGTTCAGGTTGTGAAGTACCGAAGAAAGGTGCTTGGGGGTTCTATTGTAGATTTTC
>JAPDJF010000033.1 GCA_029259185.1 Hadesarchaea archaeon
CGACCACGTTGCGGCGCTCAACATCGCCGCTAGGGCCGCCGTCAACCGGCCTATTGTTCCGGGGTTTTTGGGACATTTCGGTTCCACCTCGGGGACAAGCCCCTTCCTTTAGGGAGGGGTAGTTGACCTGTCCACCGAGACCAACTCGATTATAAGATAAAAAAACTAGTTGGACGGCGATGATGAGAAGAGGGTTAAGTGAGATCGATGAGCTAGCCCGTCTCTGAGCCCCTCAGCGGGACCTCGAGTCGCATGAGATCCTCAGCGAGCATCGTGTTCGGAAATATCTTCCTCGCTTGTTCGAGCAGGATACTGGCATCTCTATACCTCGAACTGATATGAGTTAGCACGAGCAGCTTAACACCGGCTCTCTTAGCCACCATCGCCGCTTCCGAGGGGGTGGAGTGGCCGCTCTCTTTCGCCCTCTCCACGAGTTCATCTGCCAAGGACGAATCGTGAATCAGGAGATCCGCACCCTTGGAAAGTCTTACCACGTCCTCACAAGGTCTGGTGTCCACCGCATAAACGATCTTCCTGCCCGGGCGTGGAGGACCAACCACTTCCCCTGGCTTCACTACCCGGCCGTTCGGGAGTTCCACAGGTCTTCCGGACTTTAGGGCGGAAAAATCTGGTCCCGGTTTCACCCCCAGCTCGACAGCCTTGCTTGGGTCAAGCCTTCCAGGTCTGGGATCTTCGAGGAAACCGAACGAAATGCACTTCACCCCATGTTCCGCCCTCGACGTAAGGATGCGATATCCCTCCCTCCGCACCTCCTCACCGGGCTCTAGTTCTTTTACCTCAATGGTGAAAGCCGGGGTGTAACGAGGGATGCGAAGGAATGTCTTTATTCTCTCCCCTTCACCCTTTGGGACGTAAACCTCGAGGGGCTCACTCCGATCCAAAAGCGACATCGTCTGGACTATTCCAGCGAGGCCCAGGAAATGATCACCATGGAGATGGGTTATGAAAACCGCGTTTATCTTCAATGGACTCAAACCCGTGCGAACCAGCTGATACTGCGTGCCCTCCCCGCAATCAAAAAGCAGAATTTCTCTTCCCCTTTTCAAAGCGACGGAGGGGAGGCTGCGGGAGAGGGAAGGGACGCTCCCACCGGTTCCCAAAAAGGTTAGGTGAATCTCCACCACCTCACCTCCGCAAAACGTAAATCCTGCGGGTGAGAGCTCGGTGTACTCTCTGCTCATATCGCTCAGCTTCGATGAATCCGGCACCTTCAGCGAAATCCTTTATATCGATTTCGGCCGGAGAGGTTATACACACCCTCCCACCTCTCCTGAGCACTGATGCTATCGAAGGAAGGACTTCTTCGTACAGGCTCTCCAGATCCGCCCTACCCGTGCTCGCTTGCCTCCCATAGGGTGGATCCGTAACCACCGCATCGAATTTTCCCTTCGAAAGCCGGCGGGCGTCGCCGACACTCAGTTTGAAGTTTTTTATCCCATAGCTCTCCAGATTCGTCCTAGCCTTCTCGACCATCGCGGGATCTATATCCACTCCAACGGGTTTTATCCCCATCAGACCCGCCTCGATGAGAATCCCCCCCACCCCGCAAAACGGGTCCAGGAGGGTACCCCCACGTGGAGCCCTGGCGAGGTTTATCATGCACCTCGCTAATTTCGGCTGAAGGGTGCTCGGATGGAACGCCTTCCTGAACTTCGGCTTGCGTGCTTCCAGTTCCTTCCCTCCGACCTCGAAGAGCCTCAAACCGACAACACACATGCCATCCGTTAGTACCACCGACACAACGGTTTCGGGGTCCTCTAGATCCACTTTGAAGTCCACTTGACTCAAAACTAAGTCCGCTATGTCCCTGGAAAGTCCGAATCTGTCCACTCCCGCAGAATACCTTTTGATGCGTCTAACCCTCACAGCCAACGTTTTCCCGTGTGGTACCAAATCGAGGAGATCCGTGCTCCCAACCGCTTCGAGTACCTCCCCCACCTCGGCCGTACAAAGATGGAGGGATATCTCCCGGCACATACCCAAGCGAGGTCCCAGTACCCGGGGATCAGCGTTCGTCTCCAAGACCATGACTTGGTCGAACCTCTCCAGTATCTCGTAGGAGCAACGCTCCGCCCTCACGGCCGCACACACTTCCGCCTGAGGCAAGATGGGGTGCTCTCCCGACAACAGGAATACGAGTCTCACACCATTACCAAATCTCGGGTGCTTATTAAAAAACGACATGTGACCCGCCAAGCTGTTCAGCCGTACCCCAGCGGTTCCTTGAAACGATAATCCAGAAGAAGCTGTTCGAGATGTTCACTAAGATCGAGACGGCCAGGGTTTACTCGATGGGGGTGATGGAACATGGGTGGAGGGAAATCCTGGAGAGGTTCACGTTCGACGCGTCTTATAAGCACGCGCTCGCCGCCCAAGTTTACTGCAAGCGGATAGCCTACGAGGTAGCGGACGATGCGCTTCAGATATTCGGGGGGTACGGGATAACGGACGATTTCCTGATCCAGAAGCTTTACCGGGATGCCAGGGTGAAACTCATCGAGGACGGGACCGTGGAGGTTCTGAGCTTGGAAGGTGGGGAAGAGGTACTCAGGGATCGAGCACCATCAACGCGTGGTCATTTAAAGTCGGAATGAGTAATTAAAACAAAAAATTTGAGGTGTGGAAATGCAAGATCCCGCGACCGTCCTGCTCGAGGCCCTTCCCTACATCAAACGCTTTCACGGTCAGACGATGGTAGTTAAATTGGGTGGAGGGGTACTGGAGAAGAAGCGGACGCTGGACTCATTGCTGAGGGATGTTGTTCTGCTCAACTACGTAGGCATAAAAATAGTCTTGGTTCACGGGGGTGGCCCGGAGATAACGAGGGAGATGAAAAAAGCCGGAAAAGAGCCCGAGTTCATCGAGGGACTGAGGGTAACGGATAAGGAGACCATGGAGATCCTCCACAAGTATTTGGTGGGAAAGCTCAACAAGGAGATCGTACTCGGGATATGCAAGCACGGGGGGAAGGCGGTAGGGATCTCGGGAATGGATGGGAATTTCATCTTGGCCAAGAAGATGAAGCACGTGATCACTCGGGAGGGGGAGAAGGTCCAAGTGGATCTCGGGTTGGTGGGGGAGATCGAGAGGATAGACCCGACAGTGGTGAGCTTTCTCCTATCCACCGGCTACATCCCGGTCGTCTCGCCTGTGGGGGTGGACTCAGAGGGGAGGAGTTTGAACTTGAATGCGGACACCGTCGCTGCCGATTTGGCCGCCGTCATGCAGGCGAAGAAGCTCATTCTCTTGACGAACGTTAAAGGAATTCTCAGGAACCCCAAGAATGAAGAAACCTTGCTTCCCCAACTCACGGTTAAAGAAGCCAGAGCACTCATGGCGGAGGGGGTGGTGACAGGTGGGATGATTCCCAAGCTCGAGGCATGCATCAAAGCTGTTGAGAACGGGGTGGAGAGGGCACACATCCTCAACGGGAGCACCATGCATGTGCTTCTCCTAGAGCTGCTCACCGATCGTGGTGCGGGTACGATGATAGAGAAGGGGAAATAGGGGATGGAGAAAGTTCTTAAGCTGGATTCGGAGTACTTGGCTCAGACGTACAAACGCTTGCCCGTGGCCTTCAGTCGGGGGAGGGGAATTTTCCTTTGGGACTTGGGTGGAAAAAAATACTTGGATTTCATCGCGGGA
Organism: Hadesarchaea archaeon; assembly: GCA_029259185.1. Classification (GTDB taxonomy): domain Archaea; phylum Hadarchaeota; class Hadarchaeia; order Hadarchaeales; family WYZ-LMO6; genus JAPDJF01. The sequence continues at coordinate 3,667 of JAPDJF010000033.1, forward strand.
GTTTCGGTGAGCGTTCTGGGCCACGCTCATCCGGAACTCGTGAGAGAAGTCTCGAATCAGATGAAGAAGCTCATCCACATCCCCAACACCGTGTATATCCGAGAGCAGGCAGAACTCGCTAAACTCTTGGCAGGAATCACTCCAGGTAGGATCGGGAAATTCTTCTTCGTGAGTTCGGGTGCGGAGGCGGTGGAGACGGCGTTCAAGATATCGATAAAACACACGAGGAGACGCAAGATCTTGGCGATGGAGGGTTCTTTCCACGGGAGGACAGCCGGAGCATTGGCGGCGACTTGGAAACCCTCGTACAGGAGGCCATTCAAGCCCCTCCTCCCGAGGGTGTTTGAGTTCGTCCCCTTCAACGATCTGGATGCGGCTGAGCGGGTGATCGGGGAGGGGACGGCGGCGGTCGTGGTCGAGCCCGTTCAGGGGGAGGGCGGTATCCGCGTGGTTTCAGGGGAATTCCTCAGGGGTCTCCGTGAGCTATGTGATGAGAGGGGAGCGCTGCTGGTGTGTGACGAGATCCAGTGTGGGATGGGGAGGACGGGGAGATGGTTTGCATGTGAGCACTGGGATGTCGAGCCGGATGTGATCACCGTGGCCAAAGGGTTAGGGGGGGGAGTGCCTATAGGGTGTGCAGGGGCTAAACCAGAAGTGATGGATTCGTTGGGCACCGGGGATCACGGGGCAACGTTCGGTGGAAATCCCCTCGCCTGCGTGGCCGCGAAAACCGTTGTCCGGATCATGAAGAGGAAGGGGCTCGTACGACGTGCTGAGAGGATGGGAGCGTACTTCAGGAGGGCCTTGGAGGAGGTTGCAGAGGATCACGATTGTGTGCGAGAAGTGCGGGGTTTGGGTTTGATGCTTGGGATGGAGGTTTCAAGCGAGAAATTGGCTGAGCGGGCGGTGCTCGAAGTACTAAAAAAAGGTTTCCTCATCAACAGCACGGCAGAGAGAGTTTTGAGGTTTCTCCCACCGCTCGTGGTGGAGAGAATCCATATCGACAGGCTAATAGAGGCGCTGGACGAGGTCTTGAAGAGGATGGAGCACGAGGGGATCGGGTGAAAAGGGATCTGATAGGGATAGAGGATTTGAGGGAGGAAGAGATAAGGGCGATACTTGAGCGCGCGATGGTGTACAAGCGCATGAGGAACGAGAACAGGATGTCGAGTGAGTTGCGCGGTAAAACCGTCGCGCTCGTGTTCGAAAAACCTTCTACCCGCACTAGGGTGTCATTCGAGGCGGGTATCCACGAGATGGGGGGAAGACCTATTTTCCTGAGCTCCCAAGAATTGCAGTTGAGCAGGGGGGAAACCATAGCGGATACCGCGAGGACGCTCAGCAGGTACGTGCACTGTATCATCGCTAGGGTCTCTTCTCACCCAAATTTGGTGGAGCTGGCGAAGTACAGCTCGGTTCCGGTGATAAACGCACTGAGTCCTCTCCAGCACCCCTGTCAGACGCTGGCCGACCTGCTCACCATCCAAGAATACAAAAGGAAGCTGGAAGGATTGAAAATTTGCTGGGTTGGTGATGGAAACAACGTGTGCAATTCTCTCATGCTCGCGTGCGCGATGCTCGGAATCCACTTCTCGCTCGCTTGTCCCAAGGGTTATGAGCCAAGGGAGGAGATCCTTGGTGAGGCCAAGACCAAAGCCGAAGCGAAGGGTTCTGGGCTCGAAATCCACCACGACCCCAGACTCGCGGTCGAGGGGGCCGATGTGGTTTACACCGATGTTTTCGTTTCCATGGGGATGGAGGGGGAGAGAGAGCGCAGGCTTCTTGACTTCAAAGGGTTCCAAGTGAACTCCGAGCTCCTCTCCCACGCGAAAGGAGACGTGATATTCATGCACTGCCTCCCCGCCCACCGAGGTGAGGAAGTGACGGACGAGGTGATGGACGGGCCCCGCTCGGTGGTGTTCGATCAGGCGGAGAATAGACTTCACGCGCAAAAAGCCGTGCTCGCGATGCTCTTGGGGTGAGGGATTCGTGGAAGGGTCACACGTTCAGAAGGGAACCTAATATGGTTCTCACGAACTTCCGCACGCTTATCGAACCTATGATCAGGGGGGTTCTCCTCACGAGTCCTCTGAGCGATCTCAAGTGGTGGTCAAAATCAGCATGCTTTAGGACAGCTTCCCTGACCGTGGGATTCCCGAAGATCCTCACGAGTTCATCTATCCCCTCATCCGGGAGTTCTTCAAAGATCCTGCGCACACGCCTGCCGATCTTGAATTCCAAGCCGAATTTCCTCTCTACCCTTCGTGCGTAGTCCTTCAATTTCCCTTTTCCCCCGAGTACCTCCGCGATGGTCCACGACGCTATCTTTGCGCATGAAAGTCCGAAGTAGATTCCGCCCCCCGTTAGTGGTTTGACCTGACACGCAGCGTCTCCCACCAAGAGCACGCGGTTTGAGTGAATGCTTCTAGGAGGAGTGAGGGGTATCAAACCCACCGAGACCCTTCCCGGTTTCCCCTTTAACCTATTGGCGATGGGGGGGGACTTGAGAAAGGAGTAAAGCTTTGGGATCGGGCTTCCTCTTCTCGTCCCGAGGCCTATCCTCACGGTCTCCCCCGTTGGAACCACCCATGCGAAAAAACCCGGTGCGATCCTCTGACCGAGGTAAACCTCAACCATGTTTTCCCGGGCTTCCATCGAAACCTCCGTCTGGGCGCACTTGACGAATTCCCTCTTATTCACCAGTCCTGTCTTTTTAGCCACCAGGGAAGTTGGCCCGTCCGCCCCGACGAGCAGCTCGGATTTTATCTCTCCCGAACTTTTTCCTTTTACGTATGCGGTGGGTTCGTCTTCGATCTTTACCCCCACGCACTTGGTGTTCCTAAATATCCTCGCCCCCCACTCCTCAGCACGCTCGCCGAGCGAACGATCGAGAGCCGCGCGATCGATGACGAGTGCCTCCACCCTCCCCCGGCTCAGCTCGAGGATTTCGGAAGAGGGCGAAACGATAATTCCCCCCTCCAGCTCGTTGAGGGCGAAATTTTCGATCTTGAGCCCGACCTCTCTCATCCCCCTCACCCCCACCAGACCAGTACATGAGACGGGCTTTCCTATCTCCGGATGTTCCTCGACCACCACCACATCAAAACCCCTTTTCGCTAGAGAACCCGCTAAGAAACAACCGGCTGGGCCACCTCCGACGACTAGTATGTCAGCCCTCATTCCAATATGAGTAGGACGGTGTCCATAAATCCCCATCCAAGACCTAGGTCGGAAGTCTTATAAGCGGAGTTCCGAGTATCGTGAAGTGAGGAGCGATCTCCTCGGAGAGATCAATCGGGTGTTTGAGTGGGATTCGTTTACGTGCTCGTGGGTATCGTGCTACTGTTTCTGCCGGGGTTCCTCCTCACCTTCGTGGTTTACCCAAAGCCTAGACAACTTGAGCTCTGGCAGAGGGTGGTGGGGGGCTTCGGGCTCAGCGTTCTGATCTCGATTTACCTAGGCTTCGCTTTGGCGAGGGTCAATCGATTATCCACGGGGCCCTTCTTAGGTTCGTTCACGCTTATCTGCATCGCATTGGGGGTGGCTGCGTATTTCAGGGGGGCTACCGAGCTCTTTTCTCTGGCGGGCAGGATCCCTCCAGCTAGGATGTGGATGAGAAGGCACGAGGGGGGAAAGGGAAACGGTCCTTCTGAGACGAATGGTGTCCGGGATAGAACAAACGATTGATAATCATTTTTGATAATTGTATCGAATCCCTTTTTTTACCGAAATAACAAGCATACGAACGGTAGGGAGAAAGGCTGAGAAAATGGGTTCTGTTTTGAGATCGGGGGGATTCCCCGCGGACGAGCGGGGTATCGTCGGGATAGGTACGCTGATCATATTCATAGCCCTCATCCTCGTAGCAGCTGTGGCCGCAGGGGTCATCATCCGGACGAGCGGTCAGCTCAGGGAGCAGGCGAGGGCCACGGGAAGG
>JAPDJF010000043.1 GCA_029259185.1 Hadesarchaea archaeon
GGAAGTCCGAGGCGCTGGCTAAGCGCGGGAAGCGGGCTTACCGCCCTGCATCAGGCCGAAAGCTTGGTGCACGATGAAGTTGCGGTTAGCTGCAACGGAGGCTACCCGGAGATTCCTGGTATCCGGGAGCTTCGCTTCCTGCGGAGCTTGAAAACCGACCTACCATGTCTTCGTGTGAAGATATGTTAGGTTTCGGTGACCAGGGAATGATGGGAAAAATTCTGGACTCGGCGATCGGGATGGAAAGGCTACTTCGCCGGTGGTGAGGTGGTCAAGATGCTGGACAGCTTTTTGGGCCCCAAATTCGTGGAGCATCCCCTGATCAGACCGAACACCCTTCAGTACAGGGTCTACCAACAGGAGATAGCGAAACGTGCGACAGAGCGGAATACCTTAGTGATTCTCCCCACGGCGCTGGGGAAGACGGCGATCTCGATTTTGGTAGCGGTTCACATCCTCTACAACTACAGAAAAACTCGTTTGCTCATGATGGCTCCCACGAGACCTCTCGTGTTGCAGCATGCCCAAGTATTCGTTTCGACCGTTCGCGTCCTCCCCCAGGAAGTGTGTATACTTACGGGAAGGGTTCAGCCCCAAGAGAGGGAGAAGGCATGGCGTGGCGTGGCGAGGGTCTTCTTCGCGACTCCAGAAGTGGTCAGAAACGACATCGAGGAGGGGAGGCTGAGCCTTCGAGACTTCGATCTGCTCGTATTCGATGAGTGCCACAGGGCGGTGAAGAACTACGCGTACACATTCGTTGCCCAGCACTATTTGAACGAGTGCCCTCATCCTTTGATTTTGGGGACCACGGCTTCTCCCGGATCCTCTTTTGACAAAATAGATTCGGTGTGCAAGGCTTTGGGGATAGAACAAATCGAGTACAGAACCGAAGTGGATCCCGATGTTAGCCCTTATGTACATCGCGTGGATGTGAGGTGGTGTAGGGTCCCCTTGCCTTCGGAGTATTCTGCCGTATCCCAGCTCCTGAAACGGATGCTCGATGAAAGGGTGAAATGGCTCTGGGAACACGGGTATCTCCACATTCCTCCGAGCAGGGTCAACCGGAGGGTGTTGCTGGAGCTCGGTGAAAAGCTGAGAAAGATGCTTGAAAGGAGTGACCGAGCAGAAAGGGGACCGATCTTCACGGCAATTCGGTACCAGTCGATCTCCATCACCCTATCCCACGCTTTGGAGTTGCTCGAGTCGCAGGGAATATCCTCCCTCCGTTCCTTTATCAATAAGATGGAGTCTCAGGTGGAGAGGCGAAAAACCTATGCGATGTTATTCCGAGATCCCGCGTACGCTGAGTTGAGGTCCATCTTGGACTCCCCCCTCCCCGAACACCCGAAGATGGAAAAACTCTTAGGCCAAATAAAATACCATCTCGCCCTCTCCCCCAGTTCCCGTGTCCTAGTGTTCACCCAGTACAGGGACACCGCTAGCCACCTAGCGGAATACCTAAGGCAGGGCTTGGACGGGGTGAGGGTGGAGCGCTTCGTGGGGCAGTCTCAAAGGCTTCGGGATTCGGGTTTGAGGCAGAAGGAACAGCTTGAGGTCTTGAGGCGGTTCAAGGACGGAGAAACCCGCGTACTCGTTGCGACCTCGATAGCCGAGGAGGGTTTGGATATCCCATCCGTAGACTTGGTAGTTTTCTACGAGCCAGTTCCTTCCGAGATAAGGTATATCCAGCGCAAAGGACGCACGGGACGTATCTCCTTCGGCAAGGTCCTGATCTTGGTGGCCGAGTCAAAGTTTGATCTGGGTCCATATTTCTCCACCCACCGAAAGATCAAGCGGATGCTTTCGTTGGTGAGGGATCTGAATCTCAAACTCCAGCAACTCCAGCGCCAGTCGCCCGGGCCCTCTCCAGATCCGATGACCGATGATGAATTGAAGAATCCTCAGAGGGATTCTCCCTTTCAGGTGGTCGGAGAGCTTTTTTGACCCGCCCTCGACACGTACGGATTTCCCGCGATGAAGAATCTGAGTTTCCTTTTCACATCCTCCCTCACTCCTATGCGGAAGGAACTCGCTATCCGGATGGGTTCCGGTTTCCCCTCGATTACCGTGATCTCGTTCTTCGGATCACACAGGTCGGTCCCGTGATGGATCCGAGAGATACCCATTGCTTGGGTTAACTTTCCCGGCCCCGAGGTCAATTCCAGCTCGCCCGCCCCCTTCCTCCGCTCCCTCATGATCTCCAAGCCATCGATCGGTTCCACGGCTCGAATGAGCACGGCTCCGGGGACCCCTTCTGAGTCTGCCGTGATGTTGAACAACCACCGAGCATGGACCATGTAGATGAACGCCAGTCCTCCCCTCTTCCACATTATCTCGTTCATCGGGGTCTTTCGGTGGGAGGCTCGTGAGGCCGGATCCCCTCGTCCTAGATACGCCTCCGTCTCTACGATTTTTCCGGAAGTCCTCTTCCCCCCGCTCATGCTGATGAGTACTTTGCCGAGCAACTCCTTTGCCACGAGCGGGGGATGACGTTCGTAGAAACTTCTAGGCAAGGGATGCATGGCAGGGCTAGACCCTTCTGGAGGTGAGTACTCCGTTCACGATATCCTTGATGGCCGCTTCCGGATCTCTGGCTTTGACCACACTCGAAGCGAGCAACACACCTTCGGCACCCAAGTTGATCGCCGTTCTCACATCCTCACCGGTGGATATCCCCGCCCCACACAGGACCTTGACCTTTCGGTTAACACCTTTCACGAGTTCCACAGCCTCGGTCACAACTTCCGGTTTCACCTTTGAGACCGCACGTCCGGTTCCTATCAACTCGGGAGGCTCAACCGCCACGAAGTCCGGATCCAGCGAGGCAACGCTTTTACACACCTCAGGATCCTTCGCACACACAACGCTTATCAAACCTACTTCTTTTAATCGTTTGATACCCATCTCCACCTCCTTGATCTCCAACGGGTGTTCAGAGTGATTTATCAGGGATCCGACGGCTCCTGCTTCTTTGATAGTCTCCGGGAGGATCCAACCTGTGTGAGCACCGGGTGTTAGGGGATCCACGTGTTGGGCGAGCACAGGGATCCTGACTTGGGTCGCCACCCGATGGAGGTCTGGATTCTGGGGTGCGACCGAAACGCTGACCCCTTCTCTCTCCGCCACGGATGCTATAGTCCTAGCTAGCCCCACCCCGCGCTCCCCCATGGATTCCGAGTACGTTTTGAAGTTTACTATGACTATGGGGGTTTGAAGCATCTCCAATTTTTGCCCATCCAAGATAAAAACGTTGAGCACAAACCGATACGGCGATCCGTTTGGGTTCCGGCATCCTGCCGAACCAAAAACCCAGGTGGTTGGATCAACGTGTTTGGTGAGAATTCCGTGGTTCGTCTTTACGTGGAGGATAATATGAATCTCGCGTCCACGGCTTTAGCCCCTCGGCCCTCCTCGAACGTGAAGATGGGGTTTATGTCCATCTCCTCTATCTCTTGGAACTCGTAGGTCAATCTTCCGGCCTTCAGCAGGATATCCACTAGCGCGTCGATGTCTGCTTTGGGTTCTCCCCTCACGCCCTCGAGGATGGGATAACCTTTGATCTCCCGGATCATTTCTTCTGCATCCACTCGATCGATGGGTGCGACCCTGAAGCTCACATCCCGCAAGACCTCAACCCATACCCCTCCCAAGCCGAACATGAGGGTTGGTCCGAATGTTGGATCCTTCATTCCTCCTACGATCACCTCTCTCGCGGGCGGAACGTACTCGGAGACGGTCACGCCTAAGATCCTAGCGTCTGATCTGTAGGCGCGCGCGTTCTCCATGATTTCATCAAAGGCATGTTTCAATTCTTCTCCAGAGTTTATCCCCACCTTGACCCCCCTCGCATCGCTCTTGTGGAGTATGTCGGGGGAACATATTTTCACGTTCACCGGGTAGCCGATGCTGTTCGCGGCCTCTAGGGCTTCTTCCTTCGTTCGAACCAGTTCGGTGCGATTCACGGGTATGCCCCAAGCCGTTAGCACACTCTTAGCTTCGTGCTCTAAGAGTTCCCGCCTTCCTTCCTTCTTCACCGATGCTAAAATTTCAGCCACTCTGGCTTTTGCGTTCAAGATATCAAAAAAGACGAATCTCGTGGGTTATAACTTTTACGTCCATCTTGGGATGGCGTTCAACTTATGTTTGCCCTCCAGCACGTCTTTGAGGAAGGGCCACCTAGACCTCGCCCGGTTCAAAACCGAGAGATCGAGCCGGCATTCGATTATCTCCTCCTCCTCTCCTCCCTCAACCAGGATATCCCCTTGCGGGGAAGCCACGAAGCTCCTTCCCGTTATCTTCCTTCCATCGGGGTATTCAGAAGAGGTGTTGTTGACGAAGGCGTAGAAAACACCGTTTTCCACAGCCCTGACGATCCCGAGGTGCTTCCACATTTTCACCCTGTTCTCAGGGATATTGGATGGGTTAAAAATCACTTCCGCACCCCTCGATGCGAGAATCCTGGTCAGCTCTGGATAGACCGCATCCACACATATCAGAACTCCAATTTTTAGGGGGTCAAGGTGGAACACCCTCAGCTCATCCCCCGCTTCGAGAAACTCTCTCTCACCTATGGGTTTGGAGGGGAATATCTTGTCCGAATATCCCAGTATCTCCCCCTTCCGGTTTATCACGTAACACGTGCTGAAGATCTTTCCTCCCCTTTTCAGATAAGCACCACCGGTGAGGAGGTCGAACCCGTTTTGTGATGCTATCTCTCGGAGAGAATCGAGGATGCGTCCCCATTCTCGTTCTTCCACCACTTCCCTTCCGATCCAGTTTTCGGGCAGGCACACGAGTTTCGAGTCGCAGATTTCGGAGAGGAGCTTCAGCATCCGCTTCACGTTCACATCTCTCTGAGTCCTCCGGGCGAACTGAACGAGTGAAACCTTGATCTCGGTCATCGGTTTATACTCCACTTCTCCCGTGAAAAACATACGGGTCCATTTGGTGCACAGAAATGGACTATAAAGTTCATTTTTTGTTTATTCTTTCCGCTTGTAAAAAAATTTTTATCGTAAGGGACAGAAAAAATAAAGTTTTGATAGTACGCGCCCTCGGGGGGTGGGGCAGATAAGCTCCTACTTAGATTACGTCGAGTCGTTGTTAGATCCCGTTGCCTTCAAAGATTTCATCAACAAATCGAGGTACGTGTTGTCCATCCGGGAAGAGGTGGCGGACAAATTCGGGGGATTGAACCTTCCCAATAGGAAGAAGGTAGTCCCCGAAGGCTTGTGCATGGCACCTTGGGTGGTCAATTGGATCAGGGAAAGGTGGAGATGGGAGGAGCCCGTTTACCACAGACTCAACTATGAGGAGTTCATCGAGTGGGCCCATCGTGTTTGGGAGGCCATTGTCATCAATCGGAAAGTGAAGAAAGAGAAGCCCGGGGTTAGAGAATCCATTCAAACTGAGTGGCTGTGTTATACGGGTATCCCTCCGGCATTCTTGATTAGACCAGACTTAGGGTGGAAGTCCGCGTTTCTCTTCCCATCTCGCGTTACCCTCGCATGGTTCCACGTGAATTTCTGGGTGTGTGAGTTCGATTGGGGTCAAGCGGTTCACTACGTGGACGGTATGCCTGTCTCTCACTGGGCGATGGCCATGAACGGTGAGCTTGTTTCTAACATGACCGAGGAGGAAAGAAAAGAGTTCCGGAGGGAGTACGTCTTCGCCCCTAGAGACTTCACCTACCTGTTTTACCTGAAAGATCCGGTTACGGGGATAAGGATCTTCGAAATACCTAGGAAAACTCCCTTCGATTTCACCAGCTGGCTCTCGGTGGCTAGGGGGATAGTTAGGGATATCATAGACGAGAGATTCCCGTGTTGGCGCAACTCGCGGTTGTACCTTTCAATCTCCCCAGGACTTATGGGGACGGCAAGTCAACAAAATTTCTGGGGGATTTCAAGTTTCGCAGCGGACGCTTGGTTAGCCATCCAGTGCGAGCGGTTGGGATATCCGAACAGGCTCTACGGATACGAACCCGATGCTGGGAACATATTGTTAAAGATGTCGAGGGAGCGCTTCGCGAGGTCGTTGGGGAGGTTCTTCCTTGAGGGGCCGAGGGGACTAGAGTGCGACACCGTAAACAGGTTGGTGGCCCCAGCGAAGAGAATCCCATTGCTTCACTCCATAAAGAAACTCATGTTCCACAAGGGAAAGATGTACAAGGGGTTTGCTGAGCCTTACGATGAGGGTATCCCCCCACCCAGAGCACGCTTGACGGCCTTCCCGGCCCCTATCTATAAGGAAACTACCCTGGAGGAGCTGGGGATATGGGAAGATCCGGCTGGTCTCCCCAAGGAGTACATTGAGCTCCTCGAGTCCGAAGCAGGGGTGGACTTCAAGACGGGGAGGGTTCCTTCCTACGAGGAGGTTCCCAGGCTGAAGTGGCTCTTCGACCCCACCATCGAGTGGCTCAAACCCAGCGATTTCCCGCCTCTGGACTGGTCCAAGGGTCAGGTGTGGCCGATCGACATCACGAGGGAGAAGATGGAGATAATGGTGGAGGAGGGGTACGACGGGTCGGGGAAGGATATCCTGCACTACAGCTGTCTCGCGGATCGGAAGCTCGGACAGTACGGGAAGACGATAACGCTCGGCACGATGCCCTACAAGTTACCCACGGAGTGAATTTGACCGATCGATCGTAGGATCCGGAGCATCTCAGATCTTTCCGTCGATAAGGGGCAGTTCGGGCTTCGATTCCGCCCCACAAGCATATCTTCGAGGATCAGGACCGAAGTTGAGTGGCTGAGGAAAAAAGGATTGTGGGAATAAGCTTGTCGAGTGATATTCATTAACCGATGCGGGCGGGAAGTTCGAAAGGGAGGGGACGGGAGCCCGCAATTTATATACACTTTTGGTGACATATTTTGTCGGGGACGCCTCTGGGACAGAGGTCTCCGTAAAGGGTCCCGTGCTGGAGTTCCCCAAGCCGTGAAGGCACGGTCGGAGAAGCTCCTTCCGTGAGGGAGGGGTAGTTCACGAAAAACAGAACGGGGTTGTATGAGTAGAATCCCAAAAAGTGGTGAAGAACGAAATGGGGGGGGGGGAAGAAGAAAAAACAAATATTATCCGGGGCCGAGGCCCTGATTTTATACGAACTCAACAAGCGTGAACCCGATGCCCTCGGCATCAGCATCTTTTCGATCCCGGTGGAGGAGGGTACAGTTTCGCCAAGTCTTCTGGATAGGGCACTCAGAAAAATGGTGAGAAGAGGGTTAGTAGAGTTCAACAAGTTTTCGAGGAGGTATCAGCTCACTTGGATGGGGAAAATAGCTTGTGAGGAGTGGATCAGGGATTTCACGAGGGCAAAACACCGCATACCTCCTTGAGGGCGACAATGGCGGCGAGCGCTTACACCTTGGGCGGATTCGTCTCCTCTTTCTTGCTGTTCTCCTTCGGTCTGTACATCCTGAGGGCTGGGTTCTGGTACCCCACCAACCGGATGGCTGCCTTGTTCGCGTTCTTGGGGATGGTGTGGTGTTTGGGGAAGTCCGGGGAGGACGTGACCTCGGGGTATCTCGCCTTCCTGCTGGGGAGGTTCGCGGAAGGGGGTCTGATCCTCCTCTTCCCCGTGTTCGTTCA
>JAPDJF010000048.1 GCA_029259185.1 Hadesarchaea archaeon
CACGGGAGCTCCTTCCGCCGGTGAGCAAGCACTCCACTGTGTGGATCGGGGGGGGACAATTCTTTTCTTCGCAGTTCCTGGCCCAGACGTAAGCCTGCCTTTCCGTGTAGCGGACTTCTGGCGGGATGAGGTTACCCTGCGAACCTCTTATGGGGCGGCTCCTAGGGATCTCGAGGAGGCACTGGCACTGATAAGCAGGCGTGAGGTGAACGTGCACGACATGATCACCCATCGTCTACCCCTCCAGGAGGTAGAAGCGGGGTTCAGGCTCGTGGCCGAGGCCGGTGAGTCGTTGAAGGTCATCATCGAGCCCCAGAGATGATATCGGAGAGGAAATTCAAAGTGTGGGAGAATTCAGCATGGGGATCGGGTCCAGGCTCGTATTCTAAGCACATCAGTCCTCTGAACTTTCCTTTGATGGCCCGGAGTAAAGAGGCGAAGTCCATTTTCCCCCTCCCCGGAGCCCTCGACCCCGTGTCTCTAAGGTGCAGCTCTGAGATCTTCCCCGCCCACCCACCTATGGTTTTCACCACATCTTCGCCGTTTTCGTGAACGTGGAAGGTATCTGCCATCGGACGAACGTTTTCCATGCCTACCTCTTCAGCCAGAACGGAGATTTCATGCAGGCTGGGGAGAAACGTCGTCCTCTTCCTGTTCAGTGCTTCGATTGAAATGGTGATTCCGTACTCCATTCCAAGCTTGCCGAACCTCCTGAAAAGCTCGATGCACGACGCGCGCGGATTTTCTGTCTCCGGTTCTCCATAAGTTGCGACCGTGACCACGTTTTCCGCTCCGAGCTTCGAGGCTATCTTAATCGTATCCTCGACGTGTCGGGTAGCGGCGCGACTTTCCTCCGCGAGGCCCAGCATCCGCAAATCGTGTAACAAGTAAGCCTGCACGGATTTGACTGGAGTCCTGAAACTCGGAAGAACATCCAAGACGTGAGAGAGGTGTTCTCCACTTTCGTCGTTCACGAGTTCTAGCCACATTCCATTCGTCTCGAGTGCCTCCAGCTTCTCTTCTGGGTCTCTCCCAGGTACCGCGAACTCCACGCACCCGAGCCCTCGGGGTATGGTCATCGTTTTACAGTTCGAGACAGCCTATTTGAGTTCAAACGGTGTATTTTTTTGTGGTATCACCCGGTGGTGGCGAGATGATCATAAGGATCGATGCCGCTGTGAGGAGGGATTTCCCGGGATTGGAGGTCCTCATGGCTAGAATCTGGGGAGTGAGAGTAAGGGGAGAAGATCCAGAACTTCACCGTTTCAAAGGAGAAGTGATCGAAGAGGTGAAGAGAAACCACGACCTCGAGTCACTCAAAGATGTACCGGTGTTAAGGGCATACAGGGACTTTTTCTGGAGGATAGGCATAGACCCCACTAAAACGAGGCCCGCCGCTGAGGCTTTGATACGCAGGATTCTCAGGAGCAAGCCCCTTCAGACCATAAACACGCTCGTGGATGCGTACAACCTCGCGTCGATCAGATCGTGTGTTTCGATAGGGGCATTCGATTTTAAAAAACTCAAGGGCGATCTGTTGCTAAGGTTCGCGAAGGAGGGGGAAAACTTTTGGGGTATAGGGATGAACAAGGCGATCGTTTTGCGTGGAAACGAGCCCGTCGTTTCGGATGGGGAGAAGCTCATAGCGATCTATCCATATCGGGACTCGGACGCCACGAAGGTAACTGAAGACACGGAGGATGTCTTGCTTTTAATATGTGGAGTCCCAGGGATCGGGCGAGAAACACTGGAGGGAGCCCGCAGGATGGCGGTGGAGTACATCAGGAGATTTTGCGGGGGGACGGAGAGACCCGTTTGAAACATGGGAGTGCCCAACCGGTGGGGTTAAAACTGGAGAGAAAAATCTAGGACGATGATCCTCAAAACTCGCGTGATGTTTGGGGACTTCGTGGAGGTCCTGAGGAAATTGGAATTGGGGGGCAGGGGTTTGCTCTGTTGCAGGAGAGGATTTGACCATCGGAGACTCGAGGGGATGGAGCTGAGAGTCATGCGCGTCTCCCCAGAACCTGAGCTGAACGAGCTGAGGGAGTACTGGGAGGAAGTGAGGGAGGAACGTTTTGACTACGTGCTCGCCATCGGGGGAGGGAGCGTAATAGATGCTGCTAAGGTTCTCGCCGCGCTGATGGAGAATCCGGGAAGGATAGAAGATTTCATCGGGGTTGAGAGGATAGGGAGGAAAGCGAGGAGACTCATAGCCGTCCCCACCACCCACGGTACGGGAAGCGAGGTGACCAAGTACTCCGTGATCAGGTTTGAGGAACTCAAGCTCAAGCGTTCTGTGGTTTCGGAGCACATATGTCCCGAGGTGGCGGTGATGGATGAGAAACTGATGATGGGCTTACCACCGGATCTCACGATCTACACCTCCATGGACGCCTTCTGCCACAACGTGGAGGCTTACCTAACGAAGCTCTCCGATCCGCTGGTGGATCTCGTGTGTGAGGAGGGGATAAGATTGTTCTTTGAAGGGATCGAAGGCGCGATGAGGGATGAGCTGGATGGGAGGAAGAAGATGATGATGTGTTCGCTTCTTGGTGGAGTGGCCATCACGAATGCCCAGGCTTCCCTTATCCACGCGTTGAGTCACGTGCTTGGCGGGATGCATGCCATCCCCCACGGCTTGGCGAACGCGATTTTCCTTCCCGCTTTTCTCAGGTTCTATGCGGGGGACGAAAAATTTGAAAGTCTTCAGCTGAGGATGGGGGTGAGGGTGGCTGAGAGGATAGGTGAGCTGTTTGAGGACTACCGCCTGAAAAGGCTTTCGGATTTCGTGACCGAGCGGGAGGCGGTAGAGATAGCTGAGAGGGCGTTCCAGAACCAGAGACTCGTCGGAGGGAACAGGAAGCGCGTGACAGTGGACGACATGAAGCGTCTCGCCCTAGAATCGATGTGAATCGGTGAGAGCTTCATCGGGGTTAATTTTGCATGGGGGACCCGGGCTTCTACCCGCTTACTTCTTTTCTATAACTCATCATCCGGGCTAGGATCTCGAGGAGTTCGGGGAGGGGTATCTCAACCGGCTCACCTCTGAGTTCTCGGTAAGCTCTCTCGACATTCCCAACAATCCTTTCCCTCTCTGACCAGTTTTCGTACTCCCCCAGTTCGATTTCCCGGATGGCTTCTTCCACGCTCATTCCCTCTTCAAATCTCTTCCACGCTTCTCTTCGCACGAACGATAGGTATTCCTTAGCCTTTTCCAGTGCCCTCCTCCCTCGGGAGAGTGGGCCGTGGCCGGGAACGTAGACATCGGCTCTGAGTTCGATCAGGAGATCTATGGCCCGGATGTAGCCGGGGAAGGACCCCATCAGGGCGAAGGGTGTGCAGGGTTCGGCGAAGAGTAAGTCTCCACAGAAGACGACTTTCTCTTGAGGCAGATGTACAAAGACATCGCTCACGGTATGGGCTGGCCCGACATAAACGAGTCTTATCTCTCGGATCCCTTCACGGGTTCTCTGATGCAGAATCACCTCCTTTTCGAAGGAGATGTCCTGGGGGGTGGCTCTAGCCCCCTCCACATCTAAACTTGGGAAAATCTGGGTGTAAAGATAGGGGTTGATGTCTATCTCCTTGAGTGTTTCCTCCCTACAGCGGGTATGGCAGATGGTTTTAGCCGGAAAAAACATGTGATTCGTCCACGTATGGTCTACGTGATGGTGAGTGTTGATCAAATAGCTGAAGGGGTTCGAGGTGGTCTTTCTGATCTCTCGGATGAAGGTTTCAGTTCGCTTGGAGTTGGCGAGCGAATCCACCACGATAACATCGTTCTCCCCCACGATCACGCCAGCGTTGTTTATGAACCATCCGCCTTTAGCTTGGATGTACGCGTACACACCAGGGGCTATGTTTAGGAGTTCAGTGTTCCACTCTCCCAAGTCCTTCGGATCCATCCTCAAACTTTAATTTCGTGTAAATTAACTCCATCAGATCGCTTAACCTTCGTTGTTGCTCCGCATCCTTGCCCCCATAGATTGTAGAGCATTGGAGCCAGCACCTTTGGTGAGGGGGAACCGGAGCGCTTTCCGTGGTTTTACCTCCAAGATGGAGGAGTTGCGGGTTTAGAAATTTCAGTGGATCCTAGGGCTCTTAACCCGAACCCGCTTGATAACTGGTGCGGGGGACGGGATTTGAACCCGCGACATTCCGGTCTTCAGCCGGACACTTTTGGTTCGGTCTCCCGAACTCCCATTTCAGTCCGGTGGGGGCTACCGGATGGCTGAGTTACCCCCGCACCGTATTTAGTAGCCCCCAATCGAATAAATCTCCAGCGGTTTAGTTCGGTCTTTTAACTCTACGTCGGGAAGTTCGAAAGGGGGGATGAGAGCCCGCAATTTATATACACTTTTGGTGACACATTTCTTTGTCGGGGACGCCTCTGGGACAGAGGTCTCCGTAAAGGGGTCCCGTGCTGGAGTTCCCCAAGCCGTGAAGGCACGGTCGGAGAAGCTCCTTCCGTGAGGGAGGGGTAGTTCACTCCGATGAGGACAAATCCTCTTTGGGACATGGCTAGGGGAGACGCTAAAGTTCTGGTGGGGTGTTGCGGATGGCCCTGCACCCATAGAGCGTATTATCAGCGTTTCAGAGCGATAGAGATTCAATCTACCTTCTACAGGTTACCAAAACTGGAGACGGCGACGAAGTGGAGGAGGGAAGCGCCTGAAGAGTTTGTCTTTACCTTCAAGGCATTTCAGGGTATCACCCACCTCCCAACGAGTCCAACTTGGCGTCGTTCGGGAATTAGGACAGAAGAACTCAGAACCAAGAAATTCGGATGGCTTCGGCCAACTTCAGACAATCTTGAAGCGTGGAGAGGGATCATGGAGGTGGGGGAGCTTTTGCGCGCTGAGGTGTGCGTGGTCCAGTGTCCTCCAAACTTCAACTGTACATCGGAAAACGTCGAGAACATGTGGAGATTTTTCCGGAAAGCGAAGAGGGGAAGGTTCGAGATAGCATGGGAACCCAGGGGGGACTGGGGTAAGCATCCGGATGTGGTTAGGAGGTTGTGCAAAGAACTCAATTTGATTCACTGCGTTGATCCTCTCAGAGCGGAGCCCCTCCACTTCGGTTCTAAAAAGATAGCTTACTTCAGACTTCACGGGTTCGGGAAACCTTCCATCTACAATTATAGGTTTTCCGATGAGGAGCTACGGAGGATTGCAGAGGTCGTCGACGGGCTCCGACGGAAGACCAAAAGGATCTACTGTTTCTTCAACAATGTGGCTATGTTGGAGGATGCTTCTAAGTTCGGAGATCTCTTGGAGTGTTTCGACTCCAAATGAGTGAACTACCCAGCTCTCGCAGGGGGCTTCCTGCTTCATCCACCAGACTCGATTCCCTTCACAGGTGCGGTCATCCGCTTTCAGCCTTGCGGACCTGCGGGAGGTTACGGAGGTCTTGACCTCACAGGCGTTCGCTCGGGCCGTCCCAGCCCTGCTCGAGAGAGTTTTTATCACCAACTATAGCGTTCCGCCTTTCATCCCCTCCCTTTCGGAAGGGACTTCCCGGCGGGGGAGTTAAGGGTATAAAATGTACTCCCCTAAGGGGGATAAATCGCATAAATTACCTAGGGGTCTCCCACCTCACATGAGACCAGCCCGTTCCCTCGCATGAAGGACACATGAGATAATCCTTGGTCCTCCCTGTTCCCCTGCACAATCCGCACGGGGTAGGGGGGGAGGCCACCAGTACCTTCCCCTTACCCTTACAAGCGGGGCACTTGGTGTTGCAACACCCCCACCCGCTCCCCCTACACCAAGCACAGGTAACTCTGGCCTCCTCAGGCCTTTCGCTCACTGGATTTCCCCTCCGGGAGACTCGGACAAGGGATAACCAAAGGCGTGGTTGATCACCGTTTTGGCTATCTCCCTCCCGCGGTTGTAGATATCCATGAGGCTTGCCCTCACCAAGCAGCTGGAGCAGACCGCGAAGGGGCGCTTCTCTTTCTTTGCCATCTCTCCCAGCACCTGCATGTTCAAGTCCTCCATCTCCGTCGTGGCGTCCAGTACCTTGTTGGCCTTTTCTAAATCCTTCTTCCAAAAGGCCTCCACCGCCTCTTCGAAGTACAGGTGGGAGGCTTGGCCCACAGTCACCAGTCTCTCCAACACGGAAGGATGAAACTTGTCTTCATTGTGGACCACTAAGTTGGAGACGTTGACTGCCAAGTCGGCCACCCCCTCCACATGCTGGATGAAGTTCTGGTAATCCAAACAATCGAGGAGATTTATCCCTATCCTTCCGGCTATTATGGGATCGAAAGCAGCGTTGCGCAACATCCTCAGCAACAGAAGGGAGAAGCGATCCACGTCCTCGTCCAAAGAGATCACGGCCTTACCCAGCTCCGCGTTCTCCTCCTGCAGGGCCTTGAGCATATCTGCACACATGGAGGCCACGATGGTGTGCATCCTCCTCATACCAGTCTGGAGGGAAATCTTGGACATGTCGAGCAGGCTTTCGATGATGAACTCCTGCGAGTCGGCCTTCATGATTCTCAGATAGAGCTTGCCAGCGATATCCCTCACCGTTTGCTGTTGCTCGGAGTTGAAAACTTCAGGGGAGACTATTCTGAAGCGAGAAGCACCGTTGAGGTATCCCGACACCATCTCCCTCATGAAGGCCTCCTTTCCCTTCTTGGTATCAAAGGTGATGGTGAGTTCCCTCTCCGTTTCTCTGGGCTCCTTGGGGTACACTACTAGCGATCCGTCCCCCCTCATCCTCAGGTGGACGGTTCTGTCTGGCTGCAATCCGTGGAGGTTCACCCACTGCTTAGGCAGGGAAACCACCAAGGTAGATTTTCCGAGCCGAACCACTTTCCTAGCTTGCATTCCTTAACTTTTCTTTCTTTGTATATATATGATTATATGGATATTACCAAGGATTCCGAAAATAAAAGAAAAGCGGTTCGGGAAATTGAAGGTCGTATTCTGCGTCCCAAAAACTACTCCCTCTATTTACCTGACCAACGGGGGAAGCGAGAGTCCGTCTTCCTCAAGATCCCCAGAGTAAAAAAAACACCTTTTTCCCTTCCTTCCAGCCTTGGTCACCTTAACCCAACCTAGAAATCAATATTTAATATATACTTTAAGAACGTAGTAAAGTAATTTAAGCCAAAAGTATATAAATAAGTTGGAAGTATGTATAACCGAGGTGAGAAATGAAGACCTTGGAATTGGAGCCCCTCGCCAAGAGGTGGACGGTGGTGATGGTAGAGAAGGAGTACGACGAACCCCTCTGGGATTACGACGAGGTGCTGTTTCCCCGTTTCCCAAAGGCTCTGGAAGTGGTTCGAACCCCCTCCGCAGCTTTCAGGGAATTCCTTTGGGAGCTCCTCACCAAAGAGAGGCCGGACTT
>JAPDJF010000045.1 GCA_029259185.1 Hadesarchaea archaeon
GGGAGAGCACATAGTCTCGGACCTCGCGTTCTCCTTCAAGCACGCCCGCGTGGTGCGGATGGGAAACAAGATGTGGTACCAGCGGATGCGGGGGACCAACGAGCCCGGAGGATTCCCGGATGGGTTCGTATGTGATTTCATGCAGTGTGAGCGAGACCTACCCGCTAGGAGGTTCATAGAGGTAGCCCAAGAAGATGAGGATGAGGCCAAGAGATATTTGCGAGCCCTGAACGAGGGTACGGGGGGGATAGGAGCGGTACTGGATAATTCGGTGTGGTTGGGATTCTACATGAGCGGGGGAATAGGGTTCTCCAACACCGTGGCCTCGGCGGCCCTGGCTGGAAATGTCACCGAATCCTTTTCCGATGAATTGGTTGAGCTCATCCACAGGTACACGATGGGGGTTAGGAAAGTACCTCCCAAGTGGGATACGGTGAAGTTCATGGTGAACACGATAATCCAGTACACGATGGAGAGCTACGAGAAGTTCCCAGCGCTAGCTGAATATCACTGGGGAGGCGCACACAGGATATCGGTGATAGGCTCGATAGCAGCTTCTACAGCCGGGGTCCTGACGGGTAGCTCAACCATAGGGCTTATGGCGGCACACTACGCCGTGGCGCTCGTGATGAAAGAGGGATGGTTGAGAACGGGCTGGGCTGGGCAGGAGATCCAGGACCACATAGGTCTCCCCTACCTCTGTAGCTTCAGACCCGAGGAGGGAAACCTCACCGAGCTCAGGGGGTTGAACTACCCGATGCAGTCCTTCAGCGCGGCCCACGGTGCGATAAGAGAAGCGGCGGTGTACGGAGCAATGGTTGGCAGGGGGAGTGCGTGGTGTCTCAGTCCGATAGTCAAGGTGGCATTCGCCGATCCTCACCTCGTCTTCGACTTCAAGCGCCCGAGGTTGGCGATAGCCAAAGCGGCGATCAGACAGTTCATGCCCGCCGGGGAAAGAGATCCCGTGCTTCCACCACACTGAGGGGGGACGTGTTTGAGAAAGGTACCTAAATTGGAGGAGTGGTATCCGATGTTCAGTGAGGAGTTCGAAAAGACCAAACTCCCGTCCATAATCGGGAGGGTGACAACCGAGCTACCTCCACTCCCGAAAGCGTGTCAACCCCGTCCAGAGGGTTGGTGGAGAGAGTATCCTCATTCGCTGTGGATAATCGACCGCGGAAGGGAGCCCACCACCTATGAACTCCTGCACGATTTCATCGTTGGGAAGGCCATGACGAACCCGCTCGCGATTTCCATCGGGAGCGCACCTCCTTCTAGGCTCGTGCTTTTTGAGGTCACTCATCCCAGCAGGGGGGTGGAGTACGCTAGGATATTCCTCAATCCCACGGACGTTATGGAGGGTCCATCGGAGGAAGAACCAGATGTCGTGGTTAGGATAGGGTACTACGATTTGGTAGCCGTACTCTGTGGGGAGATACCCCCCTTCAATCCCCTCTACGAAGGAAGAGTTGAGATAGTAGGCAATACGGTGGCAGCCATAGACCTTTTATGTGATATGGTAGAAGCAACAAACGGGCGAGAGGCAGCACCGGAAAGTTCTACCCCCATCCCGAGGCCCGTGATGTGGCCTCTTGGACATCCATAGGTGAGAAGAATGGCAACCCGAGCGTTAGAAAAAGAAAAAGTGGACATATACGATGACTTAGGAAAGTGTGTAGGCAGAGACATTCCCCTGAAAGCGCTTTCACCTCTCTACAATCCTTACATGCAGAAAGTGCTCGATTTGTTCAAGCGGGTCGCAGTCGTCGACTTGGGTAAGCTTGAAAACTTGATCAAGACAGGCAGGGCTGGTTGGGAGACCTCCGTGGGTCAGGATGAGAATCGAATGCCTTGGTACAGCAGGGATCTACCCCTCGTCGACCGTTCTTCCGAAATAGTGGAGAGAATGAAAGAGAGGATCGAGAAGTATGGTGATGGGGAACCCCTTGTGGAGGTTACCAGCGGAGGGCGTTTCATCATAGTTAGGATCCCTCGGCGGATGGTGAGGATCGCGGGGAGCAGAGATCCGGCGCTGACGTGGACTGCCGTTGCACTATGTCAGGCCATAGCAGAAACGTTCAACATGACACCGGAGACGGATCCGGATGGGTGTAACATGCTAAAGGGGGCGGTGTTTGGTAGGTATCCTCAGTCCCCTGAACTTCCACCGGGTGGCCCGGTCTCGACCTTCCTCAAGCAGAGCAACGCCATCGATGGGCTCGGATCCGGATTTAAGGGGATAATGGTTAATCACTTGGTCGCCCTTTCGAACAAGCGGACATTCGATGCGGTCGCGCTGACCACCATCTTGGAGCAGGCTGCACAGTGGGAGATGGGAAACGCCATTGGGTGGTTTGAAAGGTATCAGTTGCTTGGATCGGCTTATCAGGGTTTCAACGCTAATAATTTAGTTTTAGATTTGATAAGGGAGAACAAAGAGGGCACGATAGGAGATGTGGCCTATAGCGTCGTTAGGAGAGCGGTAGAGGATGGGATAATAAAAGTCAAAAGGACTCTCCCCTCGGGGTTCAAGATTTACTCTACGAGCGATTATTCCCTCTGGAATGCATACACGTGTGCGGGACTCCTCGCCGCGGTCGTAGTTAACGTTGGAGCGAGCAGAGCGGCTCAGAGTGTCTCCACCGTGACGGGTTACTTCGGCGATTTGTTGATCTTCGAAACGGGTGGGTTGCCAGACCCAGATGCTGGGCGGGTTGAAGGGACTGGACAAGGTTTTGCATTCTACACCCACTCGATCTACGGCGGTGCTGGTCCGGGTGCATACACACTAGACCATGTCATTCCAAGACACGGATCAGGTTTCATCGGTCCGTGCATCGTGGCGGGTATGTGTTTGGACTCTGGGACTCAATTGTTCTCCCCGGAGATGACCTCCGCCAATTACTTCAAGATAAGGGAAAAGCTCCCGCTGATTCATGAGCCACTCAAAAAGGTCGCGGAGGCGGCAGAGGAAATAAAGTCGGAGATAATGAAAGGGTGAGTGAAATGGAAAGCGGCGCGACGAAAACTAGGTACGAGCCCCAGATTTATCCGGGGAAGGATGAGACTTCGGAGAGAAGACGGAAACTCTGGGATAAGAGGAGAAGACTGGCTAAATACCGAGAGATCTCTGACGATGATATCACTCGCTTGTTAGGTCATCGTGCGGTTGGAGCACTTTACCCGAGTGTACACCCTCCTCTAGAGGAACTCATTGAGCCATATGATCCGATAAAAAATCTCGTGGTGCCGACCCCCGGTGCGAGAGCCGGTGACCGGATAAGATTCGTTCAGTTCGCAGACAGCTTCTGGCATCCCCCGATAGCACCTCATGGAAGATTGAGGCTATACTTCAACAGGTTGAGAGGAATAGATGTCGTGGCGTATAGTGGGCGTTGTATTCTAGAGATGAGGGAGAGGGATCTAGAGGCCGCGATGAAGATGTTGATGGAGACGGAGATATTCAATCCGGCTAGAACCGCTCTGAAGGGAATAACGATCCACGGCCACTCTTTGAGACTGGATGAGGATGGGTTGATGTTCGATGCGAGAAGGAGATACGTCCTCGACAAGGAGACGGGTGAGGTGGTTTACATCAAGGACCAAATGGGGAAGGTGCTTGATAACCCCGTTCCGGTAGGGCGTCCTCTTTCCGAAGAGGAATGCAGGAAGCTGGACTTGGCCTATACTTGGGACACCCATCCCTTCAAGTCCAGAACGGAGGTTCTCGAGATAATCTCTAGAACGGCGAAGCTCAGGGTGTTGGCGGGTTTCAATCCAGATCTTCTCACCGAAGAGATGTGAAGGTGAAAAAGTGAGTGATGGGTCTAGGCATCTAGAGGAAGTGGGCAAAATTCTGAGCCCAGAAGCCCTCGAGGATTTTAAGAGCAGGGTTACCGGTTCCACCTTGAAGATAAGGGAAGAAATAGTGGAGAGATTCAAGGATACTTATCCTCTCGGTTTTGAACACTTAGCACCCGATGGGATGGTAACAGAGCCTTGGATGATAAACTGGATCCACGAACGTGGTGGAATCAGGATGGAGGAATACGACAGGCTCATCTACGAGGAGTTTGTGGAGTGGGCCTACAGAGTGCTACATGCGATAGATGTGTGCAAGAAGGCAGTGACCGAGAAACCAGAGATCACCGAACTCATCAAGTCGAAATGGCTTTGTCATTTGAGTCATCCTCCGGCCTACATGGTCAGACCGGATCTCGGCTTTTCCACCACTCAAATGCTGTATGGCAAATATGCCACTACCATGTGGTGTCACATCGATTGGTGGAGAGGTGAGTTCGTTTGGCTCCAAGGGTATCACAATGAGGACGGTGTTCCCGTCCAGCACTGGATAATAGGGACGAGCTCGGAAATAGCTCAACACTTCGATGAAGAGGACCGCCAGAAATTGCTGACCCCGAGTGACTTCATGGCCGTTCCATCGGACATCACAGCTCCGTTGGAGCGTAGGCACCTCCGGACGGGAATTAAGTTGAAGGAGATACCGAAGAAGTCTCCGTACGACATATTCAAGTGGCTTGGGTTGGCTAGAGATGTCGTTAAGGATATGAGAGAGGAGATGTTTCCGAAGTGGACTCACGCCACATTATACATGTCCCCGTCTCCCGGGAATTTTGGCATAGGTTCGCAACACACTTTCTGGACGGCCCAGTTCTGGTCACTGGTTTGGATGGCGATGAATGCCACGAGACTGCTCGGGATCCCGATGATCTTTTACACTTATGAACCCCTCCCCCCAATCCTTAATACCCTTCTCGCGCTACCCTCAGAACTTTGGACGAGGAGGCTAGAGGAACTGTTCATGACTGGACCGAAGGGGCTAGTGTGCGATGCGATAAACAAAGTTATCACTTCCGAGAAGAAAACGCCTTTCCTGCATCAGATAAGGGAGCAGTATCTCAAAGGAAAAGCGTTCAAAGGGTTCACAGCGCCCTTCGATGAGGGAATACCTCCACCCAAAGCCTTCTTGACGGCCCTACCTTGTCCGGTGTACAAGGAAGTGAACATTCGAGACATGCTGGCGAACCCAGATAAACTCCCGAAGGAGTATTGGGAGTTATTGGAGTCTGAGGCTGGGGTGGACAGAAAAACGGGTAGGATACCCCCCTACACGGAGGTTCCGAGAATGAAGTGGCTCTTCGACCCCACCATCGAGTGGCTCAAACCCAGCGATTTCCCCTCCATAGATTGGCGTGAGGGCCAAGTGTGGCCGGTGGATATAACGAGAGAGAAGATGGAGATAATGGTGGAGGAAGGCTATGATGGATCTGGAGATAACATACTCCACTACAGCGCTTTGGCGGATAAAAAAATGGGCCAAGAGGGGAAGACGATCATTCTGGGTACAACCCCGTATAAGCTTCCAACTGAGTGATTCCTTTTACCAAAGGTTTTTATCCGCTCTTGAGGATAGAAAAGACCGTGAAGAAAAAGAGAAGCGATCTGGACGAAAGAGCGGGTCAGCTAGAGGCTAGGGAAAGGGAATATATAAGGGAACTGTACGCGGTCTCTAAGCGATATCTAGATGTAGAGAAGGAGAGACCCCTCTATTCAATAATGGAAAAAACTTTCGGTGCGGATCCCTTCTCGATAAAGGATGGAAAAATGTACAAGCGGGGGGGGTACCGACAGTCCAAGCGCAAGCAGGAGTTCATGAGGTTGGGCCGTCAGGTGGCCATCGAGCGTGGGCTCCCCGCTTACAACCGTGCGGTCGGGCTCCCGATAGGGCAAAGGCAGCTCGAGCCCATTTTGATCGCGGGTACCAACATCGTGGTGGAGCAGGACGATACCCACCACATCAACAATCCGGCGATCCAGCAGATGCTCGATGACATAAAGCGCACCGTCATCGTTAACCTTGACATCGCCCATCGGATGCTCAC
>JAPDJF010000031.1 GCA_029259185.1 Hadesarchaea archaeon
TGAGAGATGACTTGATCCACATAGTTAGGATATGCAAGGAAGAGGGGATAAGACACGTCCAGCTCAACACCGATGGTATAAGGCTAGCGAACGACCCAACACTCGCGAGCAGGGTCAGGGAAGCTGGAGTGAACGTAGTCTATCTCAGCTTCGATGGGGTCACACCTAAGACCAATCCAAAAAACTATTGGGAAATACCTGCCGCGCTTAATAACTGCAGGAAGGCTGGGCTGGGGGTGGTACTCGTCCCCACCATCATCCGAACGATAAACGACCATGAGATCGGAAAGATGGTCAAATTCGCGGCGAGAAACATAGATATAGTGAGAGGACTCAACTTCCAACCCGTCTCACTCGTTGGCAGGATTCCGCGCAAAGAAAGGTCTCGTTTCAGGATAACGATTCCTGACCTCATAAAATGTATAGAAGAGCAAACAAACGGCGAGGTAACGGGAGATGATTTCTTCCCCGTCCCCGCTGCCATGCCAATAAGCGAACTCGTTGAAGCCATCACGGGCGAACCTACCTATGAACTCACCGCTCACTTCGCTTGTGGGATGGCCACTTATGTATTCAGGGATGGTAAGAGGCTCGTCCCCATCTCGAGATTCATGGATGTTGAGGGGTTCCTCGAATATCTCGAGGAGAAGGCCAAAGAGATAAGGGAGGGACGGAGTAAGTACCTAGTACTCCCGGAGATCTTGGTGAAATTTGGAAGTTTTATCGACAAGCAGAAGATGCCGAAAGGGATGAGCGTCGCAAAGCTCGTATACGGCATTTTCATCAAACACGATTATAGTGCTCTGGGCAAATTCCACGACCGTGCGCTCTTCATAGGGATGATGCACTTCCAGGATCTCTACAATTGGGATATCGAGCGTGTCAAGAGGTGTTGTATTCACTATCTTACTCCTGATGAAAGGATCATTCCGTTTTGCGCATTCAACGTTATACCTGAGTGGTATAGGGACGTTATTCAACAGAAATACGGAATTCCAATACCCGAGTGGGAAAAGCGGACCGGAAAGAAGATAGCGAACGATTTTTACAAACGAGATCTTCAGAAGCGGAAGGTCAGTTGATCTATGTGGATCCCAAGCAAGTCAAAAGCTTTTCTGAACATGTTGAGACCAGCGAACTGTGTGATGATGGGGATAGGAGTTCTCACTGGGGAACTGATAACTCTCAGAGGAGATCTTGAAATCCTTCCGAGTCTCCTCGGTTTTTTAACAGCTTTCACTCTCACGGGGGCTTCCATGGCTATAAACGACTATTTCGATCGTTTCGTCGATGCGATAAACCAGCCAAGTCGCCCTCTGCCTAGCGGATTAGTCTCCCCCGGTGAAGCGATCGGGTTTGCACTCGCATTGGGAATGGTTGGACTTATCTCTGCTGGACTGAGCAGTCTAGAGTACCATTCACCGCTCCCTTTCCTCATAGCAGCATTCTCTCTCTTTCTCTCCAGCTACTATAGTGTAAAGGGAAAACGGATGGGATTGATTGGAAATATCATGGTCAGCACGTGCGTTGGGATACCCTTTGTGTATGGCTCCTTGATAGTCGGGGTGGGGCCTACCCCCCCACTCATCCTTTTCGTCTTAATGGCTTTCCTTTCCAATACTGGAAGAGAAATTCTGAAGGGAATAGCTGACGTAAAGGGTGACAGGGTGAGGGGGGTGAAAACGTTAGCTCTAACAATCGGTCCAAGGCAAGCAGCATTCTCCGTCCTCGGTTTCTATCTCGCTGCGGTAGTACTCAGCCCGCTTCCCCTACTGTACCGGATAGTCTCTCTCGTCTATCTACCGCTCGTGTTTTTGGCGGACGTGGGTCTCGTCTTGACTGCTATTCAAGCCGTGAGTACCCCAACCCCAGCTGTAGCACTAAAGTTGAAAAAGCTCTCACTAGTTTGGATGTTTTTCGGCTTATTAGCTTTCATCTGTGGGGTGTCTATTTAGATCGGGAGGCACATCGGTGAGATTACCAGAGTCTCTCAGAGATCGTTTAAAGAGCCCTTTTGGTACTCTCTTTTCAAACATGGAGAAGGCCGTTGAGTATATGGGGAAAAAAAGGTGTTCCAGGATTATCTCGGTGGGGGATGTGGTAACTGCAACCATACTGGAGAAGGGAATAAGACCAGATGTGGCGGTCGTGGACTACAAGACCATGCGTGCTGCCGCAGGGGAGAGATTGAAGAGGGCAATAGAAGCGTTTAACGTACCAACCCACAGGGTGACAAATCCGGCTGCGACTATCTCTGAAGAACTGTGGAAAGCATTCGATCTTCCGCCCCCAATCAAAATCGTGGTGGATGGAGAGGAAGACTTGGCGACACTCGTAGCAATAGCGAAGTCCCCATTAGGGTCGTGCGTGATCTATGGCCAACCAAGGAGGGGCGTGGTGGTGGTAGAAATAACTCAAGAGAAGAAGCAAGAAGTAGAGGAGATTTTGAAACAGTTCGAGTGAACCCCTAGACCCCTCAACGATAAGGTTAAACTCCTCCTCTCCATGTTTAGACGGTGGTACCTCTGAAGAAGGGGAAATTCAGAAGCAAGATAGAATCCGCTGAAGTAGCATTCACCTTCCACGATTTGATAATGCTTCCCGGCCGCTCCTCTGTTGAACCATCGGAGATCGACATAAGGACAAAAGCAACGAAAAATCACAAGTTAAACATTCCTCTCAT
Source organism: Hadesarchaea archaeon (assembly GCA_029259185.1). GTDB lineage: Archaea > Hadarchaeota > Hadarchaeia > Hadarchaeales > WYZ-LMO6 > JAPDJF01. The sequence goes on from JAPDJF010000031.1 coordinate 2,684, forward strand.
TTCCTCCCCAATGGACACGGTGACCGAAACCGAAATGGCGATAGCTATGGCCAGAGAAGGGGGACTCGGGGTCCTCCACCGTAACTGCAGCGTCGAAGAGCAAGTAGAAATGGCGAAAAAGGTCAAACGTGCGGAATCGGTGGTGATAAAGGATGTGGTTACTGTGGAACCTGGTCAAACTATAGCCGAGGCCGTGCGCCTGATGGAGACCCATGAGATATCCGGTCTCCCGGTGGTGGATTGTGGAAAGCTCGTCGGAATCCTCACGGAGAGAGACGTCCGCTTCGCGAAACCTGACCTCAAAGTGAGAGCCCTTATGACCAAGGACTTAGTGACGGCCAGTGAAGGAATAAGTATCGAAGAGGCCAAAGAGATCCTTCATGAGCACAGGATCGAAAAGCTTCCCATCGTGGACGAAAAGGGTGCACTCAAAGGGCTCATCACTTTCAAAGACATCCTGCTCCGCGGAAAATATCCGGACGCTGTGAGGGACGAGGAAGGTCAACTGCTATGCGCAGCGGCCATATCCCCATTTGATGTCGAGAGAGCAAAAAGGCTCGACAGGTACGTAGACATTTTAGTGACCGATGTTGCACATTTCCACAATACAGAGGTGATCGGTGCTACTGAGAAACTCTTAGCAGAGATAGGGGCTGATGTGATCGTTGGAAACATAGGAACGTACGAAGCGGCAGAAGACGTAATTTCCAAACTGGAGAAGGTTTCCGGCTTAAGAGTAGGTGTAGGATCCGGTTCAATATGTGTTACCACAGAAGTGATGAGAGCGGGGGCACCCACTCTCTATGCCGTGGCGAGCGTGGCGGATGCTCTGAGGGATTATGGAGCAAACATCCCGATAATAGCCGATGGAGGGGTGAAGAACGCCGGTGATGTAGCGCTCGCACTCGCTGCAGGAGCATCAGCGGTCATGGCAGGAAATCTTTTCGCTAGATGTAAAGAGGCACCCGGCACCCTCGTCACAATCGGGGGCAGGTACTACAAACAGTATCGGGGAATGGGTAGTCCATCAGCCATGGCGAAAAGGTATTCCTTAGATCGGTATTCTGCACCGAGCAAAGGGGTGGCGGAAGGTGTGGAAGGATGGGTTCCGTACAAAGGAGAAGTCAGCGCAGTCGTGAAAGAACTCGTGTCCGGGCTAAAGGCCTCTATGGGATATGCGGGAGCCAAGAACATCCAAGAACTGTGGGAAAAGTCAAAATTCGTTATGGTCTCCCCATTGGGTGCGGGGGAGACAAGACCCCACGATGTTCTCCTCCCGTCGGAAACAGAGAGAGGAACTTAGGATGCGCGTTCTATGCCACTCTCGAAGATCACTGGAATGATTCTCTGTGGAGGATATGGAAAAAGACTTCACCCCCTCACCCAAAAAATACCAAAAGTTCTACTTGAGATAAAGCCAGGTTATACCCTTCTCGACCATCAACTATCCCTCTACCAAAAAGCTGGGGTAAAAAGGGTGGCCTTGCTCGCAGGATATCTAGCGGGATCCATTGAAAGAAAGTACGGGGGAAAATGGGGAGGGATGCGGCTTGAATACGTGATCGAGCGCAAACCCCTTGGAACACTGAACGCTATAAGATTGGGAATGAAGAGGATCCGCGATGATGTTATTGTGAGTAATGGGGACATCGTTGCCGATGTGGACTTAGAGAAGATGTGGGAAGAATTTGAGAGATCGAAGTGTGAAGCGTCCATCCTCGCTGTACGAATGCGTAGCCCATATGGGATCTTGAAAATTCGTGGGAAACGGATTCTCTCTTTTTCAGAAAAACCCCCACTTCCCTATTACATCAATGGAGGATTCTACTGCCTGAGGAAAACTGTTCTTCCCATGATGGAACGTTTCAAGACGGGAAACATTGAACATACAGTTTTTCCCGAACTAGCAAAAAGGAGAAAACTGGCCTGTTACATCGAGGATGGGAACAAATTCTGGATTTCTGTA
>JAPDJF010000038.1 GCA_029259185.1 Hadesarchaea archaeon
CATCTCTCTTACCATCCGTTAGACCCCGAGAGGTGCTCTTGAGTGGAAGATTCAGTAGGATACCGAAGTTCTTCAGAAACCTCAAGGAAAGACTGGAAGAATTCTTTTCTTCTTTGTCGCTCGAGGTAACCGTTTTGAAGCTCAGACATGAGGGTAGATTTTCAAAAGAAGCCGCACAAGGATCTGCTTTGATCGCCAATGGATTGGCAGGGGGGAAATACAGGAGTTTGGTAGATACGATGAAGTTAAAAGAAGGCGGTGGTTCCATATTCGATTACATCTATGTGAAGGGAAAGGAGAGACTCCAAGAATTGTTCGGTCATCAATCCCAAAGCGGCGGGCGCGCCCAGGGTTGACGCCTTCCCCCCACATCGATTTCTGATCCCCAAGCTCCGTCCCGTGATCCGCAAGCGCCGTACGTCCTGCCCACCCTTGCTGATTCGGATCGGGGGTTGACCCGACCTTCCGCCCCTGGGGGATTCAGCAGGCAAAGGTGGTTTACCTCGACCCTCCGATCGAGGCCCCACCACCGCCGACCCTGCGGGACGGGACTTCCACGCCAGGGACCAGGTCGATGCGAAGTTCCAGCGCCGTCCCAGAGCTTCGGTCCGGCATATAGCGGGTTTCCGGTTCAGGGGACCGCTAGCCCCCCACCTAGCCCGCCGCCATACTCTCTCTGTTCTTCAGGAAAAAAACTCTTTCCACCATTGTGAACCTCACCTACATAAACATCGGTAGGATGTTGACTAGCAACAAAACGAACACGAAAACCGAAAAGTAGTTAGATATGCGCCTCGCCTTGCGCCTCGATGCTTTTGTCTCAAGCACCCCTCTTAAGATGTATCCCCCATCGAGTGGCAGGAGTGGGAGGAGATTAAACATCCCTATACCCAGATTCAATACGAACATCCATTTTAACATGTCTAAAAGTTCCCATGGCAACCGAGAATCGTAGAGGTACGGATGAAAAATCGCATATGGGTAATACACGGGGCTACCGACCAATTCACAGACCATTATACCTAAACCGGTCAGGGGATTAATGAACTGGGATCTGGAGACTGCTGACACGGGCCATATCCCCAAGCTTCCCCTGTTTTCATTTTCACCGTAGTTATCGACGATCACGAGCAAGGAACCTCTATCCGTGTCGATGGTCACCGTTTCTCCGGGTACGAGGTTCTCGACCACATCTAAATAGTCCCTCCAACTCTCCAACGGAAAGTTGTCTATCGCGAGAAGTCTACTTCCCAAAGCCAAATTCTCACACGGACCGTTTTCCTTGACTCCCCACACATAGACCCCGGGCTTAGGGCTGACGAGCGAGAGTAATACGAACAAACAAGCGAGACCGAAAACTATATTCGCGAATGGGCCAGCACCGAATACGCGCAGACGCTTGGAGATTGGCGAAGAATTCAGCTTCTTCTCATCGGGCTCAACGAACGCCCCTGGAATCGCTACGAAAAGCAACAGACCCATCGATTTCGCCGGTACCCCTTGGCATCGCATCAAGAAACCGTGGGAGAATTCATGAACCACGAGTACGGTGGCTATAGCTACTAACCACCAGTATACAGTCAGTCCCGGGATAAATCCCGGTAAAACAAACTTAGCACCGACCACGCTGATCTCCGGCCGGGTCAAGATGAAATAAACATTGACGACGAGGTTGAGCAGGACGAAAAACATCATTGCTACTCCCACCGCTGCCGCAATTGTGCCGAACTTAATCCAAATCCGTGAATGGGTTCTAGCAACCCGATCGATGAATTCGAGCCCTCGCTTCGTGCGCCAGAGAAGCATTCCACCCTCGAGCGAGAATCCATACCTTTTCAAATCATATTCTTTGAAGAGAAGCAGGAAAACTGTCCAAAAAATCCCAACTCCAAGCAGGAGAAACAGGATCTGCTGTCCGACGCTCATCTCTTTTTATTAAACCACGAGAAACTTAAACACTAGCAAAAAAGTTGTTTGAGACGATGTTGTACCTAGTGCTGACCACCATTGACAGACAGAAGGAAGCACTGCGTTTAGCCCAAGCGGTAGTTATGGAAAGACTAGGTGCTTGTGTGAACGTTATCCCAAGGGTGAAATCGATTTACTGGTGGCAAGAAAAAATAGAACGAGCTGACGAATTCCTGCTACTGATCAAAACTACTGAGACGAAACTCAAGAAATTGGTGGCCCGCTTGAAGGAACTCCATCCATATGAGGTCCCCGAGCTGATAACCCTAAAAATCGACTCCACCTCTCAGGAGTACATGAATTGGGTTCGAGACTCCTTAGAGGAGAGCCCGAAGAAATAGGACACGGGTAGCCACCCACTAGTTTATCCTATCAGAAAAAACTCCCAGAAGCTTGGATTTGGGTGAAAATCACCGCCGAACTCAAGGCTAAAGGGAAATCAGGATGAAGCGTCCCTGAAGCGTCTTACCACAAACTCCTTTTCAATTGCCGATATGAAATTCCCGACTCTAGGCCCGGATTCACGTCCGATCAAGACGAGATAGATCGCTTTGAATAGTTCTGGGGGATCCATACCTAGTCCACGAGCGACCTCGTACACATGATTATGTAGTTCTACCGGATCATAATCGGTGGCGCTTAGATCTGATGCCAACTGAAGAAGTGCCTTTCTTTGTATCTCGGTAAGGCTCTCCTTCACTTTTGGAGGAATGTCCTCCAGCAGCTTAAACCGCATCCGTTCAGGGGCATACTCCATCACCCACCTCTGAGCCAAGGACAAACGCCTGACAGCTAGTTCGATATCATGCTCCGTAGGTTGGACAAGGAATCCCTTCCTCTCCAGTATCTTTATTGCCCGATCAATTTTACCACCGACGACTTGGATCAGGATCGCCGCAAACCGGAACGGTACGCGTTGTGGTTTTTTTGGAGGTATATCCTCCACCTGGGAAAGCTCGTAGATGCGTGCGACCTTCTCTCTCTTTTTGGTTCCAACTTCACGTGTGCTGAAATATATCTCCTCCACGATGTCGTATTCATCATACAGATCGAGTAGAGGGAGACCCGGATCGAAGGATTTAGCTTTCATCGCTTTGCTCCTGAAAATGAAGTATCGAAGGAGCTCGGGTTCGGCTATCGAAAGCCACTGGGAGAGGGTGAACACCACCCCCTTCGAGGATGACATCTGCCGACCAGAGAGGCTCACCCATTCATAGGGGATGGGGTGAGGTGCCTCATAATCGAATACTCGTCTCGCTATGAGTTTCCCTGTTTCATAGCTCCCCCCCACCACCGCGTGATCCTTACCGAAAGGCTCGCAGGTAACTCCTAAGAGCTTCCACCGAGCGGGCCACTCGACGCGCCACACGAGCTTTCCCTCTCCTTTCGTGTAATCCGCTTTCCCTTCGTGCCCACACCCCGGGGAATAGTCGCTCCCTACACACCTGTATCTCACATAACTACCGCTCCATCCGTATGCTTTGGTGGTTGCTATCCTTCCACAGTTTTCACAGAGAGGATTGTAGGGAAGCCAGCCCTCGGGTAGGGGTTCTGCTCTATACCGATTCAGTATCTCGCGGATCTCTTCCGCCCTCTCCAATGCGAGCCTTATCAGAGGGGCCATGTGCCCACCCCTGTAAATTTTGCTCCCGAAATATACCTCCAACTTAAGACCAAAGCGGTCGATGGATTCAAGGAATTCTCTGGCGAAAAAATCTACAAAATTTTCATAACCCGGCTCAGGGGGTGGAATATTGGCATACGGCATGCCTAGGTACTTGGCGTAAGAGGGGGGAAGTGGCCATGGAACACGTCGCATCGGATCGAAGTCGTCCGCATACCAGAGGGCCCTCGCCTCACCGCCATGGGATTGGATGGATCTCCTGATCCCATCCGCTATAAAGACATCGTTCGAATGTCCGATGTGGATGTGCCCCGAGATGGATATACCACTGGCTATGACATGTTTCACCCCCCTACGGAGGAGCGTATTCGCCACAGCATCTATCCAGTGCATCCACACAATTTATTTACTCATCCTAAAACTCTACCAGAGGAACATGAGGGTCGCCAAGCGAATGAGGTCCATCCCCCCTTCGAGCACGCTACGGGTTCTCTCGCTTGCCAAGAGACTCGAACGTGAGGGGAGGAGGATTATTCATCTAGAAGTTGGAGAGCCTGACTTCGATACACCCGAACACGTGAAACGAGCCGCCGTTGAGGCCCTAGCCAAAGGCATGACAAAATATACCCCCTCTGAGGGGATACCGGAGTTAAGACAAGTCATCGCCGACAGGGCGGGGGAAGGAATCGAAAAGGAAAATGTTCTGATAACTCCTGGAGCAAAACATGCTATATTCTGTGCGATGATTGCGGTTCTTGATCCAGGGGACGAAGTGATAGTCCCAAGTCCTTGCTGGACTTATGATGGGATAATACTAACCGCCGGAGGGAAGCCGGTATTCGTTAAAACTGAGATGGAAGAAGAATTCAAGATCAAATCGGAAAAAGTTCAAGATGTTATAACCAGAAAGACCAAAATGTTGCTGATCAACTATCCGAATAATCCCACCGGGGCCACGATCGATAAGGACGAACTG
>JAPDJF010000015.1 GCA_029259185.1 Hadesarchaea archaeon
TTGCTAAACTCTTTGCTGGAGGAGAAAAAACTCACGTTCACAAAAGAAATCAACATGCACGTAACGTACCACGATCCCTGTCACTCCGGTAGACATGTGTCTATATACCTCCCCGAATTGGAGAAGGACAAAGTCTTCGAACCACCGAGAAACGTCCTCAAAAATCTCCCCGGCATTAAGTTCACCGAGATGCTCCGAAATAGGGAACAATCTTGGTGTTGTGGGGCGGGAGGAGGAGTGAAGTCCGCCTATCCCGATTGGGCGGTATGGACAGCCATCGAAAGACTGAAAGAAGCCCAAGAAACGGGTGCTGAAGCTATCGTCTCCACATGCCCATTCTGTAGGAGAAACCTGAGCGACGCGGTGGATGCATCCAAAATCCCTCTCAAAGTCTATGATCTCACCGAGCTCGTAGCTAAAGCCTTATAACCCTCTTCCGGAGCCACCACACTAATCCTATTTCACCGGGTTCTGAAAACGGCAACAAATGAACCGTTTTTCTTGGGACTCATCACGCTCGGGCCCCTCGAGAGTTCATCGGGGCCCTCCTCACGCTTCTCCCCGCCAGAGCGAACCCACCCACGATGCGCTCGAGCTTTGCGTCGTGGGGTCCCTCCATCTGGAGGTACAGGTTCACGGCGGCGTTGAGTTGCGCGGGTTAAGCGGTTTGCCAACGCGCGCTTTGTAGCCGAGCATCTCCTTGATGCGACGAACCTCCGCCTGACTCCCGGGCGCCCCCTGCTCCGCTCGCCATTGAGGTAATTGCGCCGCCAGAAGCGGAGGATCGAGTATGCTTGATGGCGGAGTCTTTCGTTTCACTCGCGCGGGTCGCTCAACCCACCGAATGCGCTGCCATACCTCGTCTATGGCTAGCTGGAGCAACGCTTGGTAAGCCGTTATGAAGTCCCCGACCTGCGCGTATGCCCTAACCTGCGAGGAGCTTTTCTGCACCGCGCACCACCTCTTTGTATTCGTGTGAACGCATCCCGTAGAGCTTTCCAGCAAAGCTGGCTATGATCCTCATCAGTCCCCCACGAGCTCTCGTTGGGGTGTTCGCTCTTCACCCCTGTTTACAACCTCTATCCTGGCACCGTTAGCGGTGAAGAAGTGCTCCAAAATCCCGATGAAGTTTTCCTTCTTGTACCCACCTCCTTACGGTGAGCGGGTGTACGCCGAAGATCTTTGCCACCTTTCAGGTCAAAAGGAAGGTTTCCGTCATCAATAAATTCTGGAACTGTTGAGAAAGGTGGATCAAGTTTCTCCTACGAGATCTGCCGGAGGTACGGGTTGCCACACTTGGGGCACTCAGGTTCTTGGATCGACTCCTCGGGTGTTCCTATCCACGTACACTTTGGACACTGGAGTTTCCCATCTCTCCTCTTGAGTAAGCGAAAAAGTTTCAGATGCCCCGTGCCACAATCGGGGCATACATGGACCTGAACTGTCTCCTCCTCTTTTCCCTTCCACCCACAGCTCGTACATTCGAGCAAGTTTCTCCCTTCACTCCTTACCTACGGGACAAGCGAGCATGCATGCGATACAACATGGAAAGTCTGCTTTTTTCTTCTGCCACTCTTGATACACCTTTATGAACGGATATTTGGCGGTGTACCTAGGCACCATCACCATCGCCGTAGGTCTAGCATTTATCCATTCTTCAGGTGGAATCTCGATCTTGGAGAGCTGAAGCCAACCTTGAGTACCCCACAAGCATCTGTTAAGCTCAAAATTGTATGGTGGCATCTTTTCCCTGCTGAGGGCCTGAGTTGGACACGCCTCGATGCATTTGAAACACGAACTACACTTCTCCTCAAAAATCTTCCCAGCCAGCTTCGGGCCGTCCGGCTTTAACGGGGCGTTCGTTATAACGCTCGTAAGCTCGACCCTAGGTCCCCATTCAGGTGTTATGAGCAAATTATTGGCCCCTATGTCTCCGAGTCCAGCTATCTGGGCGATATATCTGTGAGAGAGCAAACAGCTTACCCATCGCCTCTCATCAATCGGCAGGTTGGCATCCAGTGGAACGGCCCTATAGCCCTTCTTCTCGAGTTCCCTAGCTACCTCCATCCCGATGCTGTTCAGTTTTTCCAACATGGCTTGCCTCGTCGACGCAAAGGAAGAGAGATATACAAAGAAATCTTCTTTCGACACTTCCAAAGCACCTTCCGGATACTTCAAACATATGGAAATTATGCTTTTAGCATCTTTCACAAAAGAGAACGGAGAGGCAAAGAACATCGGAGTTTTATCCGCTCTTTCAGCCTCAGCTATCCCAACCTTGTCCGCCCCAAGGCTCAAAGTAAACTGCTTTATTTCGGTGGTGAGAGACTCGTCGTACGTCATGTCTACCCTCCTCTCAGAGCCGATTTCTCCGTTTTTATCATCAACTCCACCATTTCCTCTGGATCACCTACTGCCTGTATTTTCCCATGTCTCATGTAGATCGCCCGGTCACATGCGATCTTGATAAAGTCGATATCGTGACTTATAATCAGATAGGTTTGCCCTAAGGTGTCCCGAGCACTCCTTATGCTCCTTGCTATCTCCACCCTAGTGATCGGGTCTGCTGTCCCCGTCGGCTCGTCTAACAAAACGAGCTTGGGATTCTTCATCAGAGACCGTGCTATGCACACTCTGTGCCTCTCACCCTCACTTATCTGGTCTGGAAGTTTGTACAACAGATAATCTATTTCCGGATCCGTGAAATTCACCGCCCTAAGGACCTCATACGCTCTCTGTGTCTTCACTTCTTCAGGAAGAGGTTCGGTCACCACTCCCACCAAGTTCTCCAAAATGATCCGCCCCGCGTGGAGTGTGTATTCCTGATGCAGGATATCCATATGGGCAGTCGCTCTCCCTCTCTCATCTGGACCAGGAATACCCATGTCTATCCACTCTTCACCGATTCTCACGGATATCCTACCCTGAGTCACGGGCTTTAACCCTATGATCATGTGGGCAAGGGTTGTTTTTCCACTTCCACTAAGCCCCACTATCCCAAATACCTCTCCCTCATATATTTCCAAATCCACTCCATCTACTGCTCTCACCAACCCCCTATCGAACGTATAGTACCATTTCCTCACACCTTCACACTTCACCATCGGGTTCGTACCCCTGAACCTCTGAACTTCCATCTTCTCCACTTTTTCCATGAACGCATTGTAGATATCCTCTGACTTCCCGATCTGGATTATTTCTCCGCTCTCTAAGAGCGCAGCCTCCTCTGCTAGAGCCTTAATCGCTTCGGGCCAGTGAGAGGTAAGCAAGAGTGTTATTCGATCTTTTTCCACCGCCTCTTTGATCACCTCGTGTACGACCTCGCTGGTGATTGGATCCAGCGTTCCCGTGGGCTCATCCGCCAAGAAAAGCAATGGATTTCTAGCCAAACACATCGCGAATATCACCCTCTGTTTCTCCCCGCCCGAGAGATCTCTCCCTAGATGGAGGAGCCTGTGTTGTAACCTTACGCTCGAAATGAGCTCTACCGCTTTCATGTCTACCTCCGTCTCCGGATACCCCACACTCAACAAGACTCTCCTTATGTTTTCCACGGCCGGAAATTCACTGTAAAGAGAGAACCCACGCTGAGGCATGATGGAAATCCTATCGTGAAGAGTACGTGATAACCTCGTCTGGTTTTTCAGTTCCTCCCAGTAGTCTACTTCTCTAAACTCCATTCTTGTGGAGCACTTCGGACAAGCTTCTCCCGTCTTTGAAGGATACTCCACCCAGTGACAGTTAGGGCAGTACGCTATCCTGAAGATCACTTGTCCATCGGTCGGCTCGTACTCCGGGACTCCTCGTATCGATTGCATGATGATGGACTTTCCGTGTCCGCTCTTTCCCAGCAACCCAAAAGTCTTGGCCTCCCCGATTTTGAAAGAAATGTTTTTTACGAGGGGCAATCCTGGAGTAAACTCTTTGGTTAGGTTTTTCACAATAAGGAAATCTTGAGACATCTCTCTCTTTACCTTGTGAGAGTATAAAAATTTTATCACGAGCATGCACTGTTAACGTAGAAAATCTGTTTAATGTTTCAGGCTGTTTCGGGTTCCAAATCTTTAAACCCTGAAACTTCTCCGCTCCCCTCCGCCGGGTTCACCTCATCGCTTATGCTCGAACACCCCGGCCTCACGGGATGCATCGCGGAGCTATCGGGGTAGCCTGGGATCCCCTCATCCTTGGCTCTTCTCAGCAGATTTATGCAGGCGTTCACATCTCGATCCAACCCGCACCTAGGGCACTCCTTCAGGGAACCTATCTCGCCCCCGCATCTGGAGCACCACTTTGATGTGTCGTGCGGACTGACGTACTCGGGCACCAGCCCGCTGAGCCTGAACTTGTAATCGAGCAGGAACTGAAGGCGCCTGAAGGGCCAACGGTTGAGCCTCCCCTTCAAATTCTTTGACCTCGATGATATGAGTTGAACTTTCTTGCTGTACTCGCTGAACCGCTTGGACTTTCGATTCACCGATTTCCTTATGTGCTTGAGGTTTTCGAGTACGGGCTTCAGCCCTTCT
>JAPDJF010000023.1 GCA_029259185.1 Hadesarchaea archaeon
GGAAGTCCGAGGCGCTGGCTAAGCGCGGGAAGCGGGCTTACCGCCCTGCATCAGGCCGAAAGCTTGGTGCACGATGAAGTTGCGGTTAGCTGCAACGGAGGCTACCCGGAGATTCCTGGTATCCGGGGGCTTCGCTTCCTGCGGAGCTTGAAAACCAACCTACCATGTCTTCAGGTGGAGATATGTTAGGTTTCGGTGACCAGGTCACGGGTGAGTGCAAACTTCAGGTTGTTTTTTATCGGGGTGCTCGTTTTTTGATTTTCCCAGGGGTTTACTCTCCAGCTGAAGATACTTTTCTGCTTGCCGATCGTCTCGAAGTACATGCAGGGGAAAAAGTTCTTGAGCTGGGAACCGGGTGTGGGTTGCTCGCTGTGTTGGCAGCGAAAGAGGGGGGGATTGTTACAGCCACCGATGTCAGTCCAACCGCTCTACGGTGTGCTCGACTGAATGCATCGATCAATGGAGTATCGGATCGTATATTTTTTAGACTTGGGACACTCTTTCGACCGGTGGATAATGAGGAATTCGACTTGGTGATCTTCAACCCACCCTATCTTCCAACCACCGTAGAGGAGGCACTGGATGATCAGCTGGACAGAGCTTGGAATGGGGGACGGGATGGCCGAGCGGTTTTGGATCCATTCATCCGCGAGTTGTCTCGTCACCTTCCCCTCAGCGGTAGGGCCCTCTTTGTTCAGTCTTCTCTCTCTGGCGTTCGGAAAACCTGCAGGATGCTTGAGGAAGAGGGGCTGAAATACCGGATAATCTCTAGTTTGAAGTTCCCATTCGAAGAACTTCTCTTGTTCCTCGTTCGCAAAAGTTCTTTTTAGCTTAAAAGTAGACATGAAATGATCGGATGGAATTCAAAAGTAAACTCGCACTGCCCTTCATAGCTTTCGGAGGAATTTGTGGAGTCTTCTGTGGATTGATATCTGGGCTCACTGAGGTCCCGGCAGTCTCCGGTTTGTTTATCGCAGCTCTCTTATTTTTCATTTCCTATAAGTTAACTCCGGGCTTGTTGAGAATTTCGCCCCAAGATTTTCCTGAGGGTAAGTGGGTTCTGGGGAGAGCTCTCAAGCACGGGTTCTGGTCATTCTTCGCATCTTGGTTTTTGTTATGGATCCTCGTCTACACGCTGGTTATCTAAAGAAGTTTCCAGACGTCTACAGGATTTTCCCTTATTCCACAATGAGGCAGGCACAGGTTGAGATGGTAGGAGTGGTTAGAGAGGCGATAGAAAAGGCGAGACCAGCAGTCGTGGAAGGACCAACTGGTATGGGGAAGACCATAGCTGTTCTCTGTGCAGTTCTTTCCTCATCATATGCTGAGGGAAAGAAAATAGTGTATTGCTCTCGAACTCACGGACAGATGGATAGGGTAATTGAGGAGCTTCGAGTTCTGAGCTCCAAATTGAGCGTATCTGGAATTTCCTTGAGGGGGAGAAGGGAGATGTGTTTGGATCAAATGTTGAAGCGCTCCACCTTCACCGCTGGTGAAGCGGCGCGCACATGTGTTGTGATGAAAAAGTTGGGAAGGTGTGAATTCTTCAACCAGATGATGGCCGATACACGGGGGGTGGAGAGATTGGTATCGGAGCTGACAGGTCAGCAGGTGTCAGCCGGAGAGTTGAAAAGGATTTGCAAAGCAAAGGGATTTTGCCCTTACCAAATAGCCCGATTACTCCTCCCGGCAGCGAAAGTAGTGGCGTGTAGCTATGTGTACATATTCGATCCAGACATCCGACAGAGCTTCCTCAAGAGTCTCCAGGTCGAGCTCGGGGATATCATCCTCATCTTGGATGAGGCCCACAATTTACCGGAGGTTGCAGTTGAGGTGGCTAGTGCGGAGCTGACTTCGAATTCTATTCTTCACTCGAGAAAGGAGGCGGAGGAGTCGGGAGACACCTCTGCTCTCGCCTTGGTTGGGGCGTTAGAGGAATTACTGGAAGATTTCGCTCGCTCGTCCGGTGATGAGGGAGAGCGGGTGGTGAAAGGCCAAGACTTACGCAATGTCTTGTCCCGAGAATTTGAGAAGAGGGGGTTTGAATTCATTCAAGCCGGAGAATACTTGGAGGAAGCAGGGGAAAAAGTACTCGTCCGGAGGATAAGTGAAGGAAAAACCCCCAGATCCTTCCTTCGAAGAACGGGGAGATTTTTGTCGATGTTGAATAACACAGCGAAACGAGAGGAGTTTATCCACGTTTTTTCGCTTCGTCAAGACAAGAAAGGGAAACTCATACCCACACTCGAGATTCAGGCAATTGATCCGAGGTTGCTTACCACATCGATCTTCACCAGTGTCTACAGGGTAGTAAGTATGTCGGGTACACTCTCACCCTTGGGGGCATATGTGAATGTGAGCGGGCTTCCGGAGAACTCGATCAAACTTCAATGTTCTTCACCTTTTTTGGAGAAGAATATCTTAGTACTCGCAACTCGCGGGGTCACCACGAAAGAAGAACACCGGACACCAAAGATGTACCAAAAAATCGTTGAAAGGTTAGTGGAAGTTGTGGATTCTACTCCCGCAAACATCGGAGTCTTTACAGCCAGTTATGGAGTACTTCAGGGACTTCTCGATGCTGGGATCGAGCGGGCGATTTCGAAGCCCCTTTTCGTTGAGGAAAAAGAAGCTTCGTCCGAGAAAAACGATAGACTCGTGAGAAAGTTCAAGTCTTTTGCACGTATTGGTGGGGCGGTTTTGCTTGGAGTGATGGGAGGAAGAAATGCTGAAGGTGGGGATTACCCCGGTCACGAGATGGACTCAGTCGTGGCCGTGGGAGTGCCTTATGCACCACCCACCAGACGTCTTGAAGCCACGATGGAGTACTGGGAGACCCAATTTCCCGGTGCAGGAAGATTCTATGGTTACTATCTCCCAGCCCATCGTCGTTTAGCCCAAGCCGCTGGAAGGGCCCATCGTCTGATCACCGACAAAGCGGCCATAATTCTCATGGATGAGCGAGTACTTTCTCCATTCATTCGCAGGAGCTTGCCAAGGTGGATTTCGCGCAGGGTCGAGGTTACAGAAGATGAAAGAGGCGCACTAGCCTCCAAATTGGGTGAATTCTTTGGTGAGAAAGACATCCACTGATATCAAAGTCATCGTCGACCACAGGGAGGTAGGTGGGAGAGTGGTGAATGAGCTCCGGAGGTTAGGAATTCATCTCGAACCGAGACAGCTAGAGGTGGGGGATTTTATTTTGAGTGATCGGATTGGGGTGGAACGTAAGAGTCTCAGAGATTTCGTGAAGTCGATCATGGATCGGAGATTGATGGATCAAGCTAGGCGATTGAGAGAGATATTCGAGTGTCCCCTTTTAGTTGTGGAGGGTTTTGGGCAGTATTCGGTGAGGATTCACCCCCATGCCTTGTTGGGGGCTATGGTAGCTGTGATCGTGGATCTTGGAGTCCCTGTGGTTCGTACTCAGGATAGCTCGGAGACAGCGTCTTTGCTCGCGCTCATAGCCAAGCGAGAGCAGGAGGGTTTCCACAGAGAAGTCTCACTGCGTGGGAAACGGAAATGGATGTCCCTCCCCCAATCCCAGAGATTCGTGGTGGAGGGATTGCCGGGAGTTTCGTCGGTTCTCGCCAGAAGATTGCTTGAACATTTTGGAAAGGTGGAGAGAATAATGACAGCTTCTGAGCACGAGTTGCGAAAGGTTCGAGGTATAGGTAAAAAAAAGGCTAGGGAGATAAGAGACTTGTTGGAGAGTGAATATGAACCGGAGGGAGACTAGGGCTATTCAGAGAGGATAGAGCGTATGCATTCTATGGCTTCACTCAGACTCTCGAGCGTGTTGGCGAAACTGAGTCTTACATGACCTTCTCCGAACGGTCCGAAGCCAGTTCCGGGTACAGCAGCCACACCGGCCTTTTCTAGCAAGGTTTCGCAGAATTTTACTGAGTTCATCCCCGATACTTCGATGTTTGGGAAAACGTAGAAAGCTCCCCTGGGATTGAAGCACTTGAGGTCAAGCGAGTTCAGTCCATTCACGATTAGGTCACGTCGTTTCAGAAATTCTTCGCGCATTTTTTCCACACAGTCCTGGGGCCCCTCGAGAGCAGCCAGACCGGCAGCTTGAACGAACCCTGGGACACAAGAAGTTGAGGCTTGTTGGACTTTGTTCATTTGGGCTACGAGCTCTTTGGGAGCGATAGCATATCCGAGACGCCAACCGGTCATTGCGTAGGTTTTTGAAAAACCATTTATGTAAATCGTTCGCTCCATATCCCCAGACAGATCCAAAATACTTACGTGTTCTTTTTCATATGTGAGGCGATCGTATATTTCATCGGACATTATCCAGAGATCGTGATCTGAAGCGAGTTCAACGAGCGCACGCAGTTCGTCCTTATCGATCGTGGCCCCGGTGGGATTATTCGGATAGTTGATCAGCAACATTTTGGTCTTTCTGGTTATAACATCTTGAACTTTTTCCGATTTGATCTTGAATTCTTCTTCCATCTCA
>JAPDJF010000050.1 GCA_029259185.1 Hadesarchaea archaeon
CGACCACGTTGCGGCGCTCAACATCGCCGCTAGGGCCGCCGTCAACCGGCCTATTGTTCCGGGGTTTTTGGGACATTTCGGTTCCACCTCGGGGACAAGCCCCTTCCTTTAGGGAGGGGTAGTTGACTTAAATTAATTCGTCACGAAAACAGCTTGATAGGATGCCCTCGGTAAGAGACTTC
This sequence comes from Hadesarchaea archaeon, assembly GCA_029259185.1. GTDB lineage: Archaea > Hadarchaeota > Hadarchaeia > Hadarchaeales > WYZ-LMO6 > JAPDJF01. Next base: position 183 of record JAPDJF010000050.1, read on the forward strand.
CGTATCTCGGGAGGGATGGGGATAAGGGAGTTGATAAAGCAGATGGGTTCCTCCGGCGGTTTCAACGCCAAGCTCCTGAACACGGGGGTGAACATCCTCCAGAGGATGCTCTCTGACCGGAAATGTCTAAAGCTTCTATCCTTTCCCGCGTGTTTGGTGGCAACCGGGACAAGGGGGGTAATAAGGGACTTCGTGAAAGAGAGATTCTTCGATGTGGTCGTCACCACGTGTGGCACACTAGATCACGATCTGGCTCGGAGCTATCGGAAATATCATCACGGAAGCTTCCACGCCGATGATGGGGAGCTGAGAAGCAGAGGTGTGAGCAGATTGGGCAACATTTTCATCCCCGAGACCTCGTATGGGATCGTGATAGAAGAGAAGATGCAACAATTCTTAGCGGAGGTACATCGAAAGGGGAAGAGAAGGTTTTCCACTTATGAATTGTGCTGGGAGTTGGGGAAGTGGATGAACAAACGGGACTCAATCTTGTATTGGTGTTACAGAAACGAGATCCCCGTGATCGTTCCAGGTATAACTGACGGAGCGGTTGGATACCAACTATGGTCCTTCTCGCAGGATCACGATTTCCAAATCGATGTCCTGAAGGATGAAACGCTCATGAACGAGAGGATATGGAACTCGGAACGGATAGGTGCACTGATCGTGGGCGGAGGGATAAGCAAACACCACGTCATCTGGTGGGCTCAGTTCGGTGGGGGACTGAGTTATGCTGTCTATCTAACGACCGCCAGCGAGTTTGATGGGAGCCTTTCGGGAGCCCGCACGCATGAGGCGATCTCCTGGGGGAAGATCAAACGTGCAGCCCGGCACGTGGTGGTCATGGGTGATGCCTCAGTCTACCTTCCTCTGATCTTAGGAGCTCTCAAACAATCGAGAGGGCAAAGGTCCCAATAGGAAAACTTCAAAACCACTCCGACCCGAAATTTAACGGACCGGCATGAAGTCGATCTACAGGGTGGAACTCTTCAGGGAAGAAGGCTTCGAGAGGAAGAGGTGTGTGAAGTGTGGACGCTCGTTCTGGACTCTTGATCCGGAGAAGAAGACATGTGGAGACACCCCGTGCGATGAGTACTCCTTCATAGGGAACCCCCCGACGAGGAGACGACTCTCACTCCAAGGGGTGGAGAAAGCTTTTCTTGGATTCTTCAAGCGGAGGGGGCACGAGGTGATAAAGCGTTATCCCGTGGTGGCGAGATGGCGCGACGATATATTCCTCACGATAGCGTCGATAGCTGATTTCCAGCCTTGGGTGACCAGCGGGCTCGTTCCCCCTCCCGCGAATCCACTGGTGGTGAGCCAGCCGAGCATTCGGTTGAAAGATATAGACAATGTGGGGAGGTCGGGGAGGCACCTAACGCTTTTTCACATGGGTGGACACCACGCGTTCAATTCCCCTAAGCGAAGAGTATACTGGAATCACGAGACAGTCTCCTTCTGTCATGAGTTTTTCACCCGGGAGCTGAAGATTTCTCCCTCGGAAATCACGTACATAGAGGATTTCTGGGAAGGTGGAGGGAATGCCGGAGAAGATTTTGAGGTCAACATCAGGGGGCTCGAGGTCGCCACCTTGGTTTTCATGAGGTATGTGACCAGAGAGGGAAAATTCACCAAGTTACCTTTATCGATCGTCGACACGGGTTACGGGCTCGAACGCATATCGTGGCTTTCCCAGGGGTCGACCTCTGCCTATGAAGCTATCTTCTCCCCCATGATCGAAGAGCTGAGGAAGCTCATTGGGGTGGAGAAACCACCGGTTGCGGTTTTGGAGGAGCACTGTAAGATGGCTGGTCTCGTAGACATCGAGAGTGGGCGAGATCTAAATCTCCTCAGGAAGAAGGTCGCGGAGCGAGTTGGGGTGGATGTTGAAGATCTAAATCGGTGGATGGTACCGCTGGAGGCGGTGTACGCGATAGCCGATCACTTGCGATGTCTTGCATTCATGTTTGGCGATGGGATTACCCCGAGCAACGTGAAAGAAGGATACCTCGCCCGTCTCGTCCTCCGCAGAACCCTGAGGTTGATGAGGGAACTTGGCTTGGAGAAGTCGCTCGTGGAGTTGATGGCTCTAGAGTTGAAGTTCCTATCCAATCCTGAGCTGAAAGAGCACGAAGGATACATCCTCCAAGTAGTTGAACTCGAGGAGCGAAGATACCTGGAGGCCATTTCTAAGGGAAGTAGGCTTGTGGAGAGGGTCATAAGCTCCCTCAGGACGGAAGGCAAGTCACTCCCTGTGCAGAAGCTTTTCGAATTCTATGATAGTCACGGGTTACCTCCAGAGATCGTGAAGGAAATCGGGGAGAGGATGGGAGTAGAAGTAAATGTTCCTGAGGATTTTTATATAAGGGTGGCGAAGATGCACGCCTCCGGTGGGTCAGAGCCGGTCGCATGGAAAAAGGAGTCCTCTTGGATCGGCAAGCGCCTACCTAAAAGCAGGGCACTGTTCTACGAGAATCCCTATCTTCGAGAGTTCCGAGCTAGGGTGATTGGGATCTCTGGGAACGAAGTGGTCTTAAACCAAACCGCGTTCTATCCGGAGGGTGGTGGTCAGTTAAGCGACGTTGGTTTTCTAGAGGGTGGGGGGGAAAGTGTTGAAGTTGTGGATGTCCAGAAAGTCGATGGAACGATAGTTCACGTGTTGAGATCGAATCCCTTTAGGATTGGACAGGTTGTGAGAGGGGTGATAGATTGGGAAAGGAGGATCTCTCTCATGCGTCATCACTCGGCGACCCACATTTTGCTTGGGGCGGCGAAAAAGGTTCTGGGAGATCACGTGTGGCAGCACGGAGCGCAGAAGTATCCCGATAGGTCCCGCCTCGACATCTCCCACTTCAAGCGAATAAGTACTGAGGAGGTCGAAGAGATCGAGCGGCTTGCCAACGAGGTGATAGTGGATAACCGTCCCATCCGCACACGTTTCATGGATCGGAACGAGGCAGAGAGGAAGTATGGATTCGAACTGTATCAAGGGGGGGTAGTGGAAGGGAAAGAGATACGTGTGGTGGAGGTAAAGGGATGGAACACCCAAGCTTGTGCTGGTACTCATTGCAGAAACACGGGTGAGATCGGGTTGCTCAAGATCCTCCGAACCGAGCGCATCCAAGACGGGGTCGAAAGGCTGGAATTCGTAGTGGGGGGTGCCGCCCTGAAAGTGCTCCAACAAAGGGAAAGGGAAATGGTAGAGATCGCATCCATTCTTAGAACACGCCCCGAAGAGATGGGCTCGGCTGTAAGGAGACTTTTCGACGAGTGGAAATCCCTTCAGAAGGAGGTTGAGCGCTTGAGGGGGGTGGTGGCTAGACTCCAACTCAGAGAACTGAAAAACAATGCATTGAAGATAGGAAGGTTCTATGTGGTGAGTGAAGAGATAAAAGATGCCAGCGTTGAGGATATCATAAGCATGGTTAACGAAATTACAAGGGAACACGAGTTCGTGGCGATTTTCGGAGTCAGGGGTGAGGTGGCTAGCATCGTGCTGGCGGCAGGGAGGGATGCGGTTGGGAAAGGTGTCGACTGTGGGAGGATAGCCTCTGAGGCTGCAAAGGTACTTGGGGGTGGGGGGGGAGGCAAGAAAAGCTTCGGTCAAGGAGGAGGACCGAGGATCGAAAATTTAAGAGAGGCCTTGCACATAGCTTTCGAAAAATGCAAACAAATTCTCGAAGGGTAAGGGATGAAGTTCAAAGAAATCGAAAGCAAATGGCAATCAGCGTGGGAGAATGCGGGATTGTTTGAAGCTGTTCCGGACGGGAGACCGAAGTTCTATCTGACGGTTGCCTATCCATACGTGTCGGGACCGATGCACATAGGACATGCTCGAACCTATACTGTGCCCGATGTTGTGGCTCGATACAAGCGGATGAAGGGTTACAACGTGCTTTTCCCCATGGCATTCCACTTCACGGGGATGCCGATCGTTGGTGCTGCCAAGCGCTTGGCGAGACGAGAACATGAGTATGTAAAGTTGTTAACCGAGCGTTACGGGGTTCCTCGAGAACTCCTTCCAAAGCTTGAAGATCCAGCCTACTTCGGGACGTACTTCGCTAAGCTTAGCGATCTCAGC
>JAPDJF010000005.1 GCA_029259185.1 Hadesarchaea archaeon
CAAACCTATCTTCAACTGTGATGGTGTATTTCGTCATCACAATAGGTTACTACAAACTACTATATATGCGCTCCACCTCTCATCTCCTCCCTTGCGGAAGGGGACTTCCCGGCGGTGGAGTTAAATTGATGCCCCAGAACGGAGCCGAAATCCACAACGGCGATAGAGTTAAAGCTTTTTGGGTGCCAGTAAGATGATCGAGATGCAGAATTTCGAAGACGTCTTTGAAGAGGAGGAGGAAGAAGAGGGAAACTGGCTGATGACCGCAAGACTGGAGATCCTCGAGTACCTCCTGCGCCGCTACGGAAACCTGCGCGCGAAAGATATAGCTGATATCCTAGGATGCAAAGTGAGAAGCGTTCAGCCCTTGCTGAAGAAACTAGAACACTCGGGAAGGGTAAAGTGCCTGAAGCTGGGAAAGAACTCCGTGTGGACTCTCAACGAGTACGGATATGAAACGATCTACTACTGACCCACCCTAGCACTAAATTTATCGCTGGAGAGCCATAGCACGCACCGTCGATGATTTAAAGGTGGATTGAGATGTAAGAAGTGAGTCCCATGGAAAGCCGGATCGCGAGCCTAGAAAACAGACTGGATCTTCTGACTAAGCGTCTTGAAGAGCTTGAAAAGCGATTGAACCTTATAGAACGGCCGAGACTCCAGACAGCAGAATTCTTCCAGCCGAGAGCGAGGGAAAGTCCCAAACGAAGCTCTAACTATCTGAACAAGACCATAGCCGCCGTGAGAAGGCGGTACGAAGGGCAGATCTGACTTCTTCTTTAATTAACAACGGGCAAAAAGGGAAAGAGATGCTGAGAACGGGATAGCCGGAGTTAGTGCTTTGGCTCCTCATAATCTAGAGTTGGGCGATGGGAACCGTGTACGGATGTTGGATCGGTAACGGTGAGTTCTTAGAGTTCAGTAAACCGGTTTATGTGCCCCACCGACCGAACTGCACGAATGGTAACCCTTTATCTACTTCAGCCTCACCCCTCTCGCGTGTTATCTCCTAGCCCTGATTTCCTTCGGTGGGTGCCTAAAACTATACAAGTTATACCAAATAATACCTTGAACGCGAACGGGTCGAGCTAGTGTTCGAGAACCTGACGGGCATCCGCCAGTCAATGCGCTCCAATCGCAAGTCGAGGAACGGCAAGGCCATGCGTCGCAGGCTAAACCGGTGGCCTTTCCGAAGCTCCAGTTGTTCGTCGAGTACAGGGCCCCTGCGGCGCGGGATCGGGACGCATTACTTGCCGAACGCGGAGAACGACGAGACGGGTGAGGAGACACGTTCTTGCGCAAGGAGTGCGGCTCCGTTGGCGATAGGCACTTCGTAGATGCCTACAACGTGGTCGTGCACTGGTGGACTAAGGATGTGGAGGGCAGCGCTCCCCCCAAATGGCGCCGAATGCAGCCTCCAGCAGAGGTGGCTGTGCCACCTACGAAGCTGGGGATCGAGGCGCAAAAATCCCGTGTCAAACTGGTGCACAGTTTGATACGGAATTTTAGGACGGACTAAGCGTTTACGGGCTTCCAGTCCTCAGGCCACTTGGATTCACCGCTTAGGTATCGGTGGATAGAAGCGGCGGCTTTCTTCCCACCACCCATCGCGAGAATCACTGTCGCTTCTCCTGTTGCGATATCCCCGGCTGCCCAGACCCGCTCAAGAGAGGTTCTACCTTCTTCGTCCACCATGATCGTCCCCCATTTGGTGGTCTTGAGACCTGGGGTGCTTCTCGGGAGAAGAGGATTCGGGCTCTGACCTATTGCTACCACCACCGTATCTACTTCAAGTTCGAATTCCGATCCGGGTATCGGGACGGGTCTTCTCCTACCCGATGCATCAGGTTCTCCGAGTTTCATCCGGATGCATTCCATCTTCTTCACCCATCCGTGCTCGTCACCCAGATAGCGTTTGGGCAAAGTCAGAAACATGAATTTCACGCCTTCTTCCTTCGCATGCTCTATCTCCTCCTTACGTGCAGGCATCTCCGCCTCGGAGCGCCGGTAAACGATGATGGATTCCTCTGCCCCCAGCCTCAAGGCGTTGCGGGCACAGTCCATTGAAACGTTCCCCGCACCTATCGTGGCCACCCTCTTACCGACCCATATGGGAGTATGATACTCGGGGAACTCATATGCTTTCATCAGGTTTATCCTCGTGAGGAACTCGTTCGCGGAGTATATCCCATTCAAGTTTTCTCCCGGAACCCCCATGAATTTCGGAAGTCCCGCACCCGTCCCCACGAAGACGGCGTCGAATTCCTCGAGGAGTTCTTCCATCGTTACGGTCTTTCCTACCACCACATCAGTTTTTATCTCCACCCCAAGCGCTTTCACATAGTCCACCTCCGCTTGGACGATACGCTTTGGGAGTCTGAACTCCGGAATGCCATACACGAGCACCCCTCCTGGAGCATGAAGGGCCTCGAATATCGTTACCCCATAACCGAGTTTAGCGAGATCAGCTGCGACCGTGAGCCCCGCTGGTCCGGATCCCACGACCGCCACTTTCTTCCCCTTAGGTTCTGGCTTCTTCACCACATAGCCTCTTTCCCGCTCGTAGTCCGCTACGAATCGCTCTAACCTCCCTATCGCCACTGGCTCGAACTTTTTTCCTAGAGTACAGAATCCTTCACACTGGTTCTCGTAGGGACAAACCCTCCCGCATATCGCAGGCAGGCTGTTCTTCTCCTTTATGACTTTTATCGCTTCGTCGAACTTCCCCTCCTTGATACACCGGATGAATCGGGGGATATCCACACCCACGGGACAGCCGTCGACGCATATCTTCTGTCCCTCCTTTGGCTTGCACTCCAGACAGCGTTTGGCCTCTTCGATCGCAGTTCGCTCATCATATCCGAGCGGGACTTCGTTGAAGTTTTTTATCCTCTCATTCGGGTCTTGTTCGGGCATGGGGTGCTTCTTCGGCACGATTTTCGCCATCATTTCTCACCTCCGTACCTCTCTAGGGCGAGTCTTTCTTCCTGCAGATATCTGCGATTCCTGAGGGTCAGCAGGTCAAAGTCGACGAGGTGGGCGTCGAACTCCGGCCCGTCAACGCATACGAATTTCGTTTTTCCGCCGACTTCGATCCTGCAGGAGCCACACATGCCGGTACCATCGACCATTATGGGGTTCAGGCTCACTATGGTCTTGATCTTGTACGGTCGCGTCACCTCCGCAACCGCTCGCATCATGGGGATCGGCCCCACCGCGACCACGAGGTCTATTCGTCTCCCATCTTCGATCACCCGCTTCAAAACGTCACTGACAAAACCCTTCTCACCGTAAGAGCCGTCATCCGTGGTGATGTACACCTCATCACTGAACTCCTTAATCTCTTTCTCAAAGATAAGGAGTTCTTTGGTTCTAGCCCCTATGATCGAGATAACTTCATTCCCCGCTAGCTTGAAGGCCCTTACCTCCGGGTAGATACAAGCTATTCCAACCCCTCCACCCACGCACACCACAGTGCCATAGCGCCCGATTTCTGCGGGCTTTCCCAGTGGACCGATGAGATTAGCGATTCGATCACCCTCTTTCATGGAGTTAAGCCGCTTGGTGGTCAGTCCAGCCTCGAGCGCCACTATTCTGATGGTCCCCTTCTCAGGGAACCAATCGTTGAGGGTTAAGGGGATGCGCTCCCCCTTTTCGTCTATTCTCACGATGACAAACTGTCCGGGTTTGGCTTTCTTAGCCACAAGCGGTGCTTTTATCTCAAATCCTTTGATGGTAGGAGCTAGGTCTATCTTGGAGATTATTTCTGGCATTACGTTACTAACCAAAATCTCACAAATAAATTTTTTGGGCCCCTCTTCGTGTTCGAGTTAGGTCGCTCTTCGGTTTTGGAGTTAGCTGAGAGGGTCAAGAAGTTTGTGAACTACCCCCAGCTCTCGCAGGGGGCTTCCTGCCTCAGCGACGGAACATGCCCTGCGACCACAGCCGAAGCCGGAACGCGGGGTAGAGGCCCAATCTCCGCAGGCGTTCGCTCGGGCCGTCCCAG
>JAPDJF010000008.1 GCA_029259185.1 Hadesarchaea archaeon
TATCCCTCGAATCACTTCAGCTGGGAGGATCTCCCATCTAATACCTAAGGGCTTGGGATGTCGGCGTTTGGTTTCGATTATGCGCTCGGGTGTCAAGATGAAGTCTACAGGCACGTCGTGATCGGTCATAGGGACTTCATCTACGATTTGTAGCTCGTGGACGCTCGTAATAAGAGGTGTAGATTCATCTACTGCTCCAAACTCTGCAAGGATCGCGATTTCCAAATCCCCAAATCCTGATCCCTTCCCGAGCCTCCCCCCCTCAAGATCCACGGCCACCGAACCTTCCACCACGAGATCGACCTCTAAGTTTCTGAGATCGGGAGAATAACCTCTTTTCAAAAGATTTCTCACCCCCCTTGTCTCAACCGGATCGATTCGTTCTGGATCCAGCAAAACGAACCCGTTCCGTAGTCTCGGGGTGGCTACGAGCAGCCTTTTCCCATCTCGGAGGGCGATCTCCCGAATGGGGGCTTGAGGTGAGTCAGGATTTACCATAAGGGTGCTCGCCGAGCGGTACTCCCTCAGTCTTCGGAGTTTCTCCGCGGCCTTCTCTCTTCCCACGAAATTTGGAATGCGCCCCCAGATCGGTTTTGGAAATGCACCGACTCCCCTCTCTTCCATTTCCCGCCATACCCTGGCTCGAAGCGCTTCCTTGTCCACAAACTTTAATGGGTTTTTGGGGTTCAAACAGTTTCGGGGAAAGGTTGCGAAAAAAGAATTTCTTGATAACGGGTTCCCCAGGCAGTGGAAAGAGCACGGTGATAATGAAAACCATTTCCCTATTGAGGAAGAGTGGTTTGAGGGTTGGGGGCATCTGCTGTCCCGAGATAAGAGAGGGGAAGAAGAGGGTGGGATTCAGAATACTGGATTTGGCTACTGGTGAAGAAGGGATCTTGGCCCACATCAAGCAGGAGATGGGCCCTAAGGTCGGAAAGTACAGGGTCAATCTTCCAGCTTTGGAAAATGTCGGGGGGAAGGGTTTGGTCCGTGCCATGGAGAAGGCCGATGTGGTGGTCGTAGACGAAATAGGTCCGATGGAGATGTGTAGTGGACTATTTAGAAATGCCGTCGAAAAGACATTCGACTCACCAAAACCTTTGCTAGCAGCTGTCCATAAGAAAACCGAGACTGGATTCATCGGGGAAGTAAAGCGAAGGGAGGATGTCAAGCTCTTTGAAGTTTCACCCTCTGCCTTCCCAAACCTCCCATTCATTCTCGCTAAGGAAATAGTGGATATTCTAAACAGGTGAATCAAATTTGTGCGATGACACAAAATGGAAAGATTTATTTGTTAAAAGTTAGGAATACCTAAACTAGAGTTAGGGACACCTAACTAGAAGGGTTGAAATTGTTCACGAGAGAACCTAGCTGGCAACACCGAGGAAGGACGACAAACGGGATATCACCTCTAGCCCTTCTCCCCGAGGGGGCAGAAGGTGAAATAATTGGGTTCGACGGAGGCAGGGGGCTTAGGAGACGACTGGCTGAGATGGGATTCACCCCTGGGACGAGGTTAAGAGTTTTATCCTCTCGCTCTCCCGGTCCCGTGTTGGTGGATATCAAGGGCTCTAGGATCGCGGTGGGGTGGGGGGTGGCCGTAAAGGTTGTCGTGAAACAGCGGTAGGTGGTGGAAGTGATCCTCACTAGGAAAGCCGAGGACTACCTTGAGGCTATCCTCAACATCGTGAGAGAAAAAAAATATGCAAGGGTCAGGGATGTATCCAGTGTTCTAGGGGTTAAACCATCAAGTGCAATCGAGATGCTGAGAAAACTTGACGGAAAAGGACTGCTCGTCTACCGGAAATACGATGGAATCGTTCTAACCCCCAAGGGAGAGAAGGTAGCTCAAGTAATAAAGGAAAGACACGATGTGATAAGAGATTTTTTAGAGCTGATAAACGTGCCCAAATCGATCGCCGAGATGGACGCATGTGTGATGGAGCATCACCTTCATCCCGAGACGGTGAAACAGATAGGGAAGATGGTTAATTTCATAAAATCTGCTCCGGGCTATCCCGAGTGGCTCAGACATTTTGAAATATTCTGTGAAACTGGAAGACACGTGTGTAGGGGGAAGTGATGAGCACTCGTACTGAGGAAAAGTGATTCACACCTCCGAGCGATTAAGCTTTCGCTTTTCTCTCCGATAACCTAATTTTTGTAGGGAACTCTTCTTATCCACCTATTCCCCCAATCAGAAATAAGAAAATGGGAAGAAAAACATCTCCGCGGATGCACGGCGACAGAGAAATAAATCGAGATGATCGAGGGCTCAGATCTGGGAAGAGGAAGGAAAAAAGTCAGAGAGAGATCCAGCATGAGGGAGGGGGTGGTTTGCATCCGCTCTTAGCTTCGGCTAGAAGTGGGGAAAAAAGACTTAGTGAAATGCGACCAGGGGAAAAGGGAAAGATCACCAAAGTTGTGGGTGATCGCTCTCTCCTTTCTAGGCTCACGGCTATGGGGATTGTTAGAGGAGAGAGGATAAATGTAGTCAGGAACGCTCCATTAAAAGATCCTGTAGAGTTTCTCTTGAAGGGGTATCATCTCTCCCTCCGAAAGGACGAGGCTGAAGGAGTGTACGTGGAGGTAGAGGTATGAGCAGAGATAAAAAAACGATAACCGTGGCCCTCATAGGAAATCCGAATGTGGGCAAGACTGTGATCTTCAACAATCTCACAGGTGGAAGAGGTCATGTCGGCAACTGGCCAGGAGTTACTGTGGAGAAGAGAGAGGGAAAATGTGTGCACATGGGGATCACGATGAAAATAGTTGACCTACCAGGAGTTTACAGCCTCACGGCTAGATCCGTAGACGAGCTGATCGCTAGAAATTACATAGTAGAAGGAAAACCGGATGTTGTTGTAGATATAGTGGATGCATCCAATATAGAGAGGAACCTTTACCTCACCTTGCTCCTGCTTGAACTCGAAGCTAACGTCGTTGTGGCACTGAATATGTGGGATGTGGCCAAATCAAAGGGATACGAAATCGACCCGGGGATGCTTTCGAAGTTATTGGGCGTGCCGGTGATTCCCACCATAGCCCCGAAGAAAGTGGGGATGGAAAGGCTGAAGGACGAAGTGGTGATGGTTGCAAGAAGGAAGAGGAGAAAGGTGTTCATCGGGTACGGGAAGGATATTGAAAATCTAATCGAAAAGATAGAGAGGATCATCCTACAGGATAAGCGTCTATCCAAGAAGTACCCACCTCGGTGGATCGCCATAAGAGTCTTGGAGGGAGACGAGGTCGTCTTGAAAGAAATCGATGCGAGCCCTCTCCGAGAAAGGATACTGAAGGAGGTTCCAATCCATGAGTAGGAGATACCTCCGAGAGAGACCGGAGGTGGCCTTGGCCGAAAGACGGTATGAGGTGATAAGGAAGATCCTCGGCAAATCCATGAGAAAGGCGAAAAAAGGAATCACATTCTCAGACATGCTTGACAGGGTCTTCCTCCATAAGTATCTCAGCATACCGATATTCTTAGCGGTGATGTGGGCGGTATTTCAATTCGCATTCGAAGTTTCGGCCCCATTCATGACGATGCTCGAAAACGGGTTCTTGTTCTTGGGTGGGATATTCGGAGATGCCTCAACCCCCCTCTCCTCTCTCTGGGCCGATGGAATA
>JAPDJF010000041.1 GCA_029259185.1 Hadesarchaea archaeon
TGGAAAATTCGGGTTCACTTTTACCCAGACGGGCTTATCCATCTTTACCCCAATCGGCTGAAGTCGATTAGTTTTCCCCCCCTCTGGCTCAGGACTTCCGCGGGTATATCCCACACGGCTCTAGCACGGTCCACGATCACTCGATCACTCGAAGCGGAAACATCCGAAGAGCAAACCTCTCGATCGACCCCTCTGATGGCCCTAGCCACCACACTCAATCCAAGTTTCCCCAACACTTTTTCCGTTCTCGATGCGAGTTCCCCGCTCTTGCTGGCCGGGCTGTCGAAAAAAATCCGAACCTGTGAGGGTTTGGCCCTCGAAATGATTTCTCCAAGCACCTCGAGTGTTTTATCCGTGAATCTTCCTACCTTATATTTTCCAAACACGGCTCGTAGGTCCCTTATCATTCCATCATCACACTTCGCCACCAAGCTTCTCATCAGGATGCTTTCCGCCGTTATCAACACATTATAACCATCTATGGCAAGTATCTTGCCGCGAACGTAATCAGGACCGATTATCTTCGCCCGGTGCCTAGAGGCCTCATTTCTTGAGAACACGCACCTGTTCAGGAGGTGTCTCTCCATCCTGGGGAGACGATAGTGGTTCGAAACGAAATTGACGGCGGATTCTCGGGGATACCCTCGATCGAGTAGGAATCGAAGATCTTTTACGGCCTCCACCATCCTCCTCTTTTCACTCCACATAGATGGCTGGCCTCATGGGCATTGCCAACTTGGCCCGTCCTTTCGGATCGTAGATTTCTTCACTCCCCTCCCTGAGGATCCGAACTTCTTTAGCACCGAGCTGGTGTTTCAAGTAGTCTGCAGATTCTACCAACCACTTTGGTTCATCGAATTCTATCCTAACCATTTGGTCCACTTTTTCTTTACGCATGGCCTTTATCTCCTCCAGAATCTTCTTGAGGAAGGGGGCGAGCTCAGCTTTCGGTACCCATGGTTTTTCTCCGAGAGATTTCATGAGTTCTTTGAACTCCCTCCTCCCTTCCTTGACGTGTCTTAAAACCTCTGAGTAGATCCTGATCTTCCACTCAGCACATGGATAGAAACATATCAGCTCTGGTTTGATTTTGGTCACCCTCAGAATCTCCGCCGTGTCTTCGATCAGGTTCGAGAGGAGTTCCTCTGCGAGTTCAGCTTCCTCGTCAATCAGCCCTTCATCTACCTCGGGCCAAGATGCTGTCGAGACAAAACCGCTTTTGCCCATCCTACTCCACAGCTCCTCGCAGGTGTGGGGAATGAAGGGAGCGAGGAGGCGGATCCATACTTCCAGCACTTTCTTGAGCACCGCACTATTCACTTTTTCTTCTCGCCAGTTGGTGTACCTCCTCACATCCTGCATCAAGGCAAAGAAAGAGTGCTGGAGAGCTCTCCTCGTCTCGAACGCCTCCATCGCTTCGGTGGTGATCCTTACCCTCTGTTGGAGTCTGCTGAGAAGCCACCTCTCCGGCAGTCCCCACAAGTCCCCCGAATTTGGAAGGGAAAGTATCCATTCTGCCATCGAGAAGAACCTCTCTAGCTGCCTCGCCATGCTCTCCGCCTCGGTCCTTCTCCAATTGAAATCCTGCCAGGGTTCGGATGTCGACATCAGGTATAGCCTCACCACATCGGCCCCGTACTCCTCCACGCTGCGGTTCACCTCAATTATATTCCCTTTCGAAGAAGACATCTTCTCGCCCTCGAGCACGGCCATTCCGAATGTAACTATTCCCCTAGGCAAGTGTCTCGGGAAAAGTAGCGCGTGATGGAATATGAAAAACGTGAGGTGGTTTGGGATGAGTTCGCTCGCGGACATCCTGTAGTCCAGAGGATACCAGTATTCGAATTCCCTCCGCATCTCTTCAAGCAGTTGGGAGGGTATTCCCGTAGATTGAGATATGGTTGCAAGATTCCCTCTCCCGTAGAACACGAAATCGAAGACTTCGTCAGTTAATCTTTCCGGATCGATCTCCTTGAGAAGGTGAGCCACAGTGTAATAAGCCATGTAAATCGTGGAATCGCTGAGAGATTCTATTATCCAGTTAGGATCCCAAGGTGCCCTCGTTCCCATACCCACACTTCGGGTGCATGGCCACTCATGTAACCAGTCGATGGTGTGTTCGTACTGTGCTCTCGTTTCCGGAGGTACTAGCTTCATCTTCTCCAAACAAGCTCTAGCCTTGCTTTTCCACTCCTCATCCGCGTAATTCAGGAACCACTGATCTTCCACAATCTTTATCACCACCTGTGAGCCACATCTACACGTAACGGGTTTAGCGGAAAATTCATACATCGTGCACGCCTCTCCCCGGGTCATCATATCTTCACGCACGAGCATTTTGGCCTCGGAGACAGCTTTTCCTCCATAGCTCGGGATCCACTTCCTCATCCTCCCTTTCATAAATTCATTCCTATACACCCTAGCGGTGGCTTCCTCTAAACGGGGATCCTTTTGATCTTTGATCCCTATCCGTTGGACCTCTTCGATAGCTGGAAACTCACCATAACCCTCGACCTCGATCAGCGAGACTGGCGTTAACTTCTCAACATCCATGGGATTCACACCCCAGGTTCGCAGGCGCTCAGGATTCTTCTTTAGTTCTTCTAGCGCGATGTGGTCGTACGGGGCATGGGAGGGAACCGAACCCACCACCCCCGTGGCATTATCCGGGTCCACGAACTCTGCAGGGAGGATAGGGACCCGTTTGTGGATCAACGGTACTTCCACCTCTGCTCCGAACTTAACCTCAAATGGTTTAACCCCACCGATCTCGTGCCCCTGATTTCGCAATTTTTCGACAGCTTCCGCGCTTACCACCCATTTCTCTCCATCTATATAAACCTCCACATACTCCGCATGAGGATTCAACCAGAGATTCGTGACGCCGAAGACCGTCTCGGGTCTAAGGGTAGCGGCCGGAAAAATGGTGTCTCCGTACCTATACTTGAGAAGAGTGAATTCGACCAAATCCACACCCTCCCCTTCAAGGAGATCGTGGTCAGTCACCGGATTCCCATCCCGAGGGCACCACTTAACTGGATGCTTGCCTCTCACGATGAGTCCGGCCTCCCGGATCTTGTGATACTGCCAAGTGATGAACTTGCTGTAGTGGGGATCTATGGTAGTGAAATCCCTCCTCCAATCGATGGAGTATCCTAGCCATTTCATCCCCTTTTTGTAGCTGAGATCGCTAAGCTTAGCGAAGTACGTCCCGAAGTAGGCTGGATCTTCAAGCTTTGGAAGGAGTTCTCGAGGAACCCCGTAACGCTCGGTTAACAACTTTACATACTCATGTTCTCGTCTCGCC
>JAPDJF010000040.1 GCA_029259185.1 Hadesarchaea archaeon
TTTTCAACTACTGAGCGCGCATACTTCACGAATTCCCGTGTCCCTTCTATGGATCCCAACGCGACCCAGTCTCCTAAGGTACCCTTGAACTCAGGAATATCCTCCCTTTTCTCAACCATTGTGATGGAAGCCGCTACCCAGTGAAGTATCACACCAAAAGTTATGACAGGAGGATCGTATTGCATGAGCGAGTGCATAAACTCCACTGCCCTCTTCAAAGCACCTTCCTCGGGTTCTCCCTCCCTCTGCTTGAATCCACACATGAACATTTCCTGACGCTGAGGTATGGGATAAAGCCTCACAGCCATTTTCGTTACCACCCCCATCAGACCCGGTTGTCCTTGGAACAGTCCCGCCCAGTCCGGACCGAAGTACCTGAAGTAGGGACCTACATTCGGAAAAGCCGCTGCCCCCGTATACAGGAGTTCTCCTGTCGGAAGAACCACCTCCATCCCCAGAACTTGATCCCCCGTATGACCATATCGAGGACCGATGTTCGAAACCCCTCTGAGCAGACAATTTGAAAGCATGTTCACCGTGGAGGGTGCTCCAGGAATGACCGGCCTGAGCCCATACTTCTCAGCTTCGTCAGCAAGTTTTGCGCAGCTCACTCCTGGACCAACGACAGCCACCCTATTCTCCGCATCTATCTCCAAATGATCCATCCGTTTCAGATCGAGCATTATCCCTCCATGATGGGGGATCGTCAAGCCACGAATGTTCGTGTTGCTACTCACGGGGATCACAGGTATTCTGTACCGGTTGGCCACGCGTAGGATCCTCTGAACCTCCTCAACTGTCTTGGGTCTAACCACGTAATCGGGCATATGCGATCCCGCGATGGGCCAGTGCTGATCTCTAGAGTACGGGATAAGAATGGCCGGATCGTTGGACGCATGCTCCGGCCCCACTATGTCTTGCAAAAGGCCTAGGATCTTATCTTTTTGAACTCCTGCCTCCATCCTATCTCCCAAACCTCTCTTTGAGTGTATGAACCAAAGGCAATAAGTCTTCTCCCCCCAAGATCTCTTTCAACCAATCCACGAAATCCGCCTTTCCCATCAACAAGAAACCACGCATCGTCGGTGGCATAGGTGTGATTGCCGCCCTCTTCCGAACCTCCAAGAGATCATAGTTGAGTCCACACTTAGCATCCAAGTCCTCGTCTGGTATCGCCATACCTTCTGCAAAATCTTTGAGATATCCAGCCCCCCCGAATAGTCTATAGCTTTTATCCTCTCTCACCTGCTCCACGATCTCATTTGCAAATGACGGTCCCGTGGGATCTTTCCAGTATACGCTCTTACCTTTGAGAGCCTCCCTTAGCGCGGTACCGGTTTGGGGGTGTTTGAGATCCAAGTCGAGCCTTCGATAATCCGTCACGTACCCCTCATCCATTCGAAGCATGTACGCGAAAATTACCTCATTCTCCTCATTAAGAACATAACCAGCTATTTCCGCTTTCATTCCGAAGAGTGTTCGTGCCTCGGCCGCTCCTGTTCTAACCAAGCACGGGAGATAGGGTGAGAAAGCGACATAAATCACCGTATCTCCAGGGAGTTTACCTTCGCGAACTTTTACGGCATTTTCTTTATTGTCTATTGCCCTCCTCTCGATTTCATCGATCAACTCTTGCTCCTTCTCTGACAACATCCTTTCTACTTTGTTCGGGCATTTATAAATTTATCGTTTTACCATCACTTTTGGGTAATTTTTGGAGGAAAAATTCACTTTTGTGATTCAAATAAAGGACATAAAGCGAAATACTTATAAAGAGAGTTGCTATTACATCTTTGTGTCTTCCGCTACCGATTTGATAAAGAAGTGGCACAGGCTGAGCTACCTGTGTGCTCATTGCAGGGCTTGCACAGTTGGGGATTACCACAAACTTGGAAAAGTCATACCCAACTGCCCCAGCGGGACATACTTTGGACACGAAGCTTTCTATTCGTATGGAAAGATGGAGTTGGTTAGAGGGTTAAATGAGGAGATCATAACCTCCCCAACCAAACCTCTCCTCGATGTGGTCTACGCATGCACCTTGTGTGGCTCATGCTCGGTTAATTGTAAAGATCACTCTGGTTTAGGGTACCAGGCTGAAGACACCGTAAAGATAATGGAGGACCTCAGGACTTACTTGGTGGAGATAGGATGGGGCCCGATGCCTGTACAAGCGAAATACGCCGAAAGTATAAGAGATAATCATAACCCTTACTATGAGCCCACCGAAAAAAGAACGGCTTGGGCCAATGGCGGAAAATTCCCAAAGAAAGCTGACACGATATACTTTGTAGGATGTACTGCTTCATACCGACAGCAAGTAATCGCCCAATCAACAGTTGACATATTTAGGAAATTGGGAATCGAGTTCGGTTTGCTCGGAGAAGACGAATGGTGTTGCGGGTCCCCCCTCCTACGAACGGGACAGAGGAAGCTCGCTGAGGAGGTCGCAAAGCATAACGTAGATGCCATAACCGATGCTGGGGCTAAGAGGGTTGTAACATCATGCGCCGGGTGTTACAAAACACTTAAACTGGATTACCCGAAGATGTTCGGAATCGAACCTGAATTCGAGATACTCACCACTGCGGATTTGCTAAACTCTTTGCTGGAGGAGAAAAAACTCACGTTCACAAAAGAAATCAACATGCACGTAACGTACCACGATCCCTGTCACTCCGGTAGACATGTGTCTATATACCTCCCCGAATTGGAGAAGG
>JAPDJF010000051.1 GCA_029259185.1 Hadesarchaea archaeon
GAGGTTCAAAGCCGCCGCCGCAGGCTTGCCGTTCATACCAGCTTATGTGATGTTGGGTACGGATACCTTCAAGTACAGCTCTGCGAAGGCAGTTCGTGACCCGTTCACGGGGAGACCGATATGTTTAGTTCCAGCCTGTTTCCCTGATGTGGCGGTGATTCATGTACACCGGTGTGATGTATATGGGAATGCACAAATCGATGGCATTTTGGTTGAAGATTATGAGTTAGCCCGGGCGGCGAAGAGGCTCATACTAACAACCGAGAAAGTAGTCCCCACGGAGAGAATAAGGAGGGAACCATGGAGAACGGTCATTCCCCATTTCTACGTCGATGCGGTTGTTGAAATACCCTATGGATCCCATCCATGCAACATGCCAGGCCTCTATTACTATGATGAGGAGCATATTGCGGAGTACCTCAGTCTCACTGAAACGGAGGAGGGTACAGAGGAGTACCTCGATAAATACATTCGGGGAGTGAAAGACTTCGAGCAGTACCTTGAGTTAGTGGGGGGTACAAGAAAATTGCGTTACCTCAGGAGACTTGAACGAAGGAGGGGAAGGTTCGTATATCCTTGGAGGGAAGCGGATGAAGGTTGAGTATAGTGTCACGGAGATGATGATCGTGGCGGCTTCTAGGTTACTTGAGGACGGGAGAACTGTGTTTACAGGAACTGGCATGCCGATCCTTGCGGCTCTTCTCGCCAAGTCCACTAGGGCTCCAAGGATTTCCATCATATACGAGGCTGGTGGAATGGATCCCGCTCCCCCACCCACAATCCCAATTTCGGTTGGAGATACGATGACCACCCATCGTGCTATTATGGCCGCGAGCATGGATTACACGATGTGTTTCGCTCAAGCAGGGTACGGTGAGTACGCTTTTCTCGGTGCAGCCCAGATAGACCCGTGGGGTAACATAAACACAACGGTCATAGGTGCCCACGACAATCCCAGAGTGAGGTTACCGGGTAGTGGCGGTGCCAATGACTTTGGTTCTCTCTGTTGGAAAACCATTGTTATAATGAGACAAGACAGGAGAAAATTCGTGGAGAGATTAGATTTCTTGACCACTCCTGGTTACCTGTGGGGGCCGGGTGTTAGGGAGAGGGTGGGGTTGCCAAGCGGTACTGGTCCTTGGAGGGTGGTTACTCAATTAGGGATTTATGGTTTCGGCGAGGACAAACGGATGGAGCTTCTCCGAATTTACCCCGGAGTCGGCATTGAAGAAATTCGAGCGAATAGTGGGTTCGACATAAGAATTCCAGAAAGGGTAGAAGTAGAGCCGGAGCCAACCCGAGAAGAACTTAAGGCTTTGAGGAAGCTCGATCCTTATGGTGTAGTGATATAACTCCCAAGAGCTGGGAGTGAGAGTGTCTCTAGGGCATAGCTCAGGAAAGTTGCGTGCTGCCTTTACTCGTGAGCTGGAGGGTTCGATCTCATCAGGATTCGCCGAGTTGACCTCTCCGGAGCATCTTCATGTGTCCCTTGCTTCTTTCGATGTACTCCTCTAGACCTATGTCCTCCCGATGTCTCAGCGGTCCATCGATATGTCTTATCCCTTCTAGAGAGATGTTCCTAGCCCTCTCTATACTATCCCCTATTCCCACCACCGCCACCGTTCTGGACTTTAGGGCGTGGGTCTCTCCGTTTCTCAGCTCCATAGCTCCTGGGTAGATCCTCAGATCCTCCCCATACTTTTCTATCAAACTCTCTGCTCCACTCAAATCTACCTTTCTCGGTCCAGTATACTGTCCATACCCGCCATAATCGAGAGGCACGGCATAAGTCACAACGCTGGCTCGATTCTCAAAGTTCAACTTTCTTAGTTCTCCGTCCAGACATTTGAAGCACACTTCAACGAGATCCTCCCTAAGCAAGGGTAGAATGTTCATCACCTCAGGATCCCCCCACCTACTGTTTATTTCCAGAACCTTGACTCCCTCTCGGGTAATGATATATGCCATGTACATAATTCCTGTGAGAGCGGGATTCCTTCCCTTTCCTTTCAGCCACTTGTGGATGGAATCCCCTATTTTGAGGGCCTCTTCCCAGTCCTTTCTGAGCATAAATGGGAGTAGCTCTCCCGTGTCTTTATA
>JAPDJF010000039.1 GCA_029259185.1 Hadesarchaea archaeon
GGAAGTCCGAGGCGCTGGCTAAGCGCGGGAAGCGGGCTTACCGCCCTGCATCAGGCCGAAAGCTTGGTGCACGATGAAGTTGCGGTTAGCTGCAACGGAGGCTACCCGGAGATTCCTGGTATCCGGGGGCTTCGCTTCCTGCGGAGCTTGAAAACCAACATACCATGTCTTCGTGTGAAGATATGTTAGGTTTCGGTGACCAGGTCGTATGAGCCCCTCTTTAGTGGCATTCACAGTAGATCTGGAGCAAGACGCACCTCCTTTTTTCCGTACGTGGGTCGGGATGGAGAAGGGGGTTCATCTCTTAATGAACTTGCTAGACGATTACGGGATCAGGGCCACTTTTTTCTCCACCGCACAGACCGTGGAGAAGTTCCCCGAGGTCGTATCAGAGATCTCCAAGAAGCATGAGGTGGGGTGCCATGGGCTCCGCCATGAGAGGCTTGACAGGATACCAGCGATGGAGCAGATGCGCACGATAAGGGAGGCGACCGAGCGGATCGAAGAGCTGACGGGAAAGAAGCCGCTTGGATTCCGCGCCCCGAATTTCAAGTTGAGCTCCTCCACCCTGAGGGTGATTGAGAAACTGGGATACGAATATGATGCGTCGAGGGCGGTGTACAAGCCGTATCCTTGGTTGAAGAACCCGGGGACGGTGGTGGAGATACCAAACACCCTACCATCTAGCGTTTTGCGTTTGCCTGTAGGGTTTTCCGAAAGGATTTTGAGGACGTGTCTTCGACTCTTCCCGCTTGTGGTTCTGGATTATCACCCTTGGGAGCTGGTCGAGATCAGAGGGATTAGGTGGGATATCAGGTTCGCCACCGGTGAGTTGGCCCTCCGAAGATTAAGAGAGATTCTGGAGAGGCTCACAGCTTGGGACGTTGAATTCGTCAGGTTGAAGGAGGTCGCGACTTGGATGATGGGTTATAGAGACGTGCCCCAGCGGGAGTGTTCCTGCATTTTATAGCGATGATGAGAAACTCCTTCTGGATATTCATGGTCACGTCAAAAGAAAGGGGGACGAGGTGGGAGTACAGGGTCGCATACAGGTTTGAGGAACGGGGATATGAATGGAAAAGGTCTGGGAGCTCGCTGGGAGCCTATGATCTCTTGATAACCAAGGGTGGGAAGCCAGTGTTCATCGTTTCGTGTAAGAAGACGATGAAGGATAGGTTATACATCCCCAGGGGGGAGGTCGAGGAGCTGAGGCGGATGGCCCGTGGACTCAAAGCGCGTCCATTGATATGCTTTGGCTTCAAGCGGACCTCTCCGCTCGTGTGTGAGCTTAGGGAACTGCGGAGAACCAAAAGTGGAAATTACAGGCTTGACAGGGGGGACGGTAGACCGCTGGATGATTGGTTGAGTGATTGAGGCCGGTTCCTAGCGAGTATTGATCGATTTCCAGCGCTGGTTTATAGGGTAAGGGGTGATGTAGTTGCTACCTAAAACAATACTGCAATGCGCGAGGAAAAACTGTACTCAACCGGCAAAGCCGCCAGACTGCTGGGTATTCATTTCAACACGATGAAGAAGTGGATCTACGCTGGCAAGGTCGATGCGATAAAGACACTCGGAGGGCAATAC
>JAPDJF010000013.1 GCA_029259185.1 Hadesarchaea archaeon
ACTCATGAGACGGACAGGAGAGAACTTTTAAGTTTCTCATTTTGATCGCGATATTCGCGGAGCACTCTATCTCCGACTATCGGTGACATTTGGATACGGGCTACCTCTAGGAAGGGATGGACCATATCATCTTTACCACCTAAGCCCCCCTGCTAGAGCATTGGCCATCGACTCACCCAAGTATCGCGACCCCACATGTGTTTTTCTTTTACTTCTCAGCGACCGTCCACGCATTCTTATCGTATTCGGTTGCACTTCATTACGTCCCTCGCTTCCGTCCCCTATTCCCCTCAGCTGAAGATGACCACGACAGAAATCTTGGAAGGGGATCCGGTGAACCGCTGATCCTCGAAATTCTACTCGCACCGATCTACGTGCTTCCTAGTGGATGAGATTCATTCCCGGCATCCCCCTGACGGTCTTTGTCTGGGTCTTCACCGTACCCATCCTATGGCGCCTCTCGATCGGTGACGGATTAAGGGTATTGCCACACCACCAACCGAGCTTCAACCAGAAATCCTGTCAGCGTTCTCGATCGACGGAGCGCGTTGGGTCGATGAGGGTGCGAGATCGGGAACCGGAGAGTTTGAAGCGCTCGAGGGGCTGAATCTCCAACATGCGCCTTTCGGACGGGGTGCTGGATGTTCTACAGCGGATGGGTGAGCTAGGCCCCAAAATGATAAAGCTCAGTGTCTCCAAAAGCTCTCACGGTCGGATGGAGCGAATCCTGATAAGGGACGGATATGTAATCACCATGGATCCATCTCAAAAAACCCTGAAACGGTGCTCGATCCTTATCGAAGGAGATAGGATCTCGGCTATTGGAGAATCCATCAAAGGACCCGCCGATGAAAAAATAGACGCTAGGAGGATGGCAGTTCTCCCCGGTTTCATCAACGCTCATACCCATTCCCCCATGACCCTTCTGCGTGGAGTAGGGGATGACTTAGAATTGGATACCTGGCTTAAGACGAGAATCTGGCCCATCGAGAAGAAACTCGGTGCCGAGGACTGCTACATAGGGGCTTTACTGGCGTGCGTCGAGATGATAAAATCAGGCACGACTTGCTTCGCGGATCAATATTTCTTCATGGAAAGAGTCGCCGAGGCTGTGGGAAAGAGCGGGATCAGAGGGGTTCTCTCGTATGGGATAATAGAGCTCGATATCCCGGGAAGATGTGAAGAGGAGATGAAAAAAGGCGAGAAGCTTGTGAAAGAGTACCACGGAGAATTCGAAGGAAGGGTGCTCACCATGTTTGGCCCCCATGCCCCTTACACATGTTCTTCCGAGTGTTTGATGAAGATCAAAGAACTCGCTAGACGTTATGGCGTGGGTGTGCACATCCATCTAGCTGAAACCGAAAAAGAAGTGAAGGAGATCTCCCAGAGGTATGGAAAGAGGCCCGTAGAATACTTGGACTCGCTCGGTTTTTT
>JAPDJF010000027.1 GCA_029259185.1 Hadesarchaea archaeon
TATCTATACCCTTAGGCCGGTTGGGGCAGGGGCCCGGTGCCCCTCCTCCACTTCCCGGCCACCCCTGCAAGCACCGCTCGCCACAACTTGAGGAGGTTGTGGCAGGCACATAGGAGGCGGAACTCGCTGCGGGCCGCCCTCCTCCCCCGTCGCATAAACCTATCCCCCAGCGCTTTCACTTGCCCCACCACCGCCTCCACCACCTTCCTCAGCCCATACAACGCTCGCCCCCGCTTGGTCAGAAGCTTCCGCTCCATCAGCTCCCTGGCGCTTAGCCCCCGGGGGATCCTCCCCCGCGGTGGCCCCTCCTCCGCCAGCTTCTGGACCAGCCTCCAGTCACTGGCAGGGGCTACCAAAAGCTCCGGCCCATCCGGGTCCGCCCCCTTTATGTTCCCCTCGCTGAAATAGCCCGCATCCGCCACCACTACCTTCGGCCTCTTCCCTATCCCCGCCCCCTCCAGCTCTTCCTCGGTCCTTTTGAGCATGGGATGAAGTTGCCGCACATCGTTTTGATCCTGCACCACCTCCGCCGCCACGATGATCTGGTCCACCGTCACCACAAGCTGGGCGTTGTAGCCCTGTACATACCCCTGACGGGCCTTCATGATCCGGCTCTCGGGGTCCGTCAGGTTCACCTTGGCCCCAGGATCCGGCCGGGGATCCGGGGACTTGGGCTTTTGGCCCCGCCTCTCAGTTCTTCCCTCCCGCCGCTGGGCTTGAAGCTCCCCCTCCTTCTCGGCAGGTTCCTCTGCTGCCAAGCGCTCCAACTCCTCCTTGGCCCGCTTGAGCCGCTCCAGCCGCTTGTTGCGGTCCACAAGCTCATCCGGAACATCATCCCCAACCCGCGCCTCCTCGGCCGCATCCGCCGCCTCAGCCTCCCGCAACATCCGCTCCACCTCTTCCTTCAAGTGCTGGTAAGTCCGGTTGGCCGAAAGGGAGGCGTTCCCGGCCATCTTCGTCCCGTCCACTACCACCGTCCCCACCCTGACCAGCCCTGCCCGGCCACACAGCCACAACACCTCCGTGAACAGCCCCGCAAGCTCCTCCTGGAACCTTTGGCGGAAGCGGGAGATGGTGGTGTGGTCCGGGACCTTATTCCCGGTGATCACCTTGAACGCCACGTTCTCCTGACATGCCTGCTCGATCTTCCGGGAGGAGCGGATCCCGGTGCAGTAGGCGTAAAGCAATAGCGCCACCATCATCTTGGGCGGGTAGGCCGCCCTCCCCCAGCCGTCAGAGCGGTAGCGGCGATAGAATGAGGAAAGGTCCAGCTGATCCACCGCATCCAGGATGAACCACACCAGATGCCCCTCCGGAAGCCAGTCCCTCATGGAAGGCGGGAGGAGGAACAGCTGATC
>JAPDJF010000032.1 GCA_029259185.1 Hadesarchaea archaeon
GCTCTCCCCACCGACCAGCAGACCATCTAAACACTCTGATCGTTTTCTCATCGATGTTGTTGAGTTCAATCCAATCCCTCGGTACTGCGAACCTAAGCTGAGCTGAACTCACATTTGGAGCGGGAATGTTGGTGCTGATCACACAAATGGTTGGATATAACACCACGCCTTGGGGCAATGGGAAATCGTCGATGGGTACTTGTGCCACTCGCATTTCTGCTTTCGACACGTCCTGTCCAACCGCTAGAATGACCGTTTTCAAAATCGTATCATATGGTTCGAAGTCCACGGTGGTTGGAATTCCTGACGATATGTCCCCAGCCTTCACTACGAATACCTCTTTCGCGAAGATGAACGAAGCACTTGCCCACTCACCTGCATTACCAGCCCCATCTACCGCTCGTACCCTCCAGAAGTACACTCCTTCCTCCAAGGATTCGAGAGCACTGAGTGAGTATTCAGAAGCAACTAGTCCTACCTTGACCAAGAGGGGTGTACTGAACTCTGGTGTGGTATCAATAAATATCTCATAGCTAACCCCAGAGAGATCAACCACATTCTCCCAATCAAAGAGGGGTGTAGGAGTATCCAGCAAAGACTCATCTACGGGAGAGATTATAGACAAGATGGGCGGTGCGATGCGGTCAACCCCACACCTAGCCTCGGCTTCCAGTTTGATTGATTCCCTTTGGTTACCGCTACCTAGTGCTATGGAGTAAAATTCGTAGTATCCATCTCCCTGGGGTGCGGTAAAGGACAAAACCCAAGGCTCCTCTTGAGCCAATCCGAAGAGTATCCAGCCAGTCCAATTCGATCCATCGTTTGAGTACCTGTAGTACAATTCAACTCCCCATGTTTCCCCCTCCGAGAGATTGCTAATGGTTATTGGGAAAGGCACGATCGTCTGCCAGTAGGGTGAGATCGGGTCAACCTTGGAAGCTAGGATTAGTGGTGCAGGGGTTGGAATCGTTGGGGTTCGAACTCTACCTGTCCAGGTCTCGACGACCAGCCAACCAGGAGCGTTCACGGATATGCTCCACGAATCATCTACGTGCCAACTGGCCGGCGATTCAATGTTCCCTACCCAAATATCTACAAGACTCCACCGAAGCGGAGCATTCACCGTTCCACTCCATATCTCAACTACTTTCCACTCGGGAGCTCGTACGGTTCCGGTCCACGCGTCGACCACATGCCAGGCCGCCGGGGCCTGCATGCTCGCGGTCCATGTCTCAACTACCTGCCATTCGGCAGGTGCTTGAACTGTACCCGTCCATGTCTCAACTACCTGCCATTCGGCAGGTGCTTGAACTGTACCCGTCCATGTCTCA
>JAPDJF010000004.1 GCA_029259185.1 Hadesarchaea archaeon
CGTGGGGTTCAGCCTGACCAAGAGCGTCTGCTTCACGGTAGGGATTATTTCCTTCAATACATAAAAAGTTTTCACCAATTCCTCCCCGCCCTCTCGGACGGGGCCTCCTTGGTGGTGGTAAGGTGAACCTAGCGACCTGCAAGTTTGAGTGGTATCCGCTCCAACCCCGGAACCCTGTCGAACGCCTCGTCGTCCGAAATCACCCTCCCATCCGATACGAGCGCGGCCGCGGCTACCAGACTGTCGAAGTAGCTGAGCCCGTAGCGCTCCTCGAGTTCACTCTGAAGCGAGAGCGAACTCGTGCTCAGCGTTTGTGTCTCCTCCATCCCGTGACGCACAATCGCCTCGTGAAGTGCGAGCATCGCGGTCCTCACCTCAGCCGGTCGCTTGCCCCTCGCCCTCAGCACGAGCTGAAATTCGAGCACCGCCACATCGGGGACGACCACATCGGCACGGCTGGCTAGGAGCTGCATCACCAAGGAGTGCTTGGGATCCCGCGGGCTGAGCGCGAAAAGGACTTCGGTGTCAGCGACCGGCATGTTCTTTCAACCACCTCTCAACCCTTCGCTCTTCCTTCGCCTCTTCGTAGGGGGTCCCGATGATCTCGCCGAGGGTTTTGAGCGGGTCTCCGGGGAAAGGTTCGATGACGATTTTGCCCCCCTCCACGTACATCAGCACCCGCTGCCCCTCTTTGAGACCGATCTCTTCGCGAATGCTTTTTGGGATCACCACCGTGTACCTCTTCCCCACTGAGGCTTCCTCAAGCATTCTGAAATTTTTAATTTTATCAGATAAAAAATTTTTTGTCTGATATCTGACTGAAAGGGCTAGACCCTGAACACCCCCGTCTTGCACATCGCTGGTTCTGAAAAACAGTAACAGATGAACCGTTTTTCAGAACCCTTGAAGAACAGGGGATCGGGATCCGAGCTGAAGACCGAGCTTGCTTGGTCCTTTCCATTCCTTCATGGCGGTGGATGGATGCGACAACATTTTATCTTTTGCGGCGGGAAGACCCCTTGCGCAAGCAAGGGGATGAGAGCCGCAAGAATAAATAGTATAGTTGCGTAGAAAAATTGGGAACTATGAAATACGACCTAGATAAAGGGGCGCACTCAGTCTATGCCTTGCAGTACCATCTGGTTCAGGTTGTGAAGTACCGAAGAAAGGTGCTTGGGGGTTCTATTGTAGATTTTC
>JAPDJF010000010.1 GCA_029259185.1 Hadesarchaea archaeon
GGTATTTCAATTCGCATTCGAAGTTTCGGCCCCATTCATGACGATGCTCGAAAACGGGTTCTTGTTCTTGGGTGGGATATTCGGAGATGCCTCAACCCCCCTCTCCTCTCTCTGGGCCGATGGAATATGCGGTGGGCTAGGATTCGTGATGGTTTTCATATTCCCCATATTTTTCCTCTTTTTCGCGCTTGCGGTGCTAGAACAAGTTGGGTATCTCCCGAGGGCCGCTTTCATCATGGATCGGGTGATGTACAAGATCGGTCTCTGTGGAAAATCATTTGTGCCTATGCTGATGGGATTCGGGTGCAACCTCCCAGCGGTGATGGCAACCAGAACCATAGAGAACGAGAAAGATCGACTCACGACCATCTTGGTCAACCCCTTGATGTCTTGTTCGGCTAGGTTGCCTGTGTACGTCCTCTTCGCTGGAGCTCTCTTCCCAGCTCACGCGGGAACTGTGGTTTTCTCCATGTATCTATTAGGAATCATCCTAGCGGTGGGAGTAGCTCTCGTATTCAGGAGGGTAGTCCCAGCTCTCAAAGGTAGACCCGGACCTTTCATGCTCGAGTTTCCCCCTTATCAAGTACCAACACCGAGAGCGATTTGGATGCTCACATGGGAGAGGGGAGTAGTTTTCTTGAGAAAAGCCGGTACGGTATTGTTTGGGGGTGCTTTGTTACTGTGGTTCCTCACCTACTTCCCGTGGGGAGTGGAACCCGGAAGCATGGCATCGTATGCGGGAAAGCTCGGAAAATTCTTCCACCCGATATTTTCCCCGCTCGGATTCAGCTCAATCCTCGTGACCGCATTGATCTTCGGTTTTCTTGCCAAAGAAATCGTTGTCGAGGCAGTTGGAATCCTGTACGGAGCAGAGGGGGAAACATCAATAAAAAATATGATCACGGCCACCGTGGATCCCGTAACCGGGCTCGCATACATGGCGTTTGTACTCGTGTATCTCCCGTGCCTAGCGACCGTGGGCGTAGTCAAGCAGGAAACGGGATCGTGGAAGTGGGTAGCATTTCTCATAGTGTACGAACTA